>NZ_DAMBYD010000020.1:19297-22538 GCF_032051575.1 Aminipila sp. | reverse complement strand
TATTCAAAATGATGAAGTGATAGCCCTACCTATAGATATTGTAGATCTTTATTATGGTACCAACGGAATGGTGGCAGGAAACACTAAGGCGGAGGCTTTTGTCCAAGGAATATCGGAAATTTTAGAAAGGTTTGTAATCAAAGAAATTATAGAAAAACATATTACACCACCTACTATTACTACTGAGGTTAAAAATAACATGCCAGATGTTATTAATTGGATAGATGCAATTGAGGAAACTGGAAATTATAAAGTAGAATTAAAGGATTTCTCTCTGGGGAGAGGGATTCCAGCCATTGGTCTGGTTCTGTACAACTGTAAGGATATTTCTTACTTTGTAAAAGCTGCTGCACATCCATCACTTGAGGTTGCTGTTGAGCGTTGTTTTACAGAATTAATGCAAGGTAAAAAGATTGAAGATTTCGAAGGGATGACACGGGGAAGTGATTTCTTAAAAGAAGGTGGCGATATTGATAATTTTATAGAAATATTTGTAGATAGTTCAGGTCGATATCCGTCAACATTTTTTGTGGGAAATCCATCATATGAGGGAAGTTTTGAGAAGAAATCTTATGTTGATAATCAAGAGATGCTATTTGAATTGATTTCTTTGATTAATGATTTAGGTCATTCTATTTTTGTGAGAGATGTAACAAAGTCTGAGATATTAGCTTATCGTATTTTAGTTCCCGGGATGAGTGAATTATTCAATGTTATGGATCCGGTGGTGATTGAAGATTGCATTGATTATGAAAGGCTTCGAAATATCATACAATTTAAGTTACATGACATATCTACTGATGAAGCTTATTTTGTGATTGAATTTCTAAAGAAAAAAAACTATTCTGAAAATCACACTCTTGACATCTTTATTGATGATATTAAGCTTACTGATGATAATATTTACTCCATTGTTTCCATAAAATTGTTCATGTGTCTTCTTTATATCAAAGTTAATGATCTTGAGAATGCTCTTCTATGGATGAGAAAATATAATGAGACGCTAAATCCTTCTGACCCAAGTAGTAGGTATTACTATTGTTATGAATTATACTTGGCTTTAAAAATTGAACAATCAGCACATTAGTCAATTGTTATACTGCTATTTTGATGAAGAAATAGTTGATGAGGTTATGAGTGATGTAGATAATAACCCTTTTGAATATTTCTATCCACTAAATTGTAGTAATGATTGTTTGAACTGTGAATATTCTGCAATGTGTAAATGCAAAAATGAAAAGACTATATATAACTTAATAAGAAAATAATTGTAATAGTAGATTGAATTTAATGTTATTTTTAGTAGTACAAGCTTAAATTTAATCAAAATTAATATAAATATTAGGAGTGTTTAATTGCTTTGATGAAACTGGTATAGGATTCTACTTAAGATTTTAACTTAGGATATATACAAATTAATGATGTATATATATCCTAAAGGGAGAAAACTTACCATTTCAATAGATATAAATGTAGCAATGATGCAAGCTATATAGTATTCATCATGCTATATAAAAAGAAAGGAGGAAACCAAATGAAAATTATCAAAGTTAAGAGTAATGTAGTTAAGAAACCAGTTATCGTACCAAACAACTGTGGCGTGCATAAGAATCAAGCTACAACAATGTAAAGTAATAGTCTTTTATTGATACATTCTCAAACATGAGAGTATCATCGTCAAAGTTTTGATTACTATATTTATTTCCATGATTTTACAATAAGCTATTTATGGTGATAAATTAAAACAATAGTGAAATAAATAGACGATACAGTATGTATGGGTTTCATATAGTGCTTTTTACAAAATTTTATGTTGAGTTACTATATAGAGATTTTGAGCACTTATAAATTAATAGTAATGCAAAAGACACAATGAGTTATACGCTTACTATTTATTTAAATGGAAATCCAATCAAAAAGAAGACTTAGCAACTACTGATTAAGTAGTGACTAGGTCTTCTGATGTTTTGAAATGAATGTATTATTATAGATTTAAATTAATACAATGACAATTGGAGGTGCGAAAATGATATATGAATTTCCAGTAAATACATCAAAATACTATTTTGATGGCAATTCCTTGACGTTATATAAAGATTCATTTGAAAATGTTCAGGAAATGCCTAAATTTTACGAAATGGCAGATAGAACATTAGGGAAAGCACTATTTCTAACAACAATAAATTGTAATGGAAACTGTGCTTATTGTTATGAAAAAGGAGATTTTTTTGGAGAGGTAAGTCCTATTATGAGTGAGGAAGCTGCGGATAAAGCAGTTAAATACTTACAAGATAAATATGATAAAATATCTAAGGTTAGCTTTTTTGGTGGAGAACCCATTTTGAATTTTAAGATTATTAAACATATTGTGGAGCAACTTGAAGCTAATTTTATTATTGAAAATTATGATATTGTAACCAATGGTGCATTAATTGATGATGAAATGATTAGTTTTTTTGAAAAATATAAGTTTAATATAACAATAAGTGTTGATGGTCCGAGTTTCATTCATGATACACTTAGAGTAAATTGCCTACATCATAAAATAATTAGTGTTATAAACCGATTAAAAGAAACTGCAATTTCAGATAAGGTTAAACTTAATTGCACATTGACAAAATTTCATCTTGACAATATAAGTAGAGATGAACTTGCTACGTATTTTGAAAGCTTGGGAGTTGAATACTATATTTCTGAAGTAGCAACTGAAATAGATTGGCTTAAAATAAAAGATAATCAAGATGAAGAAAAAGATATTGAAAAGTATATTGATGAATCATATAGTAAGATTTATAAAAATGCACCAAATAAGAATATTAGTATCTTTGTAAAGGCAATAATTGAGTCGTTATTACATGGTATATGCTTTGATGACTTTTGCTGTGAGTTGAGTAAAGGATTTCTAGAAACCTTTGACACCGATGGGAATCGTCACCCATGTGTAAGTTTAATTAAATATGATATTAATGATCCATTGGTAAGGGAATGCAACAATAAAAACAATAAGGTATGCAATGAATGTTGGGCAAGAAATATATGTAGAGACTGTGTAGCACAGTATATTTCAGGTAAAGCAGAACGCCCATACTTAACAGGTATTTGCTATATGAAAGAACATTATGAGTATTCATTAAGAAAAATTGTAGAAATTCTTGAAGAATCAGAAGAAAGATTTCAACGCATAATTGACAATTATGAGCATTTTGCTTAATTTAGATTTTAATAATGAATTATAGGCTAT
>NZ_DAMBYD010000020.1:16552-19287 GCF_032051575.1 Aminipila sp. | reverse complement strand
CTATAGAAATTTATTATAATCGCACATGTGACTATTAAGCACTAAAATATTTTAGGGGGATAATTAGATGTCAAATTTTAACTTGTTCACAAAAAAGACACTCGGGATACTTGATATCATTCGCATTCCTATTCATTACTGTCCCTTTTATTCTATTTCAATTGCAGTTGTTAGTTTTTTCAGTGGTGTAGTTCCAACACTTTCATTGCTAGCTGTTTCATACTTCATCAATTCTTCAATCAGATTTTTTACAGAAGGTTCAGGGGCAGCTCATATAAAGTTATCTGTATTGGCAATTGTTTTATGTTCACTGTATTCGAGTTTGTCTCCTTTATTATTAGAGTATCTTAATACTAAGCTTGAAAATATTTTAAGAGAGAATTTTTTTATTTCTTTAATAGGAAGGGTTGCATCACTTAAATATGAATATTTTGAGGATGACCAGAGTTTAGACTTAATATCTAGGGTTTCTAGACAACCTGAGACTCAATGTGTTAAGTCTTATGGACAGGTTTTGGGAGCATTTAGTCTAATACTTAAGATTCTAGGAATTATGGGTGTGCTTCTATTTAAGGTTGCGTGGGCGGCATTAGCAATTGCATTTATAGCAATACCAACATTCCGTATTGCGATAAGAGGCGGTAAGGAAAATTATGAAGCGAATCGAGAGTCTGAAAAACATATAAGAAAAGCTGGGTACCTATCAGAAATTTTGATAGGAAGAAATGCTGCTAAAGAAAGAACTCTTTTTAACTACTCAAAGAAGATTAATGATTCGTGGCATAAGCAATACGAAGTTGCTAGGAATCTCAAGTTTAAAGCCAGTTTAAAATGGTTAAAGGAGTCTGAAATTGGTGGAATTTTAACTTCCTTACTGATAGCGGTTATTATCTTAATTCTTGTGTTTCCGCTGAAAAGAGGTTTATTGTCTATAGGACTATTTATTTCTATTGTTAATAGTACGATATCGCTAATTCCAGATTTGGCTTGGCAATTGCCGGAGTATACTGAAGCAATAGCTCAATCCAAAGAATACTTAGAAGATTTTACGAGTCTATTGTCATTAAAGTATAAGAATGAGTACTTATGCGTTTCATCAGAGAATAGAGTTTTAGTGAATCGCATAGAATTTAGGAATGTAACATTTCGATATCCAGGAACTAAACGCGATGTTTTAAAGAACCTTAACCTTGTTATTGAAAGCGGAAAGCATTATGCTCTTGTTGGAGCTAATGGTTCAGGAAAGACAACAATCACTAAATTACTAACAGGATTGTATGAGGAATTTGAAGGAGATATTCTTATTAACAATATTTCAATCAAGATGTACAGCCAGGAGGAATTAAAATCCATGTTTGCTGTGGTATATCAAGATTTTGCAAAATACGAGATTTCTTTGAAGGATAATATTACATTAGGAAATGTGAATGGTTATAGCACTCAACGTTTTCAAGAATCAATTGAAGAAAGTGGATTAATTGAGTTAGTACAAGAACTACCTAGAGGCATTGATAGCTATATTGGAAGAATTATAAAAGATAGTCTTGATTTATCAGGAGGACAGTGGCAACGAATTGCAATGGCAAGAACACTGGTAAGTAATGCATCGTTGAGAATTTTAGATGAACCAACGGCAGCACTAGATCCAGTAAGTGAGAGTCGGCTTTACGAGAACTTTGAAAAAATTAATCATGGGAAGACAACACTTCTCATTAGTCATAGATTAGCTTCAACGAAACTTGCAGACGTTATATATGTGATTGAAGACGGAGCTGTAAGCGAGCATGGTAATTTTAATGAACGAAAAATGGTTCTTATGCAGAAATGTTTCATAGTCAGAGGAGGTGGTATGAGAATGAAAACTAATAAAAAATCTTCCTTCCTTACAATTGTTCAGGCCTTTCGGAAAGTAGTTGGTGCCTGTCCAATGTACTTCCTATTTATTTGCATTATTGACTTGCTATTGGGTTTAACACTTGCCCTTAATACTGTAGCACTTGACCGCTTTTTTAACGTTATTGGTAAATATATTACTGGTGAAGCAATGTTAGCAAGAATAATTGGTTCTTTTATATTACTTCTTCTTTGCATTTTAGCGAACCCAGTATTGAATGGAATAAGTACAGTTTTTGGTTTGGATTATGAGCGTAAAGTTACAGGAAAACTTGAAAAATTGTTTAATCAGAAATGTGCCATGCAGAAAACAGCTTGTTTTGAGGACACTTCTTTTTTAGATGATATCAATAAGGCTCATGAAGGTGTAAAAAATAGTGTATCACTTATAACAGGAATTGTGGATACTACACTTATCTACATACCATACTTTATGATTATAGGTATTTACCTTTGTAGGTTAAAACCAAATTTAGTTATAATTATCTTTCTATTTTCTCTCCCTGTTATGCTTTCTCAAATGTTTAAAAGTAGATTATATGCTCGACTTGAAGATAAGGCTGCACCGTTACGTAGAGAGTGCGAGCATTATGAGGAATGCATCATTGGAAAAGAAAAGTTGAAAGAAACAAGATTACTAGGAGCATATAATTTCTTTATTAAGAGATATAAGAATAAATTAGAAACACTGAATGACGAAATTATTAATACTCAAGTTAAATCAATAAGAATTGAGCTGTTATTTAAAATTTCGGCATTATTGGGACATATACTTACACTTTTATTGCTTATTAAGTATCTTTTTGACGGTTCTATTTCAGTAGGAAATTTTGGTGCTGTTT
>NZ_DAMBYD010000020.1:14541-16542 GCF_032051575.1 Aminipila sp. | reverse complement strand
GATTATGAGTATGCTAGAACAGATGATTTGCTACATAATAGGAAACGCAATGAAACGGATTGGTACTGTTGATAACTATCTTAAATTTATGAATATAAAAGAACAAGAAGAAAAGAAAATCAACTATGAAAAAGCTCCACAAATTGAGTTTAAGGATGTTTCCTTTAGCTATCCAGGAAGTAAGCTAGAGGCTATCTCAAATGTGTCTATTAAATTTGAGAGTGGCGAAATCGTAGCAATTGTAGGAGAAAATGGTGCTGGGAAAAGCACATTAACAAATCTAATTTCAGGAATTTACTTACCCAATAAAGGTGGCGTATATTTTAATGATCAAGATACAAAATCATTAGACCATAAAAGCTTGATGAAAAATATATCTAGTATATTCCAAAATTTCCAACGATATAAGATGACATTACAGGATAATATTATTATAAGTGATACATCAACCACTGTGATAAATCAATGTGTTGAGAACTCATTAAAAGAAGCTGATTTAAATGTGAATTCCAAAGTATTTCCACAAGGTATGAATACAATGCTTTCACGAGATTTTGATGGGGTGGACCTTTCAGGAGGGTATTGGCAAAGAGTAGCCATCGCAAGAGGTTTTTATAAGCAGCATAATATGATTCTTCTTGATGAACCTACTGCTGCCATTGATCCAATAGAAGAATCTAAGTTATATATGAAATTTATCGAGTTCTCAAGAGGAAAAACATCTTTCATTGTTACGCACCGACTGGCTCTAACTAAGATGGCAGATAAAATAGTTGTTATGGACAAAGGTAAAGTTGTTCAGATAGGAACTCACAAAGAATTAATTAGTATAAATGGAAAGTATCAAGAATTGTATAATTCCCAAAGTAAGTGGTATGTAGAAAGCTAATCGTAATTAATAGCAATATCACAAGTGTTTTATTGCTTAGATGAAACTGGTATAGAATTCTCCCTTTGATTTTATTTTAGGATATATCCAACAAAGGAGAAAACTTGCCATTTCAATAGATAAAGATGTAACAATAATGTAGGTTATAGGGTATGCAACTTGCTACATCAAAAAGAAAGGAGGGAACAAGATGAAAATCATTAAAGTTAAGAGTAACGTTGTTAAGAAGCCAGTTATAATGCCAAGCTCATGTGGGGTACACAAACAGCAAGTTTCAACAAAGTAAAGTTGTAGCTATGTTAACAAGGAAACACATTTAGAACCTTGAGAAATCAGGGTTCTTTTTAATTGCAAAAAGTTATAAGTTTCCAAAGACATAGTAAGGAAACAATGAAAGTGATATAATAAAGCGAATGAGTATGACTTTTGAAGAAGAATACGTGAAAAAGTATAACAAGAAGAATTAAGATTGAATCTTTAAGAAGATAAATTAGAGGAGGATACATAATGAAAATTTCAAAAGAAGATGCGTTGATGTGGTTTGAGTTTTTTGCCATGCTACCAGAGGATGAGGAGCTTATGACAAAACAACAGGAAATCATATACGCTACCTTTGCACAAATAGAGGAGTCAATTGATCATAGGAATAATATCTTAATGTCAGAAATTAAAGACTTAAAAACTCTTGGGAATAGAACTTATTTCGTGGGAAATGAAAGAAAGTTTGCAATGGGATGCCGTTCTTGTCTTATGGGAACTGGCTTAAGTGCAATTAGAAAAACAAACAAATGTAACATAGAGTGTAAATTCTGCTATAACTATGGAGAATTAGAGGATCAGCCTCCTATAGGTGAAGGTATGTGGGAAATCGGAGGTACAAAGTTTTATGAGAAGGATATAGATTTACTTCTTTCCATCCATAAGAAGCCTACTGGGGTATGCTATGTTTATTTAGAGCCTTTTATGGAAATTGAAAAGTACTATCCTGTTATAAAGAAGTTTAGTGAGGCAGGGGTTCATCAACATTTATATACCAATGGTACTTTAGCTACAGAAGAAACCTTGAAGGCTTTAGCAGAAGCTGGCCTTGATGAGATAAGATTCAACCTAGG
>NZ_DAMBYD010000020.1:13967-14531 GCF_032051575.1 Aminipila sp. | reverse complement strand
GTTGTGCAGATAAAGTTATAAAAAATATTGGACTTGCTAAAAAATATATTAAAAATGTAGGTATTGAAACTCCAATGACTCCTGAGTTTTTTGAAGGATTTTTTGAGAAAAAAGAAGCAATTTTAGACACAAATCTGGATTTTATAAATTGTGCAGAGCTACATTTAAATGAGAATAACATACACAATTATGAAGGCGAAAACATGTATATTTCCAGACATGGTTATATATCTCCAACTTGGAGCAGAGAATTAACTCTTAAATTCATGAAAATAGCTGAAGAGGAAAACTGGGATTTAGCAGTTCATGATTGCTCAAATCATACAAAATTTGCGAGAAATTTAAACTTGAGTAGCAAAGAAGGTAAGTGGTTCGGAGCTAGTAGCTATGGCTGTGAGTTTTCAAGGATACCATACGAAGTATTTCTACCAATACTGAAGGATGATAACTTCAAATTTTTATGTGAAGAAGAACTGCCTGAGGGCTATAAAGTAGGAGAGCTGTTTTTTTAATTAGATGAATGGAATTTATTAAAATTATATCAATGGTTTCAAGCCCTAGAGT
>NZ_DAMBYD010000020.1:10143-13957 GCF_032051575.1 Aminipila sp. | reverse complement strand
AAATATATTTATAACATTGGTTGATGGTATTCAGTTTTCAATGGTATGGAAAGATTATTATCGACAGTGAAATTTTTCAAATAAAAAATAAATTGACTTAAATAGACTACTGTGCTAAAGTGATTTTGTAAATTATAAATTACAAAATAGTTTAATATTTAAGTTTTCTAGGGTTCCGCAGTTTATAACTGGCAGGTCCGAGAGAAAACGCACAGTTAATTGTGTACACGGAAGGATAAAAGCCTGGGAGATATTTTAATAATATCACTTATGGCTTTTTTATTTTTATTTCTTTTAAATAAGTCATGAGATATTATTATACTAATCTAACTACTAATTAAAGGAGGATTTCTAATGAAAAAGTTTGTCATTGAAAATGAATTTTGGAGCCTATTTCCAAGTGTAAAAATCGGAGTAATTGTTTGTTATGGTATAGATAATACTATAAAGGATAAAGAGGCATATAAAAAAATGATTTTAAATTCAGAGAAGGAAGCCTTAAAGTATTTGCAGAACGAAGAATTTAGCAGTAACGAAGTTATAAAAGTATGGAGAGAGGCATTTAAAAAGTTTAAAACAAAGAAGGGTGCAAGGTCATCTATTGAGGCGTTACTAAAGAGAGTGCATAATGGAAATCAATTAGGAACTATTAATCCACTTGTTGATATTTATAACTCTGTTTCATTAAGATATGCACTTCCTTGTGGTGGTGAGGATATAGATACATTTGTTGGGGATATAAGATTAACTAAGGCTGTTGGAAATGAAAGTTTTGTAGTATTAGGAACGGATAAAAGTGAACCACCATATGAAGGTGAAATAGTATATAAAGATAATGAGGGAGCAATTTGTAGGTGCTGGAATTGGCGTGAGTCAGTAAGAACCATGCTTACTGAAAATACAAAGAATGCTTTTTTGTGTATTGAATTAATTGATGAAAAAAGAACAGAAGAGTTCGAAAATGCTTTAAAAGATTTAGAGAAAACAGTACAAGATAATTTAGGAGGAACATGTAAGGTCTCAATTCTTGATATTAACAATAAAGAAGTAACAATACTTTAATTTGAGGAGGATAAGTTAATGAGTGGTTTCAGTTATAAAGATATTTATAGCGAAGATGGAAAAAGAGTATTGGAAGTGAACATACTTCCAGAAAAACATTGTAACTTTGATTGTATATTTTGTCCTATTGGAAGATCGCAAAACAAGGTAGACACCCAGAAGTCTTTTGATGAAATGGATAGTTCATTAAAAGAACTGGAAAGCATGATAGAAAAAACTAAAGCTGAGTTAGTTTTTATTAATTCATAAGGAGAAGCTTTAGTGAATGAAAATATTATTGATATAATTAATATTATTAAAGGTAAAGGGTTGCCAGTGAAGCTATTATCAAACGGTTATATTCTAAACTTGCCAGAATTTAAAGAGATTGCAAATATGTGCGAGGAAGTTATTGGTGAGATAAAGGTTGCTTCAAATGAAGATTTCCAAAAAATCCAAAGGCCAATTGAAGGATATACCTTTGAGAATCATATTTCAAATATGAAAGCTTTTAGAGAGCAGTATAAAGGTAAATTTATATTAGAAGTAACTATTCTAAAGGGCTATAACGATGATGAAGAATCCATACAGAAACTAAAAAGTGTTATTAAAGAAATATCTCCTAACAAGGTAATTATTGAAAGATTAGAAGATGAAAAATTTAAGAAAAAACTTGGTATACCTGATGAAAGATTTGAGGAAATTTCAAATTCATTACTAAATATTTAGTAATGCTCAGATTTAATATAAATAATAAATATTTTAAGAGAATCCTAAATGTAAAAAGGATTCTCTTAATTTTTAATAAGTATTAAAAATCAGTAAGAATATTATGGATTAAGTTGTGTCATTAATTCTTAAAATATGTACATTTATAGTAAATAATGGTATTATATTATGAAGCGTTGTACATATAAAGTTACTAATTCATACGAAAAAGGAGTAAATATAATGAGCGATGGATGGAATATAATAAAGAACAATAATGATATTGAGATTTATTAAATGGATATTGTGGCTTTCATGATTCTTGTATCTGTAAAGTTGACTATATAAGTGGTGCAAGCGTTAATGAAGAAAGAACAATGACAGGTTGTAGTGCTGAAACTTCAAAATTGAAGGTTAATTTTCAAAGCCAAATGGTATTGAAAACTCTTCAGTTACAGTTTATTGGTTTGCGTCGTATGAATTTAATAGGATATGAAAAAAACTATTTTAGTGATATTACATCATGTTATTTATCTATGCATGAGGGATATATACTTTGGGCTAATAATGATTGGTTTGATCCAGAAGCTCCTTGTGAAAATAAACTTTTAAATGAACCTATGGATACATTTATTGTAGCAGATAAGTTGCAATGGAGATTTATAGATGACAACAAAAAAGGTTAGAAGAGTAGGTAAAAGAAAGAGTATGGGGTGGAAATGTTTTTTCTGATTCGGAATTGCGAAACTTAAAGTATCCACCTTTGAAAGATTTTTAGAAAACTTTTTATATAAAAGGAGGAAAAAATGTTTTTTAATAATATAGAAACAGATAGATTATTTCTTAAAAACATATCCAGTGATGACAGAGATTTTATATTTAGCGAATTTTCAGATGATGTAGTTAATAGATACCTATTTGATGCTGAGCCATTAACTGATGTTGAAGGTGCAGATGAAATTATTAATTTTTATACACAGCAGGAACCACGATTACAGAATCGTTGGATTATAATAAGAAAATCAGATGGGATTAAAATGGGTACATGTGGGTTTCATTGTTGGAATCACACAGAGTATAAAGTGGAAATTGGTTATGATCTTAAAGAAGAATTTTGGGGAAATGGGTATATGCAAGAAGCAATTAAAGAAATTATTACATTCGCCATAAGAAATATGAATATAAAAGAAATAAGTGCATGCATTTATATTGACAATAAAAGGTCAATTAGTCTTGTTGAAAATCTTGGATTTGTTTTATCTGGTTCAACATATGAATTATTTAGAGATAAAAAATATTTGCATAATATATATTCCCTTTATCTAACCAATTTAACATAATCTATCTACGGCGTAATGGTGTTGACCAAGCTTTAAAAATTAATCTTCCAGACAAAACATAACAAAAAAAGTCGGGAATAACTGCTTGAAAAGCAATATGATATAAATGTAGACAGGAGTGATGAGTATGGGATGGATTGAATGTATTGGTGAAGCTATTAGTTACATCGAGGAAAATATCACCGAGGAACTTACAATAGAGGAAATTGCAACACAGGCTTTGGTGTCACCTTTTTATTTCCAAAAAGGATTTGCAATGCTTTGTGGTTTTACGGTTGGAGAGTATATTAGACAACGTAGGCTTACTCTTGCCGGCAGTGAGCTTGTATCTACTGATGAGAAAATTATTGATATTGCAGTGAAATATGGCTATAACTCACCAGATAGTTTCACAAAAGCCTTCACTCGTTTCCATGGTGTCACACCTACTGCAGTTCGAAAAGACGGAGCAATGATTAAATCTTTTGGGACCTTAAAAATCAAATTTTCATTGGAAGGCGGTTATATTATGGATTACAAAATTGTTGAAAAAGATTCATTTACAGTTATGGGAGTATCAAAGGTATTTAAATATGATAGTGCAACTAGAGAAATTCCACAGTTTTGGACAGAGCATTATCAAACAGGAAAGGGTAAAGTTGTGTGCGGAATGTACGGTGTATGCATTGATGAGAGTATGGGTTCAGATGAATTTGAATACTTGATTGCCGATAATTATATTCCAT
>NZ_DAMBYD010000020.1:9783-10117 GCF_032051575.1 Aminipila sp. | reverse complement strand
AGGGGTTTATTACAAAGATTATTCCTAAGCACACTTGGGCTGTTTTTGCCTGCAAGGGTGCAATGCCAAAATCATTGCAAGATGTAAACCAAAAAATCTTCTCAGAATGGCTACCTAACTGTAAAGATTATGAAATTGCAGCTGGTTATAACATTGAAATGTATACAAATATAGCTGATTATCCAAAGGGTAATCAGGATGAAAATTATTACAGCGAAATTTGGATTCCTATTAAGAAAAAATAAATAAAAGATAAAAAACCAGGCCCATTACGGCGGAACTCATTATGGTCGGCACAAAAATGACACTTTGCAGCAATCCGTTACCTCTTCTT
>NZ_DAMBYD010000020.1:8020-9773 GCF_032051575.1 Aminipila sp. | reverse complement strand
ATTGGTTTTTTATGTAATTAGCAAATATTAATGTGATATACTAAAAGAACACATATAATATAAATATTAAGCATATCTTTAAAGAAATATTTTTTCAAGAATATTGACAAACTTATTGCCAAATTAAAAGATTATATAATATAAAGGAGAAGATAAGAAATGTTTAGTTATAAAATATTAGATAAAACAAGTATTGAAACACTTCATAAAACGTTTTCAGATGCATTTTCTGATTATCAGGTTAAGATGGATTTACCTATCTGGAAGTTTAAGCAAATGCTTCAAAGAAGGGGTTATGTCTCCGAAATGTCCATAGGTGCATTTAAAAGTGAAATGTTAGTTGGATTCGTTTTAAATGGATTTAGAAATTGGAATGGAAAATCAACAGTATATGATCTTGGGACAGGCGTTACAGTTGAATATAGAAGACAAGGTATCACAAGCAATATGCTTTTAAATATCAAAAAAGAGCTTAAAGAAAAGCAAGTAGAGCAATACTTACTTGAAGTAATTAAATTTAATACATCTGCGGTTGAACTATATAAAAAACAAGGCTTCGAGATTCAAAGAGAGTTCCAATGTTTTCATCTAGATAAAAATAAATATAATCCAATAACAACCTATATGGTTGAACATGTTGACAAAATTAACTTAAGACAATTAACAGGATTTTGGGATTTTGAGCCATCTTGGCAGAATTCTATTGATTCTATAAGCTCTATACCAGAAGCATTTCAATATTCTATTGTGCGTTTTGATAACAACATTGTTGGCTATGGCATTATTGATAAAAAAACAGGGGATATTCCCCAAATAGCAGTGAATAAGGATTATAGGGGTAAAGGAATTGCAAGAAGTATAATTACAGATATGATAAAAAATACAGAATCACATAAAATCAGCGTTCTTAACGTAGATGATCAATCTGAATCTACTAAAAACTTTTTACTCCAATTAGGTTTTGAATATAGTGTTAGTCAGTATGAAATGCTTTTGAAGATATGATTTAAATGATTAAGAAACAATTTTATAGATGAAGGGATAATAAGACAGGGATATTTTTGGAAGGATAGAGGGGTTGGAGATTTGGTGTTATATTCTATTTTAAAAGCTGAATATATGGATGGATAGTATATTCTGAGTATGATTTCCAAAACTAATATATAATGTTTACAAATATTTTAATTAAGTGTATAATTTTCATATGTAACAGTGTAATTTTGAAAGGTGGAGTGCCATTCGGTCAAATTAGTACTATGTAATCAAAAAGTATAATTTGACACGGAGAAGTAAGATAGAATCATTTATTAAAATAGAGTGGTAAAACTGTTTGATGTGACAGTTTATTTGGTGAACCATTTTATTAGTATATGATTTTATTTTACTCTCTAGGCAATTGAACTATCTTTTTATGATAGAAGTCGTAGAGTAAAATCTACGGCTTTTTATTTTATTTAAATTATACTGTTACATTTATATTTTATATGACAAAATTAGTTTAAGAAGGAGATATAATTATGAAAAGACCATATGTGAACTTAAAAAGTGAAAATAAAATTAATGATTTTATGTTAGAATTACAAAATAGTATAAAAAAGCTTAAATCTTTAGAAGGAGTAATTGGAATAACCTTAAATGGAGGGATGTCTCGAGGTTATGTAGATTATCTATCTGAAATTGACATAGTTATTTATTTAGATAAAGAAAATTATGAACTATGTGACTTTGATCAAAGGTATGTAGATAGATTTTT
>NZ_DAMBYD010000020.1:3108-8010 GCF_032051575.1 Aminipila sp. | reverse complement strand
GAATAATGGAAAATCACCTATACCAATTGGGATTACAATGGCTCAAAAATATCTTTACGATATAAAGATATTAAATTTGGAGGAAGAAAAACAGAAATCGTGGGATAGTATTGCTTTATGGGATTTATCTTACGCAAAAATTTTATATGATCCCAATGGAGAAATAAAAAAATTTGTAAGAGATAAACTTATAAATAAACCAGAACCATTACAAGCAGAAGGATTACTTTTTGATTGTTGGTGGTATTTTAGATTAGCAGGTGATATATGGATTCATAGGGGGGATACAGTGCAAGGTCATTATATGATGAATAATGCTGTCACTAAGTTAGTAGAAGCTCTATTTATAGTAAATGGTGAATACATTCCACATGAAAAATGGATTATTAATTTTAGTAGAACTCTTTCTTGGACACCAACACAATGGGAAACAAGAATTCTTAAATTAATGAGTACAGGAGATTTATCATTAGAAAGTTTAATTAATAGGCAAAGTGTCATTGAAAAGTTATGGGAAGAAATAGATTTATATATTGTTAAAAAAGAGTGTCCACATTTTAAGCTTAGAGTTATGCAAAAAAGCTTTTATGACTTACTTAAACTGCTATTTGAAAATGATTTTGTAACAGTTGAGGAATGGAGTGAAAATGCCAGTTTATCCTTTTTATCAGGAGAACCTTTTTTTAGTTTTGTAACTATTAAAAATGGAAAAATAATTGTTGATAAAGAAAAAGCTTTTTCAATAAAACCCGAGGATTTATATTATTGGCATTATGAAATTTTAGAAAAAGTATTATTAGAAATATAAGGTTTGTTAATAAGTGGTATATTAGTAGAGTGATTAAGAGAAGAAAAATGCTCTTTTTTATTCGCAATGAAGGTCAAGAAATAGAATTCTTTATGATATATACTTTAGATATTGGAGGTGGAAGAATGAGTGAGGCTGAAACTATTATGGCGGTACAACGTATGCAAGAGTACATTGATGTTAATATTTTAAGAAAGATTACGTTAAAAGAACTAGCTGTTGTGGCAGGATATTCACCATGGCATGCTGCAAAACTATTCAAAGAAGTTACTGGTAAGGCACCATTTGACTATATTCGTGCATTAAGGCTTACTAAAGCTGCGTTAATACTACGTGATAGTAATGAAAAGATTATAGATGTAGCGATGGATTTTGTCTTTGACTCACACGAGGGATTTACAAGAGCATTTTCAAAGGAATTTGGGATGCCGCCAAGAAAATATAGTCAATGTACACCACCAATAAAACTATTTATGCCTCAGAAAGTTTTCGATACCTACCGAGCACTTCATAAAGGAGGAAAAAAGATGAGTGATAACAATAATACCAAATCTGTATTTGTACAGGTTATTCAGCGTCCTTCACGAAAAGTTTTGTTAAGGCGAGGAAAAAAAGCAACGGGTTATTTTGAATATTGTGAGGAGGTAGGGTGTGATGTATGGTCAGTACTAACAAGTGTAAAAGAAGCCATATATGAACCAATTGGAATGTGGCTTCCAAAACATCTTATTAAAGAAGGAACATCACAATATGTGCAAGGTGTAGAAGTTCCCATTGACTACACAAATGATATTCCTAGTGGATATGAACTTATAGAATTGCCACCTTGCAAATTAATGATTTTTCAAGGTGAATCCTATAATGATGATTTTATGGATGCAATCTATGAAGTGTGGAATCATATTGAAAAATTTGACCCTACTGTTTACGGATATCAGTGGGCACCAGAAACTGCACCAAGATTTCAGCTTGCACCAATGGGATACAGAGGATATATTGAAGCACGTCCTATTAAATCAATAAATTAAATACTGGATACAAAAACTTTTTTAAAGGCACTAAGATAATAAAATCTTAGTGCTTTCTTTGTATGCATATTTGTTTATGGATATGGAAAAACAATCTACAGACATTCAGAAAATATGTGATGTGATATAATAGAATAAAGTTTAAAAGTTACTATATATGGAATATATAGTATGAGAAATATTATACTGTGAAAAATATTTAGATATTGATCAAAGGAGAATTAAGTATGAAATATAACAAGTATTGGGAATTCGAAGGTGAAATTACAACTCTTTATAACCAGAAAAAATACAGAGAAGCCTTAAATTTATTAGAATATGCATCAGAATATCTTCCTAAACAGGAATTTGATAAGTATTTATTTGAAATAATGATTTTAAAAGCTGAATTTTATTCTCATGAGGAAATGTATGAAGAGTCTATTAATGTGATATCATATCTTCTTAATGAAGGATGGGCATGTGATAAGGAGATTTTTGATGAAGTTCATTTAAAAGCAGATATCAGGTATGTTGATCTTAAGAATAAAAATGATTCATTATTAGCAAAGGCTAGAGAAAAGGCTAGATTTAAATATGCTGTCCATCTACCGATTAATTACATTGAAGGAAAGAGGTATCCATTATTTATTACATTACATGGTGATCCTGGAAACATAGGTGAATTTAGTGAATACTGGAAGCCTGATGAATTTTTAAAGAAAGGTTTTATTGTTGTATATGTTCAATCTTCACAATTATATCGTCATAATGGTTTCAGTTGGACAATGAATCCACTTATTTCAAGAAATGATATCAAAGAATGTTATAATTTAATATTACAAGAATATTCCATTGATGAGGAGTGGGTAATAATTGGAGGATTCTCAGGGGGAGCAATAACAGCCTTAGACATTACATTTGCTAATGTGATTCCTATAAAAGGGTTTATTGCAATAGGTCCAGATTTTACAGAATCATTTACCAAGGTGAATGTTAAGCTTGCAGCTGAAAGAGGGGTTAGGGGCATATTTATGGAAGGAGAAATTATAATGCCATTGGAAGAGCAAGAAGAAATGATTAAAGTATTTGAAGAAGTTGATCTTCCCTATGAATTCTATGTAAATAAAGGTATAGGACATGCTATTCCACAAGATTTATCCGATAAATTAAATAAGGCATTAAGTTTTATATGTAATTGTTAATATTAAGTGTGCTACTTATTGTACTATAATCCTTTTGGTATTAGCACTATATACAAGCAATATTGTTAACCTTATAAAAATTATTTTAACTATACCACTTCTGTAATAAAAAACAATTTAAAAATCTAACTTTCATTAGGATGAAATCATAGTGATAGTAGTGCATAGCTGATAATAAAATATTATAATAAAGTAAAAGATAAATATGACTAGTTCTCTATATAAATATTTACATAGGGAAATAGGTTTATAGAAAACTATTTTTATAGTTAACTAGGGATATATTTAACTATAAAACTATATAACTAGTTAACTAGTTGTTCTGTTCATGCGGGTTTGAGGGCTTTTGTTAATTTTATGGATATAATAAATAGGCAGGGTTATAGTTAAAAATTAAATGGTTATAAAGGTTATGATAGACAAAAGAAAAAATACAAATATTATAGTGTTATGATAAGGGTGATTATGATGGTTTATTTAAGTGTTTTTACATTTCCAAATGATGATATAGAATTTGATTTTTTACTAGAGGAAAAAAGAACGTGCTACGACTCATTTTATCCATTTAAGATATTATCAAAACATAGTTTTGAAAGAATTGATTTTGAACCAGTTACGATTTTATATGGTGGAAATGGTTCGGGAAAATCAACGGCATTAAATGTGATAGCAGAAAAAATAGGGATTAATCGAGATTCTATCTATAATAAATCTAATTTCTATCCTGACTATGTCAATATGTGTGAGATGGAACTTGAAGATGACATCCCTAAAAATAGCAGAATTATAACAAGTGATGATGTATTTGATTATATGTTGAATATCCGAAACCTTAACGAAGGAATTGATCAAAAACGGGAAAAACTTTTTGAAGAATACTTAGATGCAAAATATTCTCATTTCCAAATGAAGTCTATAGAAGAATATGAGCAACTAAAGAAAGTAAATATTGCTAGAAGTAAAACTCAGTCAAAGTTTGTGAGAAATGAAGTTATGGATAATGTAAGGGAGTATTCAAATGGAGAAAGTGCATTTCGGTATTTTATTGAAAAAATTTCAGAAAATGGATTATACATATTGGATGAGCCTGAAAACAGCCTTTCTCCCAAACGTCAGATGGAATTAATGAAATTTATCGAGGACTCTGCACGGTTTTTAGGATGTCAATTTATTATATCAACACATTCACCTTTTCTCCTTGCTATGGGTGGAGCAAAAATATATGATCTTGATGAAAATCCAGTTGATGTGAAAAAGTGGACGGAATTAGAAAATGTGCGTACATATTACGAATTTTTCAAAAGATATGAAAAGGAGTTTTGACGATGTAGGAGAGTAGATAGATGATTAGTATTCTATAGCCAATTTAATAAAAGGAAGGATTTCATAGTAAAAATCAGGGTGATTACGAAAATTTATGGTAGACAGAAGAAAGAAAAGTTAGTGATGTCTAATAACTAATAGGAATTACTTTTCAATTCTAGAGCAGGATAATAAAAAAATATCCCGCAATAAAAAGCAGGATAAATTCTATTGGAAAATCATATTTGGTTTTTATGGCAACTAGACAAAATAAGTTTATCTTTTGCTCTATTTATGATATTTTCCTGTACACTCTACCATATCAAGCTCAATCACAGCTGTACCCTTAATCATTTTATCAGGAAGCTCTTTTCCAGCAAACTGTGGAGTGTACTTTTCAACTAGCTTATTCAACACTTCATGTTTATAATCCAAGTCCTCAAGCAGTGAAGCGTTTCCAACAATTACAACGCTATTGTACTCTGCCTCGGTGTCACAGGCATTCTCGATATTGTCAGTCAAGAGACCAAACAATTCATCAACCTCAAAGCATACTTTGGGGTTTCTATTTATATTATCG
>NZ_DAMBYD010000020.1:0-3098 GCF_032051575.1 Aminipila sp. | reverse complement strand
TCCCTTTGGTAGACCATGCATATAAATTTTGTTATTGTAATAAATAAAGTGCATCGCAACCACATATGGATAACCATCCTCATTGATAGTAGCGAATCGTCCGGTATCCGCACGATGAAGGAGCTCATCAATCTGCTCCAACGTTAACTGAAACTTCTTCATTCTATATTGCATAACTTAATTATCCTCCTAATCATGTAAACTTGATTTCTATTCAAGATATATATGTACTTGATATAGAATTAAACATATTATAGCATGGAAGTGAACCTATTAAAAGTTACACTTATATGATATAATATAGGATACACTTTGGTATAAGGATGGTTATAATTATATGATTTATATTCAAGAAAATTCAAATGATCCAATGTATCTTCAAATTTATAATCAGGTCAAAAAAGATATTGAACAAGGAAATATTGCACATGGAGAACGGCTTCCAGGTATTCGTACACTAGCCAAAACATTAGGTATTGCACGCAATACTGTCAGTCAGGCTTATACCCAGCTTGCAGTGGAGGGATATATTCAAGCAAGACATGGGTCAGGTTTTTTTGTTCTAGATACTTCAAGTGAATTTACGGAGAGAAATTATGTGCCGCAGAGTATAAATGCCTTATCTATCAAAAAATCAGAACTGAAGAAACCTGTAATTCTATATGATTTTCAGTACGGTACACTTCCTTATGAGCAATTTCCTTTCAAGTTATGGCGAAAATACACCTCTCAAATTCTCCTATCATCGCAAAAAGAAGTAGTTAATCATTATCCAGATAAGCAGGGTGATCTATTATTAAGAGAAGAAATCGGAAAACACCTGTACAAATCAAGAGGTATGGTTTGTAGTAAGGAACAAATTATCATCGGTTGTGGGCTACAATATTCCTTAAATATTTTGTGCACTCTTCTGCGTAAAGAAAATAACACTATTGCAATGGAGGAACCAGGATATAATGGAGCAAGGGATGTATTTATAAACAACAATTATAATGTACATGCAATCCCAGCTAGTAAAGATGGACTTATCCTTTCATCAATTTGCTGCTCTAACGCATGTGCTGCTTATGTAACACCTTCCCATCAATTTCCTTATGGAACTGTAATGTCAATTGTGCAGCGTAAGGAGCTCCTTAATTGGGCAAATGTTAACAATGCTTACATCATTGAAGATGATTATGACAGCGAACTCAGATATGATGTCAATCCAGTGCCAGCACTACACTCTTTAGATGCCGAAGATCGTACTATTTATATTGGAACTTTTTCAAAGTCTCTTTCCCCTTCTCTGAGGGTGAACTATATGGTGTTGCCAGTACGCCTCCTAAAGAGGTATCATAGTTTATTCTGTTCTCATAGTTCTCCTGTATCATGGTTAACGCAACGTGTTTTAGCTGCATATATGAGAGAGGGAAATTATGAGCGTCATATTCGAAAAATGTGCATTACCTACAAAAGGTGTCATGATATATTTTTACAGGAAGCGACGAAAATGTTTGGAAAAAAAGTAATATTACATGGTCGTGGAGCAGGGGTGCATTTCGTTTTGGAGTTTCCGGGTGGTGAAGAACAAGATTGGCTTATTAAACAGGCAGAAAAAGTCGGAGTCAAAGTATATTCTATGATTCCATTTTGGAATGACAGGAATGAATATCACCGAAACATTATATTTGTAGGATACAGCTTACTGAGTGAACAACAGATACGAGAAGGTATCGCATTGCTACACTCTGCATGGTTCAATACATTAACATAATGAAAATTCAATGGTGAAACTTCGGAAGACATGGTAGGTAAATAAATGTATACTAAATATATAATATGGCAAGGATGTTATCCATAAACAAATAGAAAAAGAAATTGAGGATTTTTTTGATAAAAGATGGATAAAAATGCTTTTGATTAATTATATTGACATAATAATAAACCAATGCTATCCTTATAAAGAATTTAAAAATATAATATAGTATCTTATCAAGAGAGGCAGAGGGACTGGCCCTATGAAGCCCGGCAACCAAAGGTAGTTATTTTAAACTTTATGGTGCTAAATCCAGCAGGATTAACCTGGAAGATAAGAATTGGAAGAACATAACTTCTTGCATTATCTTTTAGGTAAGGCAAGAAGTTTTTTATTTTCAGATGCCTAAGATCACTAAGTCTTATACAAAAAAATTAAAACATTAATTAACTAAGGAGGAAAAAATGAAAGATAACTTGAAAAAGGGCAGTGCTATTGCTTTGTTACCATTATTTATTTTTATAGCAGTTTTTATGGGGATATCATTAGTTACAAAGGACTTTTATGCTATGCCTGTAACTGTACCATTTTTATTAGCAGCATTAGTAGCATTATTTATGAATAGAAAAGTATCACTAGATAAAAAGTTAGATGTATTCTGCAAGGGAGCAGGAGAACCAAACATCATTTTAATGTGTCTGATATTTATATTGGCAGGGGCTTTTGCAGAGGTTGCTAAAACTATGGGAGCTGTAGAATCTACTGTTAATTTAGGGCTTACATTTTTACCAAGTAACATACTAGTAGCTGGAGTTTTTATAATTGCATGTTTTATAGCAATATCTATAGGTACATCCATGGGAACAATAGTAGCATTAGTTCCTATAGCTACTGGAATTGCGGCTAAGACAGGTATACCTATAGCTTTAGTGGTTGGAGCTGTTGTTGGTGGAGCAATGTTTGGGGACAACCTTTCTATGATTTCTGATACAACTATAGCAGCCACCAGGACTCAAGGCTGTGAGATGAGAGATAAATTTAGAATGAATTTTACAGTTGTATTGCCAGCAGCAATAATAACAACTTTAATATTCACTTTTATAACATTGGGGCAAGATTCTAAGGTAGTAGGGGATTATTCATATAGTTTAGTTAAAGTTTTACCTTATGTAGGAGTATTACTTGCTGCACTTTTAGGGGTTAATGTGTTATTAGTGCTAGTTGGAGGAATCTTATTTGCAGGAAGCATAGGAATATTTACGGGAGCCTTTGATATAATAGGTCTATTGCAGGCCATAGGCAAAGGAATTGGGGGAATGTCTGAGCTTGTAATAATTTCAATGATAATTGGTGGAATGGT
>NZ_DAMBYD010000004.1:0-334163 GCF_032051575.1 Aminipila sp. | reverse complement strand
TACGTATCAAGTGTTTTATTATTTCACTTGTCTACCTAGAAGGGAGCATATCAGTATATTCATTTTAACTCAAAACAGTCTTCTTATTTTTTTATATTTAAGTCTATAATTTGTTTATTATCCATACGTGAATTGCGGTTCAAAAGATGAAAGACAGCGAGGAAAATACCACTTATACATAAGAAAAGATAGAAACTAATCCCCCTGCTAAGCAACATCGCCGAATTTATAACCTGTGCAGGGAACAAAGTGCGGAAAATAAATATAAATCCACTCTCGCTGGCCCCTACAGAACCTGGAAGAGGTATTGCAGATACTGTAATGTATAAAACCGCCTGCATGGCTATTACTGTGGTTAAAGAGTATTCATCGTAACCAAATGCTTTATAAATCCAAAATGGTATACTATGAAATGCCATAATCTGTAGAGTCGTTGTAATAAAAATTTTGATAATAACTACTTTATTTGCCTTTATGTCAGTGGCACCTTTTTGATACAATTCAAGCTGATTCATAGCTCTTTGTCTTAGTTGACCAATCCTTTTAAAGTGTAATTTACTCAGTATATACAAAACTGCTTTTAAACACTTTTCCAATATTCCTTTTGAGAAAAAAGCCATTATAATTAATCCTAAAATAAAAGTGTTTAAAAATACTCCTACCATAAGAATATACTTAATCTGATAGCCTATTGAATCAAAGAAATCATATTTCAATATAAAGGCCAGAACTGCAGTTGTTACTGTAACAAACTGAAAGCTTGCAAGTTCCATCATTAAAACAAGTGCAGAATGCGAAATTTGAATATCATCCTTATACATATAATAAATCTGCATCGGTTGACCTCCCGATGACATGGGTGTTATGGCACTGAAAAAGAAGCCCGTTAAAGCATATCTAATACATTTATAAAATGGAGTGTCATAGTTATATATTTTAAGAGCACGCCTAATATTTATCGCCTCACAGCAAACAAACAGACACATACACCCTATTGCAATAATAATATAAGTAGGGCTTACCTTAGTAGCTGTATGGAGAATTTCTGCTATATTCCTATTTTTGAACATTAAATAAAACGTTATTATAATTATTAAAACGAATAATCCGCCATTTTTAAATATATTCTTCAAACAATTTTTTTTATACATACATCATCCATTCTGGCAAACTTATATCCCAGGGAAATCCAAATAGGCAGCACTTCCTCTAAAGCAGCAATCGTTCTGCCAGGTGCGTCATTCTTTCCTCTTCCGTCATGAAGGCATATAATATCTCCTTGCTTGGTTCTACGCATTAGTTTCCGGGCTATCTCCTGCCAGGTAGTGTTTTCTCTCCAGTCTTCAGCCATAACATCCCATAGTATAGTTTTAAACCTATAATTTTTTACACAATTTAAGGTTTCTATGTTTAAGTGACCCCAAGGCGGTCTAAAAAACTTAATTTTAACTCCTAATTTTTTGAATATTTCCTGACTTTGCTTAAAATCATCCCTTGTGTACTTGGGAGTCTGACATAATGCATTTCTATGCTCTAAAGAGTGAAACCCTATTAAATGTCCTTCTTGCTTCATCCTCTCTATGATATCAGAATTATTTTCAGCAAACTTTGCTACTACAAAAAAAGTGGCCTTTATGTTGTACTTATTTAATAAGTCCAAAAGTTTTCCTGTAAACCTTTTATCCGGACCATCATCAAAAGTCAGATATAATTTTTTCTCCTCAGTGTTTGATATGCACAGCCTTTGTTTGGCCTTGTAACAACAAGTAGGTATGATACTATATCCTATAGCAGCACAAATACCTATTCGATACAGACTTTTTAAAAGCATAGTTCTTCCCCCCTATTGCCACAAAACAACAAAGGTACTACTGGATATAAATGAGATTTTATTTTTCTCATATTTTCCTGCATTTCATTTAAAAGATTTTTATTTTCAATTAATGATAATATATCCTCTGCTACATCTGTATTTTCTGACCACAAAACTCTTCCTATGTTCAAATTTTCAATATACTCAGCATTTCCCCATTCTTGTGACAGAAAAGGCCTTATTATATATAACGGAGTTTCGCAGTTTATTGCTTCAAATGTTGTAATGCCCCCAGATTTAGTTATAACTATATCCGCTTTTTTCATATACTCATCAACCTTGCTGGTATATCCCATAACCTCCATCTCAGGAAATTCCTTTTTTATTTTTAAAAACAGTTTTTTATTTTTTCCTGTAATAATTGTAATATGCAGCGATTTATTTTTACTTAGCCTCTTCAAAAGCATTTCTGAAGAAGGAATTAAACCAAGACCTCCACCTATTATTAAAACCTCTTTAGTCCCACCTAGGTTTTTACATATGTTCTTTTCTCTAAAGACAGGTTTTACGGGAATACCTGAAATTACGATTTTTTCACCTGGAATACCCTTTGAAATAAGAGTATTTTTTGTACTTCTACTTCCAACAAAATACATATCCGTGTTTTTCGCTATCCACTCTTCATGAGCTTTTATGTCCGTGATATACGTATGAAGAGGTATACTACAAAATTTCATACTTTTGTATGCTGAAATATACTGAGAACAAATAGGTAGTGTTGAAATAATAAGTTTCGGTTCAAATGTATTTAATAAGCTGTCTACTTTTTTTATAAAAGTTCTTTTAAAAGGAGCTCTACAATATTTTGCAGATTGCTCATAAAGAAAGTTGTATATTTTTGAGCATTTGCTCACCATAAAGTTAAATGTCCCATATAAGAGATTACTAAAACTTGGTAACATATAATCTATAATATCAACTACATCAACCTTAGCTTCAGGATCTTTTAAAAGGATTTCCTGCCTTAATGCTTCCGCCGCTGAACAATGCCCCATACCAAATCGTCCTGTTAAAATTAAAATGTTCATAAATAATCCTCCAATTGCCCTATTATCTTAATCATACCCCTGCATTATTAACTTATTCTTTAATAATTCTTAAGATTTATTAAGATTTAGGTATAACTGGAGGTTTTTATAGCTTTCACATGATTACCACCAATACGTATGTTCTAAAGGCCCTGAACCTTTTCCTAAATCTAATCCCGCCTTTAGTGCTCCTGTTAAATATTCTTTGGCCCTTTCTATACTTTCATAAAGACTTTTTCCTTCTGCTAAATTGCAGGCAATTGCAGAAGACAGCGTACATCCCGTGCCATGAGTATTTGTAGTAATTACCCGTTCAGACTTAAACCAATATGGTGAATTATTTTCATATAATAAGTCTACTGCATCATGAACCAAGTGCCCGCCCTTTACCAAAACAGCACCATGAATATTTTTTGAAATGCTTACCGCTGCTCTTACCATATCCTCTTCATTTTCTATTTTAAATCCACAAAGGACTTGAGCCTCTGGAATGTTAGGCGTTATTACTGTTCCTAATGGCAATAACTTATATATTAAAGTCTCTCTGGCTTCATAAGATAATAACTCACTTCCACTTGTAGAAACCATAACTGGATCAATAACAATATTTTCTGCCTGGTATTGTATCAGCTTTTCAACTATAGTTTCAATAGTTCTGCTATTGGACACCATACCTATTTTTATGGCATCTGGTCTGATGTCTTGAAAAATGCAATCAATCTGATTTTCTATAAATTCAGGGGATGCATCAAATATACCATAAACCCCCGTTGTATTTTGTGCAGTTAATGCTGTAATGGCACTCATAGCGTACATCTTATGTGCCGTAATCGTTTTAATATCGGCCTGAATACCTGCACCTCCACTACAATCAGAGCCTGCAATTGTTAAAACCTTCTTAATCAAAATACTCCCCCATTTCTAAAAATGAATTTATATAAACATCAGCAATTCTTTTAATTTCTGCTTGGTCATTTGCTGCGCTTTGATCAAACACTCCAACAACCGGAAAACCTGCACCCTTGGCTGTTTTTATTGCATAAAGCGCATCTTCAAATATAAAGGTTCGTTCTTTTTCTGTATCTAGTGATTTTACAGCCTTATTAAAACTTTCCGCACTGTCTTTTCCAACACCCATTTCGCTGCATGTAAATATATGTTCAAAGTACTCAAGCATCTGATTATTTTTAAGAGACTTTTTCGCAAGTATTTTATCTGTAGCCGTAACAATACACATTTTAATATTTTTCTTTTTTAAGAGCTCCAAAAACTCCTTTGCGCCTTTTTTTACAAATGCTCTTTTAAAGTAAAAATCCGATAATATTTCATTAAAATCACCCATTATCTCTTGCATATTTCCAGACACACCATATTCTGAGATAAAGTACTCTGCTGCTTGATTAAGACTCATAACGGAAATTTTTTCTTTTAAATCTGCCTTTGGTTCCTTTCCTATGGCTCTTAAATAATCTTCCCCCAAAGTGTCCCACACTGCCATAGAATCCAGCAATGTCCCATCCAGATCAAATATGGCACCTTCCATACTTTTTATTTTCATTTTTTTACCACTCTTTCAGACAACCTCAGTAATTCTTTTGACTGCAATTCAATATTATGACTAGCAAATATAGCAGACACTAACGCCACCCCATCAATACCTGTTCCTTGTAAGTCTAACACGTTATCTATGCCAATACCTCCGATTGCAACTACAGGGATTGAAACCGTCTCACAAATTGCTTTCAGCGTATCATAGCTTACAAAATCAGCATCAGGCTTTGTGGAGGTCGTAAAAACTGTTCCTACACCAAGGTAATCCGCTCCATCTTTCTCTGCTTTGACTGCCTGTTCTACAGTTTGAACAGATACCCCTAAAATCATATCTTCTCCAATTAATTTTCGTACATCCGATGCCTCCATATCACTCTGTCCAACATGTATACCATCAGCACCACATTTTATGCCAATCTCCACATTATCATTAATAATAAATGGTACATTATAATTTAAACACAACTCTTTAATTTTGTATGCTTCCTGCAAAAACTGCTCTTTTGTACACTCTTTTTCTCTAAGCTGAATACAGGTAGCCCCTCCTCTTAAAGTTTCTTCTACCTGCATGTCCAGTGTTTTGTCACCAAGCCAGCTTCTATCTGTCACTGCATATAAAAGCATATGTTTTTTATCGCACTTCATATTTTGCGCCTCTTTCCAATTTATCTCCATCCAGATTAAATATTTCATCAATTATATAATTTCTATAAGTTGAATTGCCATCATAACAGTTTAATCTGTCATAGGCTAATTCTCCACATAGTCCCATGGCACAGACAGCCGCTGCTGCTGCTTCCAGCTCACGATCTGGATTTGCCACAATGTAAGCGGTTGTCATAGCAGTCAGCATGCAGCCTGTTCCTGTTATTTTACTCATCATTGGATTACCATTACGAATTATGTACGCTTTATTGGAATCTGCTACTATATCAATTGCTCCAGTTATAGCAATGACTGCTTCCATTTTCTTTGCAAATTCTTTTGCAAATTTAACTGCCTCATCTAGGTTTTCTTCCGTTATACAGTCCGCTACATTGGCATCAACACCTTTCGTACTTCCTTCTCCTATGGCAATTGTCTTAATTTCAGAAATGTTCCCACGAATTACTGTAAACTTTACCTGTTTAAGAAGTTGGTGTGAAGTTTCTGTTCTTAGTTTGGAAGCTCCAGCACCAACAGGGTCAAGGACTACTGGATGCTTTAGTTGGTTTGCTTTCTTTCCAGCCAATAACATGGACTCAATCGTACGTTGATTTAAAGTACCTATGTTTATATTCAACCCACCACAAATACTAGTTATCTCTTCTACTTCTTCTGTATCATCCGACATAATCGGTGAAGCTCCACATGCCAGCAATATATTCGCACAGTCATTTACTGTAACATAATTTGTTATGTTATGAATAAGCGGGCTTTCCTGTCGGACATTTTCTAATTTTTCTTTAAGCATTTTGTTTTCCTCCTAAAACTTTATTTACAACAACACATAGCAGTGCTGTTATCACCATAACAGGTAATGTATTCCCTACTACTGTATCAATCTGCATAAATATTCGATATATGATAAATCCAATCATCCATACTATTAAATTCAGATAACTGCAGTTTTTCTTTGAATAATCTTTTTTTAAAATAAAGAAGGTAACGATCAGTACAGAAATCATTGGTGCAAATACAGAACCTATTAAATACAAAAAATCTTCGTATTCAGTAATTGGCGTAAATATAGCAAGTATAGTCCCTATTATGCAAATCACCACTGCACTGGACTTTTCCTTAAATCTACTAGAGATACTTTCAGCACTTACTCCCGCAGAATAAGCATCTAAGAAAGTAGTAGTCACCGTAGAAAATACAACAATAATGAGCCCTGCTGCTCCAAGTCCTGCATTCATCATAATCTTTGCAATGTCGCACTCTCCAGTAAGGATTGAAGCACCCATTCCAATGATATACATCCAGCAGCTAACTATAAAATATACAGTTGTGCTCACTAAAGTGGCTGTTTTAGGTTTTTTTGCAGTTCTAGTATAATCAGATATAAGCGGCAGCCATGAAAGAGGCATTGCTGCCGACAACTCTACAGCACCTCCAAAACTAATTGTGCCCTGAATTTCCGACATAGCATTTCCTTTAAAAATAATACTGCTCAGTACGATTGAAAGTATAAATAATGCACTCATGGCAATCAAATTCACTCTGTTTAAATTCTTAATTCCTATAACTACCCATAGAATAATTAACCCTCCAATTATAATATTCCAAACCCATTCTTCTCCTAATTGAATAATAGAATTTGCTGCTGCAGCGCCACTTACAATCATAACTGCGGTCCAGCCCACAAGTTGTAAAACATTTAGAGATGAAAAGATCAATGAGCCCTTTCCACCAAATGAGATTTTTACTGTTTCCATAGCACTTCTGCCTGTTTGTGCCCCTATTAATCCTGCAAAATAAAGCAGTACACAGCCTATTGCATGTCCTAGAATTATGGCTAAAGTACCCTTTTGAAAACCAAGCGGTGCTATTAATGTGCCTGTTAGAATCTCAGCAATAGACATACCTGCTCCAAACCAAATCAGGCCATTTGAAAATGTTGTTGTCTTAGTTTCATTCATAAAATCTTTCCTTCCTTTCTTGTATAATAGAAAATATCGATAGATTTTTTTATTATACAAAAAAACGGGATACACCTATGGTATATCCCGTAAAACTTCAAAAAAGTTATCGCTTCCTACGTTGGCATTATCCAAATCAGGTGTAAGGGTCGAAGTTAATTACTTCCTCTCAGCCTGCATACAAGCTCCCCTGTTCATATTTTAAATATTATTATATTTTAATTATACTCCGGCTCGACTAAATCAGCAAGGAGTAATTTAACACAGTTGCAATTATGTCATGTTAACTTGACATATATTTTCAAATATCTTATACTGTATGTAATGTTTACATTACACATCAATTTTAATTATATGTACAGTAAAATTAAAAAAGGAATTTTAATATGAAAAATAAAATTAAAGAATTACGGGAAAAAACAGGGTTAACCCAAGAACAGTTAGGTGAACTTGTTGGTACTTCAAGACAGGCGATTAACGCTATAGAAACTGAAAAATTTGAGCCATCCATATGGCTTGCTTACGATATTTCACAAGTATTCGGCTGTACAATTGAAGAAGTTTTTATGTTTGAAGAAAGTACAAAAAAATCAAGAGCAGAAAGGAGTAGGAGGGATAATAATGGCAACACGTCAACTTCGCTATAATGACGATAGTATTTTAAGAACAAAGTGTAAGACGATTACAGTCGTGGATGATAAAATACGTCAGATCTTAGATGATATGATGGATACTTTACATGAAACTGAAAATGGAGCTGCCTTAGCTGCCAATCAGGTTGGACTTTTAAAACGCCTTGTGGTGATTGATTATGAGTCCTACTATTTGAAGTTAGTAAACCCACAAATAATAGGCCAAAGTGGTGTTCAGGAGTGTATAGAAGGCTGTTTAAGCTTTCCTGATATATTTGGGAAAACAATCCGTCCTCAGAAAGTAACCATTCAGTCTCTAGATGAAAACGGTAAAGAAATAATATTAACAGTAGAAGATGAAATGGCTAAATGCATTTGTCATGAAATTGAACATTTAGACGGTGAAGTTTTCATTGATAAAGTAACTGAATTTGTAGATAATACTATTGCATATTGAAGAAAAATGTGCTACGCTAAATTAAATAATAAGAAACAGAGGTGAAAAGATGATTAAATTTTCTTGCTAATAAAATGAAGCATACTGAATCAACGCAAACGTTAAAACTAACGTTGATATTGTTATGCAAAAGCAAGAAAGTTAAAATTTTCACTCAATTATATATTTCGTATTTTTTCCATGTCATACTATATAACTATGTCTAGGATTGATTGTAATTATTGAGCCGTAAGAATTAATTTTCTTGCGGCCTTTATTTTTTTGACTATTTACTAAGGAGGAAATTATGTCTTTAATAAATGTTACGAATCTAACCTTTGCATATGATGGCAGTTATGATAATGTATTTGAAAATGTCAGTTTCCAAATAGATACTGATTGAAAGCTTGGCTTTACAGGAAGAAATGGCAGAGGAAAAACTACTTTTTTAAATCTTTTGTGTGGGAAATATGAATACAGTGGTACGATCTCCACCAGTATGAAATTTGAATATTTCCCATATGAAGTTAAGGATAAACAAATGGATACTATGGAGGTCATTAAAGGCATTTGCCCTGATTGCATGGAGTGGGAAATTTTCAGAGAACTCTCAATGCTAGATGTCTCAGCAGATGCATTGTATCGTCCCTTTTCTACTCTGTCTAACGGAGAGCAGACAAAAACTCTCCTTGCAGCCTTGTTTCTTACTTCCAACAGTTTTCTGCTTATTGACGAACCAACCAATCATCTAGACCAAGCAGCACGTAGGTCAGTTGGAGATTACTTAAAAAGAAAGCACGGATTTATTCTTGTGTCTCATGATCGAACATTCCTTGATCATTGTGTTGATCATATTCTCTCCATTAATAAAGCGAATATTGAGATTCAAAAAGGTAATTTCTCTTCATGGTGGGAAAATAAGCAATTACAAGATAATTTTGAGTTGGCTGAAAATGAGAAGTTGAAGAAAGATATCTCCCGTTTATCTGCAGCTGCAAAACGTAATGCCAATTGGTCTGATCAAGTTGAAAGCACAAAAAATGGCACAACCAATTCTGGTTCGAAGTTGGATAAAGGTTATGTGGGACACAAAGCAGCAAAAATGATGAAACGCTCTAAAGTCATTGAAGCAAGGCAGCAGGAAGCTATTACAAAAAAATCAAAATTGCTTAAAAATCTTGAAGAAAATAATAGTTTGCAGATTTCACCTCTGCCCTATCATTCAAACCTCCTGCTTGAACTTACTGGAGTGTCATTGTCTTATGGCGAAAAGCTGGTCTGCCAAAATATCTGTTTTTCCATAAACCAAGGTGACAGAATTGCACTTTGTGGGAAAAACGGATGTGGAAAGTCAAGTATATTAAAATTGATTTGTGGCGAGAACATTGACCATAGCGGAAATATCTACTTGGGAAGTGGATTAAAAATCTCTTATGTTCCTCAGGATACCTCCCATTTATATGGTAACTTATCCACCTATGCAGCAGAACATAATATAGATGAAAGCCTTTTTAAAGCAATACTGCGTAAATTGGATTTTCAACGGGTACAGTTTGAAAAGGATATTTCGGACTTTAGTGGAGGGCAAAAGAAAAAAGTATTAATCGCAAAAAGTCTTTGCGAAAAAGCAAATCTATATGTATGGGATGAACCCCTTAACTTTGTTGATGTGTTGTCTAGAATACAGATAGAAGATTTAATACTCCAATATAATCCAACCCTAATATTCGTAGAACATGATGATGCTTTTTGTGAGAATATTGCCACAAAACAGGTGAATCTGTAAAGAAAAATAGAAATAACAGGAAAACAAAAAGATAGAGATCAATCTCTATCTTTTTGTATATGGCGGAGAGTCAGGATTCGAACCATGGGTCAAACAGGATTCTTGTATTTTTTTGTAAATCTTAGTGGTATTTATAAATATATTAACAAAATTCCACGAATTTTGTCGTATAATTTCCTATATTTACCAATAACTGAAGTTGACTTTAATATGACCAGGTGTTAGCATCAAAACTGAGGTGATAAATAACTCATAAAAAATTCATATGAAAGGTTAGGTGTTTTATTAAAATGACTAAACAAACAAAACCTACTTATGAAAAAGCAGATGTTTTTAAATTTATTATTCCATCTGCTTTAGGTATCATTTTATTTATGATTCCGCTTAAGTTTGAAGGTAATTTTACTATCCCTATAGCTGTTATTGCAAAGTTAATGTCCCGTGCAATAGGTCCTGTTTTACCAAGTCTATGTACAGCAATTATATGTGTTTCTGCAATTGGCAGTTTACTTGCTTTATTTATAAAGCCAAAATTTATTTTAGAGAACAAAATTCTTAACGGCTTTTTCAATGTTCAGCCAATCTGGATGGTAGCCAGAACATTAGGTATGATTTTTATTCTTATGGTCGTTACAGGAGCTGGTCCTGAATATGTTATTTCTGGAGATACAGGTGGATTTATCTTGGATCTACTAACTACACTTGTTCTGATATTTGTTTTTGCCGGTCTATTACTTCCTTTATTACTTGATTTTGGTTTATTAGAATATGTAGGTACATTGTTAGTAAAATTTATGAGACCAATATTTACACTTCCAGGTCGTTCAGCAGTTGACTGTATGACTTCTTGGTTGGGTGATGGTACTCTTGGCGTTATGCTAACAGCACGTCAATATGAAGAAGGCTTTTACTCAGCACGTGAAGCTTCGGTTATTTCTACAACTTTCTCAGCAGTTTCAATTACTTTCTGCTTAGTTGTTATTGAAGAAGTTCGTATGGCTCACCTCTTTGTTCCTTATTACCTAAGCATCTGTGCTATAGGCGTTATTATTGCCCTTATTGTTCCTCGTATTCCCCCTCTTTCTTTAAAAAAGGATACATATTTAGGTGAAGCAGGTGTGCCTGATGAAACTATTCCTGAAGGTTATACATCATTTAGTTGGGCTTTTCACAAAGCTATGGAAAGATCTCATACAAGTAGTGGATGGGGGCAATTCTTGAAAAATGGTTCAAAAAATGCTATAGATATGTGGTTTGGCGTTATGCCTGTAGTTATGGCTTTTGGTACTATAGTATTAATGGTAAGTACTTATACTCCTATATTTACAATACTTGGAAAACCATTTGTTCCTATCTTAAATCTTCTTCAATTACCTGAAGCTGAAGTTGCATCCACATCTCTTCTAGTAGGATTTGGAGACATGTTTGTACCTGCAATTATCGCAGGTGCTCAAATAACTAGTGAATTAACCCGTTTTGTTATTGCTGTAATTTCAGTTACACAGCTTATTTATATGTCTGAAGTAGGTGCTGTAATTCTTGGTTCAAGAATTCCTGTTAAACTTTGGGAATTATTTGTATTATTCCTAGAAAGAACAATAGTAAGTCTCATAGTTGCAACTATAATTGGACGTTTCATTCTTCATTTAGTATAAACAAATATATAGGTCAAGCATAGACCTTAAATATAAGTATTAAAATAGCAAGCGCCGCTATCATTCAAATAGTTCTGCTTGCTATTTATTTTTAGCAAAGCAACAAATCTTACAGGCTTAAATAATATAAAAGTAGCATACGGGAAAACAAAAAGATAGAGATTACAATCTCTATCTTTTTTTATATGGCGGAGAGTCAGGGATTCGAACCCTGGGTCCGGTTAAGGACACGGCATTTCGAGTGCCGCACATTCGACCACTCTGACAACTCTCCACAATCTTGATGGTTAAAAAAATAGTTAATTTTTTGGAACAACCACTTGCTTATTATACCTATTTAATTTCAATTGGTCAAGGATTCTTTAGCAATAAAATAGGACATAGACATACTAGCTAATTGCCTAACCTTCTTATGTGTTACAATATCTAATATACAAATGGTACCTTAATAATTATCCTTCATATAATATAATTAGGGGTGAGTCTAGTGCCTTATAAATATAAGAAATGCAACAAAGAAAATATAATCAGCCAATTCGTAAAAGTTCAAGCGCAGGTTACGGTTACACCACTGGTAGCATACGGAAAACCCAAAGTTTGCTGTATTAATTCCAGCATTACACCAAATCCTTGTGAGTGTTGCGATTATAATTCCTATGAAAATGATTGTAACTGTAATTCCATGGATTGTAATTTTTATGATTGGAATACTAATTATGATGAAACTTGTGAATCAGGAAAATCAGAAACTAAATGTAATTTTACCCTGACGCAAGTAATTTGTATTGAAATTCCTATATCTATAGATGCAGATGTTAATGTTAAAGAAGGAATCGCATGCTGTGGCAAACATGATGTCAAACCTATAGATAACATAAATAAAAAGAAACCTTTTTCTTACATGCCAATGATATAAAGAAACATAAGCATGTGTACTATCAATAAATAACTGAAAGGTGTGAAATAGTATGTCAGTTTGTACTGATTGTAATAAAAATGAATTGGAAGCGGTTACACTTCAACCTAATCAGGAAGGCGAATGTCAAAGTATCGTGCATGAAACCGTATGTGTTCAAGGTACAGTAATAATTACGCCTAGCCTAGTTAGTGGAACCAGCACATCGTTTTGTGTAGGTAATCCAATAATTGGTAGCTGCCCTGGTGATTTGCAGCCCAGCTGTTCCTTTACAGTAAGCCAAAATATTTGCGTTCAAATACCATTAACTTTTTCTGCCACTGCATCTGCAGTGGAAAATGGGGTTGTGTGTGGTGTCCCTGATATAGGAGCATGCTTAGGAACAACAGTTTGTACCCATTCAATTGGGTTTTATGCAAGTAACCCGACCTTTACAAATCAATTAATAACCAATGCTGGTGGCTCAATCATCTTAGGTATTAATAATTTGGGACTTAGTTTTACAGTTACAACAGCCAATTCAAGCGCTGTACTAAATTTAAATACTCCATCACCTCCAGCACCGGCAAATCCTCCTTTTGCTAATCAATATCAAGCTCTTTATGCACAGCTATTAGCTGCTAATTTAAACGCCTTAAATATTCAGGCACATGGGGTTGATGTTTGTTCTTTTGCCCTTCTGGCAATTGAAGATGCAAATCAATTCCTTGCAGATTCTCCTATAGGAGGAACCTCTGGAGCTCCAGATTATCAAGAACCTCTGGAGCAGTTTAATACAGGTGGCGCCCCAGGATGTCCAGTGCATTGTACAGAATAAGATAATGTTGTAAAGTAATAATGAAGGGCAAAGGCTAAGTTGTTGTCTTTGCCCTTTACCAATATTCAATTCTTCTTTTAGCCGGATTATACATCACTTTTGTTGGCTATTTATTTTCTGCCTGAATAAGTTAAATAATTAAGTAAGCCCTTTGAATAATAGTTCCCAATTATAGAAGTAAGATTTAAAAGCCTGTCAAATGACTCTATGGCTATCGTATATTGTTTATTTATATATGCAGATAATTCTTCTATTATCATATCATTAAATCGATATAGTAAAGCCTGCCACTCATTTTCTATCCAGAATGGATTAATATTTGATAAGAAAATGGCAATCTGGTCTATATCATCATACAATTGTTTTGTGTATCCATTAACCGCATTTATGTCACTATTTATTTGTGAAGATACCAATAATTTAAATGTGTTGAGCCAATTGGTTATAAGATTAACATATTGCTCTCCGATTTCTCCTCCAAAAACTGTACTTAAAATATTCCCAAATTCTAAAGCAATCCCTTTTAATTTTACTTCTATTGAATCTTGATTACCAAAGCCAGCAAATACACTTACTAAATATGATTGAATCCAAGTGGCCAAATCTCTCCAGATAGTTCTTGATTCGAATACCAAATCCACTTGACTTGTTGGAATACTAGAAAAATCTAATTGCTTAATCGATATCATACTGAAACCTCCCTTTATTCTAATACAATATATTATTGCAATCTGATCCTTAATACTAAAAATTTCAAGATAAATTATGGCTATACTATGGAATTCAAGAGTTAGTCACATGCACCATTTGATTTTACCATAATTTTCTGATATATTTAGTTTATTATTATATTTAAGGAGGTTTGTCTTATGGAAAAACATGAGGTTTCTATCGTAATAGCTAATCCGTCTGGAAATATAACAATATTTGTATTAAACCTTATCCCTGAGTCCCAGTATGCCGATATAGCAAATAAACTTTTAAGTATAAGCCAGTTTAATGCAGAACAAATATGTTTCATAAAAGATATCAACTTTGGGAATGATATTCAGGGAACCATGTCCATGAGTGGACTGGAGTTCTGTGGCAATGCATCCAGAAGTTTTGCCCTTTTAATTGCAAAACGGCAAGGCCTTACAGGTGTAAATAAGATAAGCGTCTTAGTAAGTGGTGCACCTGAACCTCTTGACGTATTAGTAAATACCAACCTGAACCATGCTGAAGTTTCCATGCCCCACCCCATAAATATAGAAATACTTGACGGACAGGAAATTAGTTATCTAAATCAGGCTGTATTAGTAGAGTTTGATGGTATTACGCATATTATTTTAAATGACATCCCTGCCTGCAGAGAAACTTTTGATGAAATAAAAACAACTATTATGAACGCCCGAAATCCTGCTGCACTGGGAATCATGTTTTATAATACTAAAATCAAACATATGATTCCTGTTGTATATGTTCGGGATGTAGATACTACTTATTTTGAAGGCAGTTGTGCCTCTGGAACAACTGCTCTATGTATTTCACTTTCTCAAAAATATACGGATGGAATTTACCGTTACACAGTCTCCCAGCCTGCGGGTGAACTAATTGCATCCATTGAAAAAGATAACAATAAAATATCCAAAATAACTATTGATGGCAGCGTCTCTTTAAGTGAAGTTCAAACTATACTCGTATAATCAACTTCAACTTTTAATATTACATAAATTGGGTTATAATAGCTATTGGAAATAACCACCTCAAAAGAAAAGGAGATTAAATAAATGGACCATCGTATAAAAAAATTATCTAACGTATTGGTAGACTACTCATGTGACGTAAAACCAGGTGAAAAGGTCTTTATACATTACGAGGGAGAATGTACTAAACCTCTTGTAAAACAGCTTATTAAAGATATTTATGCCAAAGGAGGTCTTCCCTACTTCGAAATCAGAGATGCTGAAGTAAATAGAGAAATATTACTTGGCTGCAGCGAAGAGCAGATTAAGTTTATGGAAAAATACCAGATGAAACAGATGGAAGGAATGGATGCCTATATCTCTATTCGAGCTGGACTGAATACTTCTGAAATGTCAGATATACCTTCTGAAAAAATGAATATGTACAATAGGATTCTACATCCAGTATTAGAAGAAAGAGTGAACCATACTAAGTGGGTTGTTCTTCGTTATCCTAATCACAGTATGGCTCAATTAGCAACTACAAGTCTTGAAGCCTTTGAAGATTTCTACTTTGACGTTTGCACACTGGATTATAAGAAAATGGCTGATGCCATGACTCCTCTTGTAGAATTAATGAACAAGACAGATAAAGTCCACATTGTAGGTCCTGGAACTGACCTAACTTTCTCTATTAAGGGGATACCTGCAGTTAAATGCTCTGGAGAAAGAAACATTCCTGATGGAGAAGTTTATACCGCACCTGTAAAGGATTCCATGAACGGTATTATCTCTTACAATACTCCATCTGAAGAAATGGGATTCACCTATGAAAACATCGTGTTTGAAATAAAAGACGGAAAGATTATTAAAGCTACTTCGAACAGTGATAAAAAAATTAATGAAATTCTTGATACGGATAAAGGCGCAAGGTACTTCGGAGAATTTGCAATCGGCGTTAATCCTTATGTTCTTAATCCTATGAAGGATACTTTGTTTGATGAAAAGATTGCAGGCTCTTTCCACTTAACGCCAGGACAATCTTATGAAGATGCGCCTAATGGAAACGGGTCTGCTGTTCATTGGGATTTGGTAATGATTCAACGTCCAGAATACGGTGGCGGTGAAATCTATTTTGATGATGTTCTTGTAAGAAAAGATGGCCTATTTGTTCTTCCTGAACTTCAGTGCTTAAATCCAGATGCATTAAAATAATTTATAAAACTAAACATTCCTAAATAAATTTAAACTTAGCTATGGCCATTCAATGACTGTGGCTAAGTTTATTACAGATATCTATAGGAGGAAACCTTTTGAAACTATTAGTTGTTTGCCAATATTTTTATCCTGAGCAATTCCAAATAAATGATGTTTGTTTTAATTTGGCAGGGAAAGGTCATGAAGTGACGGTTTTAACCGGTCTTCCAAATTATCCTCAAGGGGAAATACATATTGGTTATAATTGGGAAGAATTAGAGAAAATTGAACAGTCCGGTATAAAACTTCGTTCTACAGGCCTTCATTATGACAGTAATTTAAATGCCTATGTAGAAAATATACATGGCGTTAAAGTTATACGGGTTAATTTACGCCCCAGATTAAAAGGGAAAAAAAATCTAGTTAAAAATTATCTAAGTTTTATTAATGAAGGTAATAATGTAGCCTCTGCTATGGCACAGATGTATAAAAATGACCTAGAAAAGGGTTGTGAAGACTCTAGTGAATATAACTTTGACAAAATCATAGTATTTCAATATTCCCCGGTTACCATGGCATTACCTGCTATAACTTTTAGAAATCAAATTGAAATAAATATACCGATTTACATATACTGTTTTGATTTGTGGCCAGCAAGTATTGTTTTATTTGGAGTTTCGAAATTTAGCCCTATATATTTAGGTATGAAGTTACTTAGTAAACATATTTATTCCCAAGCGGAAGAAATATGGATTAGTTCGCATAACTTTGAAAAGTATTTTACAGAGAAATTAAAAATAAGTAAAACCTTTCATTACCTTCCCATTTATGCTGAGCAGTTATTCTTAAGAAAAAAGAATAAAGAAAAAAATCTACAAGAGCCTAAAAGCGAAACGGAAACTGTTAGTGAAGTAGAATCCGTTGCTAACGTTGAAAATGAAGTTTCACAAAGTGTGATTCCAGAAAATCATAGGGAAACAAACTTTTTATTTGCTGGAAATGTAGAGGAAATACAAAGTGTAGAAACCATATTAAATGCCTGCAGTTTAGTATTGAAAAAAGGATATAACCCAGTATTTCATATAGTTGGTGATGGTTCTTCGTACAATAAAATAATAGATTTGGCTGCATCTTTAGAATTAACTAATAAAAACCTTATATTTTATGGTGCACACCAATTAAGAGAACTTCCTAGTTTTTATGATTTGACAGATGCTTTCCTTGTAACCTTAAAAAAGGATGAATTTACATCTTACACTCTGCATGAACAGGTGCAAAATTATTTGGCTTATGGGAAGCCAATTGTGGCGGCTATTGATGGGGAGACCTCCCGAGTAATAACTGAGGCACGTTGTGGATTTGTAGGTCCTTCTGAAAATTATGAAGCTTTGGCTCGAAATATTATACGATTTATAAACTTAAATCCAGCTGAGCGGGAAGAATATGCGGATGCCTCTCGTGAGTATTATGAGGAACATTTCTCACAAAAATCTTTCTTTGAGAATCTGGATCAATTAATTAACTCAAATTAATCATTATAAAAGAAAACGTACATAATTCAAATAAAACGAACCCCCTGATTAGCAATATTATACTTGCAAATTAGGGGGTTTTCATAACACTATACACTATTTACATCTGGAAAGCAGTTTTTCCCACTGCTTATCAACATACTGCTGTGCATCTTCAATCATCCATTCATTGTCTTTTGAGAACATATGTTTGAATCTGCCCTGTTTCTTTAGAAATTCTTCTACCGGCAGCTTTTTCTTTGGCTCATAAGTTAGCTTCCATATTCCCTCTTCAATTTCATACAAGGGCCATACGCAAGTATCCACTGCCAGTTGACAGATTTCAGCCATGTCTTCCATTTCGTATCTCCATCCCCTTGGACATGGTGATAATATATTTAAAAAACAAGGTCCTTCCGTATATATAGCCTTATGTGCCTTTTCATGAAGGTCCTTAAAATTTCCAATGAATGTAGTCTGCGCTGCGTAAGGTACATTGTGGGCAGCAATGATTTCAGTCAGGTTCTTTTTGTTTTGGATTTTTCCATAAGAACGGTTCCCTACTGGTGTTGTAGTAGCATCTGCGAATCTTGGCGTTGCAGATGAACGCTGAATGCCAGTATTCATATAGGCTTCATTATCATAACATACATAGACCATATCATGTCCACGCTCCATAGCCCCTGATAATGATTGAAGCCCTATATCATACGTACCACCATCCCCGCCAAAAGTTATAAACTTAAAGTTCTCATCTATCTTGCCTCTCTTTTTCAGTACACGATAAGCAGTTTCTACACCACCACATGTAGCTCCGGCATTTTCAAATGCACTATGTATATAACTATCCTCATAAGCTGTATATGGGTATAAGTACGTTGATACTTCAAGACAACTTGTAGCATTTGTTACAACAACTCTGTCTTCTGGTTCTAATGCTCTTAAAACCCCCCTGACAGCAATTGAGGCTCCGCACCCTGCACATAGTCTATGGCCTCCAGCAAGTCTCTCCTGCTTTTCCATTTCCTTTTTAAAATTATAAGACATTGCTCTGCCACCTCCAGTTGTTGTTCTCCAGCTGATACTTCTCATATATTATCTTCTTTTCAGTATCATCTGCTTCTCTTTGTCCTATATGTCTGTATACTTCTCCTGTTTTTCCAGAGTCCACTATCTTAAACAATTCATCATATATATGTTCAAAGTCCTCTACCGTGATATCTCTGCCCCCAAGTCCATATACATAGTTTATAGCTTTAGGTCTGTTTTCTAAGTCATACAGAGCTGAGCGGGTCTCCGCAAATAATGGGCCACCTGCTGTTGAAAAGCTTTCTGCTTTATCCATTACAGCTACCGCTCTAATATGTGCTAATGCTCTTGCTAATTCCTCCATAGGGAAAGGTCTGAATACACGAAGCTTTATAAGCCCTACCTTCTTTCCCTGCTGTCTTAGTATATCAACGGCTGCTTTACCGGTACCTGCACTTGAACCGATGATTACAATAGCTGCTTCTGCATCCTCCATCATGAACTCTTCAAAGAATCCATATTTCCTGCCTGTTAATTTTTCAAACTCTGCAGCTACTTCTAAAATAACATTTTTAGCATTCTTCATGGCTTCTGCCTGCTGTTTTTTAAATTCCATATAATAAGCGGATATTCCATAAGGGCCTACAGCCAATGGGTTCTCCTTTTTTAACAAATAATTTTCAGGTTCATATTCCCCCACAAAAGCTTTTACCTTTTCATCTTCAATCAGTTCCATATTTTCTACTGCATGGCTTGTTATGAAGCCATCCTGACAAACCATTACTGGAAGTCTTACTGATTTATTTTCACCTATGGGCATAGCTTGTATAAAGTTATCATAGGCCTCCTGATTGGTTTCTGAATAAATCTGAATCCAGCCTGCATCTCTTGCCCCCATAGAATCTGAATGATCATTATTAATATTTATAGGACCCGTTAATGCTCGGTTTACAAGTGCCATAGTCACAGGCAGCCTTGAAGAGGAAGCCACATATAAGAGTTCCCACATAAGTGCCATACCGCAAGAAGACGTTGCTGTAATAGCTCTGCCTCCTGCTGCTTCAGCCGCAATACAAGTCGACATTGCGCTATGTTCAGACTCTACTGCTACAAACTCCGTATCTACAAGACCATTTGCAACATAAGAAGAGAAATATTGAGGTATTTCTGTGGATGGTGTGATGGGAAAAGCGCCCATTACATCTGGATTAATTTGTCTCATAGCGATTGCTACTGCTTCATTGCCTGATAATCTATCTCTAATAGCCATTACTTCTCCTCCCTTACAAATTCAATGGCATCAAAAGGACATACTTTATAACATATACCACAACCTTTACAATGCATTAAATCAAATTCGCCTCTTTTGCCGTCCTTTACTGGGATTGAACTATCTGGGCAAAAGGGTACACAAAGCAAACAATGTTTGCACTTGTCATTTAAGAAAACAGGGACCATTGTTCTCCAGTCCCCTGTATTTACCAGCTTTGAAGTGGCTGGTTCATATATTTCAGCCCCAGGCGTTAGTTCCTGCCAGGGCGTATGTTCATTTATTTCTGCTGCCTTCTTCATTAACCTACCTTAACCTCCTCCATAGACATCCTAAGTGCCTCCATGTTGCCTGATACTACTTGAGGCTTTGTGGCAAATTTATGACGTAATGAATTTTCCATATCTATTATAAACTGCTCCTGCTCAACTACTTTGCTGACTTTCACTGCTGCTGCAAGCATTGGTGTATTTGGCATGTTTTTTCCAATTGTCTCCTCAGAGATTCTTCTTGCATCTATAGAACATACCTTTCCTTTAAAATCACCAAGCATGCTTCTCAGTTCCTGTGGATCCTTTTGGCTATTTACTATAATAGCTCCATCTTCCTTCAGTCCCTTTGTTACATCTACGCTTGCCAGTAATGTTTCATCTACTACAATCACATAATCTGGAGTATAAATATTCGAATGAACTGTACATCTTTTATCTGTTATGCGATTATATGCAGTAATTGGGGCCCCCATTCTTTCAGGACCATATTCAGGAAATCCCTGTACATGTTTACCTGAATTAAACGCCACATCTGCAAGCAATAAACAAGCTGTTTTTGCACCCTGGCCTCCACGACCATGCCAACGAATTTCTACAGTATTTTTTTCCATTCTTCTATACCTCCATAGATGTCTTAATCATTTCGTATGTTCTGGCTAAAATGTAAATAAAAAAGGCCTTTATCCTTGTAAAAGGACAAAAGCCTAAAGCATTTTGCTATACCACCTCATACAACATACTAACATACGCGTTCCCTGTAACGGGGGAAAACCGTCAAAACTTACTTATTTCAGTCTGCAACTCAGGAGTGATTTTCAGTCGTTCCTTTACTCGTATCAAGCTCTCACCAGCCTTGACTCGCTTCGACTTTCAATTGAACACTTACTCTCTCCGTCTTAGTCTTTCATTTTATTTAATTTATCACTTTATTGAGTATAGTAGAATTTTAGTATATATAAAGTACGTTGTCAAGATATTTTTATTATTTTTCACAAATTATTTTTAAATTATTTGTGTTTATTAACAATTATGTGGCTTAGAAAGCTTATTTAGAACTAAATAAAAATTCTAAATAAGCTTCATTCAATTTTTATAAATATTGTTTAGATTGATATTTTTCTATATTGAGTAGTCCCTAAAGAGTTATCTACAAGAAATACACCTTTGACGGTAAGTATTTCACCATCAAAAATACTTAACACTTTCTGTATATCATCCGTTTTTAAATATATGGCATATCCACAGGACGTAACAATCTCAGAAGGTGCCCTTTTTACTGTACATCTTACACCTAATTCTATTATTTTTTCCTGAGCATACTTTGCTTTATAAAATGATGAGAAAGTAAGCAAATACTCCTTTTTCATTTTGTGTGCCTCCCATCCTATGAGACTTATGGTATACTTATATAATATGCGAAGCACCTTCGTTCGGTTATCGAAAATATATTAAATGCAAAATCCCTTCAAGTACACCACCTGCAATAGCTCTTGATTTATCGGATACTGTATAGCAGTTTCCTTTTTCTGCTCTTGGGTCAACATCTCCGGCCTTCATGTTCTTATGCACCATTACACCATCTTGTAAAAGACCCCTTACCATACCGTCAATTTGAGCTACAATAGGTATTTCTCCTATATAACCAACAGTCTGGCCTGACTGAATACGATCACCTATCTTTACAGCACCTCTGAATTTGCCATCACATGCTGCCCGAATAATACGTTCTGTAGTAAAGCCGCCAATATTACCGGGAATACCTGTGTTTGGAGTCGCATGGCCTGTATAGATGCATCTTCCTAAATTGTGTCCACGCATTGACTCTATAACACAGTGACAGTCCTCTCCAGCAATAAATCCAGGCCCTATAGCAATTACAATCTCTGCATCATTTATTTTAGTAGCCACATTTTTCTTTGCGATAATTGCATCCACCACCACATCTGGTTTTAAGGCTTTCAAAAATAAACCGTCTTTATCCACTACAATAGGAATTTCTTTTCGTAAAAAAGCTTCTTCGACTTCCTCTATTGAACTACAATATACTCCTACTTTTCCTTCTACTTCTGCTTTTGCTTCATATATAGCAGGGGAAAATGCCACCGTTCTTCTAACTGTTGTAGGTACTTCCAAATCTGTCATTAAAACCTGAAATCCACTTTCGTAAAGCCTGCAGGCAATACCTGTAGCTAAATCTCCCGCTCCTCGTATATATATTTTTTTCATTGGTTAAGCCCTCTCATTTTCCTTATATGAAGTCATCAAACAGCCTTCTATTCCTTTTGATTCTAATATCATTCTAATTTTTTCAGAAGCCTGTTTATTTTTTTTATTGTCCACTTTATTTAAAATTACTTTAAAAGGTTTTTGTCCTACACCCTTTTTTAATCCTTTTTCACTTCCGATGATCTGCGCAACATCTTCCTCTGTAATAAAATGATCCTCGGTAACGATTTCTTTTGTTCCCTCATTCAGAAGCTTTACCGCCTCTTGTGGTCTGAAACATACTGTTTTTATTTTTTTGCCTATGCAGTCCATTCCAACAACACCTACAACCAAATCCACCCATTTAGGTATTACAGGTTCATTTTCTTTCGGTACTTTAATAGGCATTTTCTTTGCTCCATCTGCCTCAATTAACACATAATCAGCATAATTTACAAGTTGATTAAAAGTCTCGCTTTCTAAACAGGTTAATTTACTCTCTTCACAAGGTATTCCAGCCACGACCAATTTTCTTTCCTGTAATATTTTTTCAATGCCTGCCAAATCCGTAGCCACTTCCATATTCTTAGGTTGATAAATATGTGTAGTTGTCGTAATAATTACACGTTTCCCTTTACTAATCAACTGTTTAGCCAGATTATAAATCGTAGTAGTTTTTCCACCTGCACCTACAAAGGCTATGGATTTAAAATCTCCCTCTAATAAAGTCAACAACCTACACATCTTGATCCGTACACCTTTCAAGTAAATACACTTCATAAAAGCCTTCATATTCAATATGATTTTGTTTAAAGAAGTTCTCGATTTTTATCTTTTGAACAAAATCTGCCTTCCAAGCCAGACCACAACCTGCTGAAATCTGTCCAGGTACAGGTATTAATCGTTCTCCGATTCCGGCTTCTTGGCATTTTTTTTCACAAGCTACAGCCTGTTGTGTATCCGCGAATGTAATAATAAGTTTCAGTACTTTTTTTCGCATATTTAACCTCTTACTCCTAGGAATTTTCCGCAAGTTCTCTGACCGCATTTATAGCCGTATCTACTTCAGCAAATGTATTAAAATATCCAAAACTAAACCGAACCATACCCTGTCTTTCAGTACCAAAGAATTGGTGCATAAGTGGTGCACAATGAGCACCAGCTCTTGTAGCTATACCATATTCCTGAGCCAAGATATCTGCTGTCTCAGCAGAATCTATGTGACCTACATTTAAAGATACAATTGGTGATCTATCTTTAACTTCAAAATTCCCATATACCTTTACAGTCTTAAGGTTTCTTATTCCTTTATAAAACCTCCACATCAATTCCTGCTCTTTATCTGCTATTACCCTTATTCCTTTCGCTTCTATGAATTCCAAGGCTGCATACAATCCTGCTATGCCATGTCCATTTAAAGTTCCTGCTTCTAGTCTGGCAGGCATATTCGCTGGATGGTTCTTATCAAAAGATTGAATCCCGCTTCCCCCAACTAAAAGCGGCTCTATGTTAATACCTTTTCGAACAGCTAAAACACCTACACCCTGTGGCCCCATTAGACCCTTATGACCTGTGGTGCACAGAACATCAATCCCCATTTCTTCTGCATTTATATTTACACTACCTGCAGTCTGTGAAGCATCAACTATAAAAATCAGATTATGTTTTCTAGCAATTGCACCTATTGTGTTTATATCTATAATATTTCCTGTAACATTGGATGCATGAGTTACTATAATTGCCTTTGTATTGGACCTGATTAATTCTGGTATGGAATTATACTCTGGTATACCTTTCTCATCACATGGAATAAAAGAGACTTCCATTCCCTTACTTTCTAACAAGTAGAGAGGGCGAAGAACAGAATTATGCTCTAATATAGTGGTTATCACATGATCTTGCGGCTCTAAAATTCCTTGTAATGCTATATTTAAGCTCTCTGTAGAATTTGCAGTAAATACTATACCTGAAACATCTTCAAAGCAAAAAAAATCAGCCAGTTTTTCTCTGGCATTATAAATGTTTCTACTGCTTTCTAGGGAAATTTCATGTCCCCCTCTACCTGCATTTCCGGTAGATTGCATGGATTGTATAACTGCTTCTATGACACAATCAGGTTTTATATATGTAGTTGCTGCATTGTCAAAATATATCATGCTCCCATGCTCCTTATGCCCTACCTTTTATAAAAAAGTAATGTATTTTTCTTTTTTATCGAATACTTTGCCAATGATGCCTAATTTCACATCTGGCATTGCTTGGTGCAGATTTTTAATAATATCTTCACTATGCTCTTTTTCCACACTAACAAGCAAGCCTCCAGAAGTTTGAGGATCACAGACTAAATCCTTATACTCCTCTGAAATAAAACCAAATTCAACTTTGGAACTTACGAACTTATGATTTCTATAGGTTCCTTCAGGAACAAGTCCCATCCTGGCATAGTTTAAAGCTTCAAAAAAAACGGGGAGTCTTTTAGTATCTATTTCAAAACTGACTCCACTTGCAGAGGCCATTTCCAATGCATGTCCAGCAAGTCCAAACCCAGTCACATCCGTACATGAATGTATATTGAACTGGCCAAAAACTTCTTTTGCCTTTTTATTCAAAGCTGTCATGCTCATTATAGCCTCTTTTGATGCATCAAAAGAAGCCATTCCAGCCTTCACTGCTGTGTTTATCAGTCCACATCCAAGTGGTTTAGTTAATATTAATACGTCCCCTGGCTGTGCCCCATAATTTCGCAGTATCTTTTTAGGATTTACAATTCCTGTAACGCTTAACCCATATTTAGGTTCTTCATCATTAATGGAATGTCCTCCTGCAATAGAAGCCCCTGCCTCCCTTACTTTATCCGCACCACCTCTTAATATCTCCCCCAAGACTTCTTCACCTAAACAGCTTGGGTAAGCTACAATATTTAATGCGGTTATAGGATTTCCACCCATAGCGTAAATATCACTTAAAGCATTGGCTGCTGCAATTTGTCCGAAGATGTAAGGATCATCTACCATTGGTGGGAAAAAATCTAAGGTCTGTACTAAGGCAATTTCTTCCGAAATTTTATATACTGCCGCATCATCGGAGGTTTCAGTACCCACTATTAAATTTTCGTCTGCAATCTTTGGTAATTTATCTAATATTCTGGATAATACACCTGGCTCCAATTTGGCTGCACAACCCGCTGATTTTGAGAGCTGCGTAAGTTTTACGTTTTTTACAGATATATCTGGCTTCATATTTTTCCTTCTTTTTATGGTTTAATGATATTAATTGCCTGTGACATTTTTTCTGCTATTGTATACATATTTGTCACAGTTCCAACCGCAAGATTTTCTTCTATTTTGTAATGCTTCAAACATGTACCACAGGTTAAAATTTCCACACCGGATTTTTCGAGGTTTTTTAAATCTTCTAAGCAAGGGGAATTTTCTATTGCAAGCTTTGCCCCTCCATTATACATAATTACGGTGTTAGGTAAATTCTCAAGTTGTGTTAAAGCGTAGATAAATCCTTTTATTAAAATGACTCCCAGCTCAGAGTCTCCTTCGCCCATTTTATCAGATGCAAGTACAACAATATTCTGTAAAGTATTTCCGCATGTAATAAGACTTTCTTCTGTTTCACTTAACTCAGCATCTTGAGATACTCGTATATTAATACAGTATTCTTTTTCTTTTTCCTGATGGTATGCTGCTTCTAAATTTTTACTTCTGGCGAATTTCATTACATTTTTTACCGCAATGTCGTTATCAACATATATCTGAAGTACATCACAATTCTCCATGTTGTCTAATGCCTTCTTAGTCAGAACTACAGGTTGTGGGCAAGCCAGACCCATGGCATTTATTTGTTTTTTCATCATTCTTTATTCCTTATCTTTTTACTCTATTCAAGGACTTGAAAAGGATTCCTTGCAAAGTCTTGAAATGACATCTCCTGTACATAATTTACATCGCTGGTATTTTTGAAAAACCTACTATATCTGTTTTGTTCTTTTTGTATGGCCCCTACTATTTTATTGGGATAATAATTTATAACGGTGGCTTTAAACTTACTATTTCTGCCTCTGTTTAATTCAGCCCTTTTCAAAAGATATTTTATATGCATGTCCGCACTAGGCAGCGAATACCCAGAAAAAACGATATGCTCTGCTTCTCTAAGCAGCTTTTCTGCATTATTCCATATATTAGCTAGATATACATTACTCATATCTTTATAGTAAGTTGGCGGAACAATTATATATTGTGCATCTGCTGAACAATAGTCACACTTTACAGAACCTGGATTGTCTACTATGGACAATGTTCCTTTTTGTTCTATTTTAGCTTCTATATGCTTACAAACCGGACAATATTTCCAATTTAAGGATCCATGGATTTTTAAAAGCTTTACGCCATTTTTTATATTGTCTAAATCATCTAAATGATAGAATCCATAATCTACATCAAACTTACTGCCAAGCGCATTGTCTAAAATGATATCATAATTCGTAGAAATAAATGTAATATTACCTTTTGGTAGTTCGTCCTGTAAATTTTCAATTAGTTTCGTATGGCTTTCTCCTTGTATTCCATTTTTTGAAGCTTCAATTTTATATTGAATAGCCTGCGCCATTGAAAAAATCAGGGCTGTCCTATATTTATACAGATTTCCCAGCTCACTTCTATATTTTTCATTACGCTCAATAGCTAAATCTAAAATACCGAGTGCTTCTTCAAATGTAGGAAACACAGCATTTCTATAATCAAAGTTATCAGTAAAATCAAAGAAGTTTTTAAAGTAACGGTCAAGAAGTCCCTTTACTTTACTATGCTTTATGTCAAAGTTTTCATTTAACTTTTCACCTTCACATGCTTTAAAATATGATTTAAAAAGTTCTCTTTGTAATGGTGCACCGTCTGCCTTTGATGCCCCTGCACCCAAAAATATTACTGTTTTATCCATAACAGCTCTCCTTATTTTTGTTTTATCCTTTTTATACAATATATTATTATATTATACTACAATAAAATACTAGTTCCAAATTATATTCCTAAAGAAAATCAAAAGAAAAAGCATCTTTAATGATGCTTTTTAAATACTTTATTATCTTTATCCCTATTGGAAATAATATTCTTCTAACTGTTGACTACTATAGTCCCAAACCATGCTAGTCTATATCAAAAATCCACTTAACCCCTAATTTATCAAAAGTGGTTTTTTCTTCTGACAAATATCTGCTTGTTAACTTATTAAATCCACCATTTACTCGGTACGTCCCAATAAATTCATTTATCTGTGCAAGTAATTCCGTATTTCCTTTTTGCACTGCAACTCCCCATCGCTCCGCCTCCTGGCCTCCGATAGAAATGATGGTTGTCTTATCCGTATAATTGTGCCAGTCCTTATATATAGCCAGCTGATCACAAATAAAAGCATCTGCCTTTCCCTGTGTCACTTCCGAAACACATGCATTTTCGTCTGCAAGTGTTATAATTTCCGTATTGGTCAGATTTTTCTGTGCATAAATGTATCCGGCTGAATCAGCAGTGACAACAATCTTTTTACCTTCCTGATTCAAGCTTTCAGCAGAGGAAATACCAGAGTTCTTGTTCACTAAAACAGCTAACATAATGTCGGCATATGGTTCAGAAAAATCAACGTTCTGGCTTGCCTCATCTGTAATAGACATAGAGGATATAACCATATCCGCCTTCCCTTCCTGAAGGGAAGAAATTAGACCATCATAAGAAGTATTTTCAATTTTAACATCTCTTCCTATATATTCACCAAATGCCTTTGCGAAATCGACGCCAATTCCTGAAGGATTTTCCTTTTCATCTTTCATCTCAAACGGAGGTTTTGTCAAGTCCATAGCCACCACTAACGGTTTTGCTTTGGTTTTAACTTTCTCTTTATCAGCGTTATCACCACACCCTGCTAAGATAGTCATAGACAATAGAATTACAACCATAATACTAAAAAATCTTTTCATAATTCTGTCCTCCCTTTCAGTCATCCTCAATTTGTTAACATTGATTGTTCTTATTCTGTATAGTATATACCAAAACGGCCCTAAATACAACAATACTCAGGACCGTTTTAATCTATTATTCTTTATTTTCTTTTGAACCTGCATTTACATTTGAGGGTTCACCATCTTTTGAATTTTGTTTAGGGGCACCACCTTTTTGGCTTCCCATATCTTCAATTTTTATACCACTAGAATTGATTAGCTGAACCCCTTCTTTTTTCTGCCCATCCGTTGTAGCTGGGATATCTCCATCTAATTGTTTTCTAATACTTTCACTTCTAAGCTTACAGAATTCTTTTAACGTGCTGTATGCTTTATCAAATTCATCAACCGTATAAAAAGCAGTAGCATCTTTTTCTACATAAGGTCTAATCATTTCATATACTGAGTCGATTTTTTCTTCAAACTTTCCAGATTCAAAATAGTTTGTTATCAATTCATCAAAGTACTTATGATATAGCGCCTTATATTCCTCATTATTAATGATAGCACTCCATATAGGTCTATCCGCTTCTTTTGCTCCTGAAAGTGGTGTATCGATTGCGTAATTCACCATTGCCGTTGCATTATCTGTAGTTTGTTCATCATTATCTGCAGTCTGTTCTCCTGGTTTCTTCATACCACCATTTCCACCAAAAGCGCCAAAGGCTAAATTATAATCCCAAGGAATCATGGATAGTAATCCATTATTCTCATATAAATAGTAATTATGAAGCATATTTCCTGTGTAACTATCATAATTATCAACAAAATTGTGAGCTACAAAATATTTTATAACCGAATCAACATCCAGGCATTTGTCTAATTCTTCACCCGTGCTAAGCTGTTTTAAAGCGGATAAGACTCTTTGCATATCCTCTTTAGTCGCATCAGTTTCTGCATTATCAAATATGTCACTATAGCTTTCTAGTTCATCGTCAGTATATGCTAAACTTGCTCCATTACTTGACCCCCCAAAACCTTTGTTACCGTCATCTTTTCCTTCAGGTGGTGCCTGCATAGCAGAGCCAGTCGGCATTTCTCCTTGTGGCTTTTCTGGCCTTTCACCTATTGCTCCGCCTGAGATTCCCGGTGGCATTCCTTCTTTACCTTTTCCCATATTATTTAGTTGTTCGGTTTCAGGTTTATACAGTTCACCTTCACCTTCCCCATAGTTACGTGTAATAAAGGAATCACTAATATCCTCTACTGCAAGATATAGCCCCCACTCTTTTCCATTTATAGTAATATTTACAAAACTTGCCATTGGAGCTGCTGCACCAGCCTCCCGCATGATTTCATAGCTTAAGTAATCCTTCATATATGTAGCATCTGACATTAGATTGTTCAGATTTAGTTTATCTAAGCCATAATAGTTCTGACCCTCTATATACTTATCAAAGTTAATCTTAAAGCTATATCTGTCAGTAGAATTATCATTGGCAATCTGGCTTAAAGAAGTATTACCTTTCGTTGCAAATGAAACATCTGAATAAGTTTCTCCATCAATATCGACATCAACCTTGTACTTTGTTTTGTCCAATGGATTTTCTAATAGATCCTTCCAATCTTCATCTGATATTTTCACATTAATATTATGCACTGCCGAATCATCCATTAGTTTTCCCTCATACTCCATCTTTGTTGCCTTATCTTTTGCCGAAGTATGACTGCAGCCAGCTAAAGATGAAACAATAAGAGTAACCACCAAAACTAATATTATCGCTTTTTTCATAAAACATTCCTTTCCATTTAATGACCATATCCTAGTTTACGCTATTATCATATTCCCTGGATTTACTATAGCCCATAATCAAGGAAGTCTTATATCCGTTTTGTGAAAACTTGGTGAAGTTTAAACTATTACGGGTACTTGCTTTGAAATTCTTATACTATCTTCAGTAACTAAACATTCATAAGCCAAAACATTTACACCTTTTTCATGCACCCGTGTAAGCGTTTCCGCAAAAGCTTTGTGCATTTCTTCATTAGCCTTAAACACCTTAACATCAGACATTTGTATAACAAAAATTACATAAGCTTCAAACCCTTCTTCTATGCATTCTTCTAATTCCCGAAGGTGCTTAACCCCTCGCTCTGTTGGTGCATCAGGAAACATTACCACTCCATCTTCTTCTAGAGTAACACCTTTTACTTCAATATATATTTTACGTTTACCAACCTCTACATAAAAATCAAACCGTGAATTTTTATACTTGCTTTCAGGCTTTATCAGTGAAATGTTTTGAAACAGGCCGCCTTCCTGCAGCCATTCCTGTATTACTTTGTTAGTAACCTGGCTGTCCATATTTATAAGCTGTTCCTTCTTATATGCAGAAATTAAATCATACTTTGTTTTTCGTGTACTGCTGTCAAATTCCTGCACAAAAATCTTTGCACCTTCTATTAGAAATTCCCTGCATCTGCCCGTATTTTTCACATGACAAATTTCATGGTTCCCATCAATTTCAATATTAGCTATAAATCGATTTGGCCTGGAAATAAATTTAGCTGGTTTTATATTATTATAAATCATTTTCTATTTACCGTTTCTTTCGGAATAAATTGTTCGAAAATAAATGAATCAAAAAAATTCTTTATTTCCTCTAACTGCTCGTGACTCCTCACAGTCCACGCAAATAAGGGTGTATTTAGCAGCCACTTATTAATTTTTAGAGATAACATATTTTTATACTTTATATTAAATGCTATAAAGTCCGGCCTGGATATAAAATTAAGCAGAAAATGAGAAAGCATAAACTTATTTAAAAAATTCTGATCTACCTTTTCCTTAAAATAATTCGTAGAAAGCTGGCCTCGTAATACTTTTTTCCTATATCTTTTAAACCATTGCATTATAAATGGATTAAAAGATTCTACACAATACCTGCCGGAGTATCCATCAAGAATGTTGGCTATTATCCTGCAATTATTTTTAATATCGTCTGCTGTTTTTAATTCTACAATTAATGGCACCTTACCTTCTACTAAATTTAAAACATCCGTTAATTTAGGTATCCCTATATTTGAATTTAATAATTTTAATTTAGATATTTCATCATATGTAGTTTCAGATACTTTTTTATTTATACCACAAACTCGAATTAAATTATCATCATGAATTACTATTGCTACATTATCTTTTGTAAGTTGAACGTCTAACTCAATTCCATATCCATACAATATAGCTTTTTCAAAAGCAACTAAAGAATTTTCTGGAATACCATTATTGTTATCGTGCAGTCCCCTATGTGCATAAAAACAATTCAGATAATCTGAAATTTCCTTTCTTCTGTCCAAGCAAGGCATAACCAATAAAAGGTATATAATACTTAAAATTAAAAGTAAAAGAAAGATTCCCATACTCCCCTTATCCTTTCCATACTCACAAGAATTTACTAAATTATTTTCACATTTATATTATAAGTTAAATTTACTTAACTATAAACACATTTTCTAATGTGATTATGTCACAGAAAAAATATAAAGGTAATGTTATACTAAAAAAAAAACGGAGGCATATATATGTTTTTTAGAAAAGCACAAGAAGACATTTCATTAAAAACACTAATTGTAAATAAGAATCGATGTCCTCAAAATCACTCATGTCCATCTGTTAAAGTTTGTCCTGTAGATGCATTGTCTCAAAACGGATTTGAAGCTCCAAAAATAGATATAAACAAGTGTATTAAATGTGGGAAATGCGTCCGTTTCTGTCCAATGAAAGCACTTACATTTAAAGGGTAAACAAACAAAAGCAGCTGGAGACTCCAACTGCTTTATTATTATACTTTAAAGTAACTACAATTTTTTCTAATTATTCCACTACATTTTTTATCAATCTCTTGTATAGCTGCAATAGGCTTGCTTTTTTCGATGATTCTTCTGCCACAAGCGGATACCTTCCTATTTCCTTTTCATTCTGATAAACAACTATTTCTCCTACTTTCTCACCTTTTTTCACAGGAGCTTTCACTTTCTGATCCTGCTCTACTTGGAAAGTAACCGATTCTTTTTCACCTTTTTTCACTAAAATAGAAATATCCTCTCCTGCTACTGCATTTATAGCGTTTGGTTCTCCCTTTTCAATCTCAATTAATCCATGCGGCTCACCTTTCTCTGCCAGTTTAACTGTGTCATAAGTAGCAAAACCATAATCGAGAAGCTTTGCAGCTTCGGCAAAGCGGACCTTTGAGCTTGAGCACCCAAGTACTACTGCAATTAATGTCATGTCATCACGAGTTGCAGAGCCAGATAAACAATATCCCGCCTCTTGCGTAAATCCTGTTTTTATTCCATTTGCGCCAGTATATTGTTTTATCAATCTGTTAGTATTAGTCAGGCCAAACTCTGTCTGCTTCCCTGGCAGTCCTACCATCATGGTATCCTGCCATTTTGTAAACCAGTCATGGGTTTTTTTGTGTTTACTCAACTCACAGGACATTATGGCGATATCGTGCGCACTTGTATAATGATCTGCTACAGGAAGTCCATTTGTATTTACGAAATGAGTGTTTTCCATACCTAGTTCTTTTGCCCTTTTGTTCATGTTCTCAACAAAAATCTCAACACTTCCAGAAAGATATTCTGCCACTGAAACACATGCATCATTGGCAGATACCATGGAAATCCCCTTCATTAAATCTTCTAAAGGATGTTGCTCTCCTGGTTCCATGTACATCTGTGAGCCCCCCATAGAGGCTGCTCTTTCTGATATTGTTACCATATCAGTCAGCTTAACTTGCCCTCTATCAATTGCCTCCATGGCAAGCAGCATAGTCATAACCTTGGTTACCGAAGCAGGAGGCAGACGATCTGCACCATTTTGTGAAAAAAGAACAGTACCGCTATCTGCATCCATTAATACTGCTGCCTTTGCATCAACTACTAATCCAGAGTTGTTAATATCACCTGTTGCTTTAGTTTTTTTATCCACTTTTGACGCATTGTCTGAAGTGGCTTTACTTTTACTAACAACAGCACTACCACTGGTTACAATATTATCCACGGGCAGCATTTCAACACTTTTTCCTGTTGCCTTACTCATATCGCTAGGAATGATTGCACTGATTCCAATGGCTCCTCCACCAACAACAAGTAAGCCAACCATACATATTGACATAACCCTAATTATGGTAACTTTATGCATAGTCTTAGCTACTATTGCTCGTTTTTTCAATCTGTCAAACTTTTTCCCAGATCTTCTTTTATCATAATTTCTATTAAAAATATTCATAATTTCCCTCCCTGCCCTGCTCATGTGTTCAAGTCAGTTACACTATTATTATGATATTTTTAATTACTTATTATTATTCTTATATTCTCACTAAAATTGGATAAATTATATGAAATTACCGTTTTAGTGTCAAAACTTATTAATTTTATATTCTTTCAATCTCGAATACATTAATTACATCTGCATCTGGGCAGCAAAATTTACATTTGTTAGGATTTTCACCACCAGGTACACTTCCTCCATATCTCAGAATATCTATATACGGAAAAGCAGTATGTGCCATCATCGGACACATACTGCCTCTGTCTATATCAAAATCAAAAGTATCACCAATTTTATGGCCATAGTGACAAGGTCCGCTTCCTATTTTATCTACCATCTTTATTATAATCTTAGGTCTTTTCGCCATGCTTTACTCTCCTTGAATTTTAATATTTATTATATTATAGTATAGCAGACTAGAAGCGAATATACATCAATTAACTTTGTTCTATTTTTTCTTATGCAAAGTAGCCAGTTTATTCAATACTTCATTCTTACCAATTAGAATAAGAACATCATCTTCTTTTATGGCTTCCTCTGGATCAGGATTAATATTTAGATGATTCTTCGTTTTTATCCCGATTACATTAATTTTCAATCTTGCCCTCAAATTCAATTCATGGAAACTCTTGCCAACCCACTCAGATAAAGCTTCTAATTCCATCATGCTATAGTTAGCAGGCAATTCCACTGTATCAAACAGATTGTCCATAAGAAGACTATTGGCTATTCTGATTCCGGTTTCCTTCTCTGGGAATACAACCATATCTGCACCCACCTTCTTTAAGATACGTCCCTGTAAATCATTTTGTGCCTTGGCAAGAACATATGGCACTCCCATTTCTTTTACAAATATGGTAGCCATAACACTTGCTTCAAGATTTTCACCCATAGCTATAATTGCCGCATCAAAATTACTGATTCCCAAAGTCTTTAATACTTCTGTTTCTGTAGCATCTGCTTTTACCGCATAAGTTACCACATCTGCCATCTCATTGACAGTATTTTCATTTGCATCTATTACTAATACTTCACAACCATTTTCGGCTAATGTAGTCGCCACACTCTTTCCAAAACGACCCAGACCAAATACTACAAATTGTTTTATACTCATTTCTACCCCCTCCTGCCTTTATAGACAGCTTAAAATACACACAATTATCTATCCAATTAAAACCTGCTCTTCAGGAAGAATACAAATCTTTCCCTTATGCTTCTGTGGATTTAATACTAGCGCTAACGTGATGGGACCAATACGTCCTAAATACATAGTTATTATAATTATCATTTTGCCAATCAGAGATAAATTGGGTGTCATTCCTCGTGTAAGTCCTACTGTACCAATTGCCGATGTCGTTTCATATAGAACATCTAAAAAGTCTGCATTTTCAACAATGGATAAACCAAAGGTTGACATAAGTAGTACAAATAAACTAAAACATGAAACGGCCAACGCTTTTCTGCAATAAGCATAATTGATTTTTCTGTAAAATAATTCTGCATCTGGCTTTCCCTTGATAACTGCTAAAGTTGAAATCATCAAGGTTGCCATAGTAACGGTTTTTATACCGCCAGCTGTGCCTGATGGAGATCCACCTATAAACATCAGAAGAATACACAAAAAAGCAGATGAGTCTCGCAGTTCGTTCTGTGGAATAGTAAAAAATCCAGCTGTTCTTGTTGTTATGGATTGAAAAAATGAAGCCATGATTTTTTCCCATAATGGCATGTTCCCAATAGTATCATCATTCGAATATTCCAGACAAAAGATTAGTACTGCTCCACTTATAATTAAGCATATTGTAGTGACAATTGCAACCTTAGAATGCAATTCCAACTTTTTAAAAAATAATCTTGGCTTAAACCTTTCTTCTATCAATTTGTTAGTTACACGCAGGAGATCCCACCAAACTGGAAAACCGATACCTCCTACTACAATTAATACCATCGTAGTCAGATTTACAAGAGCACTTCCTGCATATGGTGCAAAACTATTCTGCCCAATTAAATCAATTCCTGCATTGCAAAATGCTGATATGGAATGAAATACTGATTTCCAAAGGCCCTGTAGAAATCCAAATTCTGGTATAAACTGAAATGCAAAACAAGCGGCCCCGATTCCTTCTATCAAGAAGGTCCCCTTTAATACTCGAATAGTAAGCCTTACAAGTCCACCCAAAGTATTCAGATTATACGCATCCTGAATTAAAATCCTCTCTGACAGCGTGATTTTCTTATGTAGAAGCAGCAGAATGGATGTCGTAACAGTTATGACGCCTAAACCACCAAACTGAATCAGGCATAAAATAACAAATTGTCCAAACAAACTCCAATGCTCAATGGTAGTTACAGTGGTAAGACCTGTTACGCAGATGGCACTCGTTGCCGTAAATAGTGCATCAATATATGCAGTTGTCTGCCCTTCCAGTGCTGAAATTGGCAATACCAACAAAAATGACCCTAACAAAATAGCTCCTAAGAAGCCATATGCTATTATTTGTATTGGTGTGAATAATTTTTCCATTTTATGCATCATAGTAATCTTTTATCTTCCTTTTTCTTTTTTAAACAAAAACATATGCTATTCAAGACATAGATGAAATCTTTCACCCCCTCTGAATAGCATGAATAATATTATATCCAAATTTAAAAATAATGCAACAAAAATTAGCATAATAGTTTTTTTGCTATATGCATAGCATAGCACTCATTCTGTGAGAATAGTGTGAGATAATTTATTCCCGTGTGAGAATTCTGTGAGAATTACATAAAAAAGAGGCTTCCGCCTCCTTCTATTTCAATTACTATTCGTCTATGAGCCTATATCCTACACCAACTTCTGTCATTATATACCTCGGTTTAGCTGGATTTTTCTCGATTTTTCTTCTTAACGCTGCCATTAACGCACGAAGCACCTGCGTATCACTACCATAATCAACTCCCCATACCTCCTTTAGAATGTAGCTTGTAGTAAGTACTTTGCCAATATTCTTAAAAAACAAAGTCAGCAAATTATATTCCATAGGGGTAACATGTATCTCAGAGCCTTCTAATTCTACAATTCTTTTGTCTATGTTTATTTGTAATTCGCCTACTTTAAATATGGTATTCTCTTTATCTTTATTTAACCTTCTTATGTGCCTTAATGCCACCCTAATTCGTGCCAAAAGTTCTGCAGAGGAAAAAGGTTTAGTTAAATAATCATCAGCACCTAGATCCAAAGCGGACACCTTCTCCCGATCTTGATCCCTGGCTGATACAACAAGAATCGGCATCTCTGACCATTCTCTTACTTTTTCTATTATTTGAATCCCATCAATATCAGGGAGTCCTAAATCTAAAAGCAGCAAATCGAATTTTTCTGATACCAACAGGCTTAATGCATTCTCGCCATTTTGAACTGCCTTATAGGAAAGTCCCTCACCTTTTAATGCATATGCAATAAAATTTCGTATCTGTGGATCATCTTCTACTATCAGAATATTTATATCTAAATTCGTCATTTTTCTTTTCCTCCATTGGCAGTGTAAAAATAAATTCAGCTCCATTACCCTGTTGGCAATTACGTGCTTCTATTTGCCCTCCATGTGCTTTTACAATTGCTTCGCAAATAGGAAGCCCCAGACCAGTTCCTCTATGTGCATCTGCCAGTTTACCTCTCGAGGTATAAAATGGCTTAAATACAAGAGGCACCTCATCACTACTGATTCCATTTCCCTGATCTCTCACTGTAAAAATGGCTTTGTTTTCTTTTTTGTTTTCTGTTACCGAAACCCCTATTTCTTTTCCTTTAGGTGTATGCTTAACTGCATTATCAAGCAAGTTCATCAATACCTGCTCAATAAGTTTTGCATCCATTGGCACAAGTAATAACTCTTCTGGTACTTTTACTTTTATCTCATACTCAGGGAAACGCTTGCTTATATGAGCTACTGCGCCGCCTACAATTTCTTCTACAGCCTCACTCTCTTTTTCTATCGTAAGTCTTCCATCATCTAACTTGGTCAGACTTAATATATTTTCCATCAGTCCATGCAGCCAGTCGGCCTCATTATATATCCCCTTTATCATTTCATATTTGTCATCCGTTTGGTCTATCATATCCAAAAGCATTTCAGAAGTACCGATGATACCTGATAAAGGTGTTCTCAAATCATGTGAAATAGACCTAAGCAGATTGGTTCTATATCTTTCCTGAACGATTTCTGCATCTGCTTCCATCTGTTTTTGGGAAGCTTGCCAACGATCCATAGCTAAAGCTATACTTTCAATCATAACCTTTAGCAGACTCATCTGGTCTTCCTTCATAGCTTTAGCTTTATCCGCTGGAATACGGATAACACCTAAAGAACTTTCATTTCCATAAATAGGCCAATCCCAGAATTTTTCTCCTTGATCATATAACGTCTCTAAATTTTCGATTTTCTCTCTAACTTTTTCATATTTATTTGATTTGTAAAAACATAGGCACTGTGCCTCGCAGTCAAAGCACAAACTTACAGCACTTGCAGATATCTGAGCCATATCATTTATATCACTTGCACAAGTCAGCCTGGTGTTAAGGCTATAGAGGGCAGTAGCCTCCGCCTCTTTTTCCCTTGCTTCTAAAGCATTGTTCTTCATCTTTGAAGTTAATGTGCTTGTTATAAATGCTGTAATTATCATAATTACAAAAGTAATCATATAGCTTGGATTATTTACAGAAAATGAAAAATTAGGTTCAGTGAATAAATAATTAAATGTAAATGTTGCAATAATAGAAGCAATAATACCAGTAATAAAGCCCGTTGCTGCCCAAGTTATCAAAACGATTGCTAATAGGTAAACAAGAACAATATTGGTTTCCGAAAATCCCATATATTTAAATAAAGCCCCTATTGTTGAAGCTCCTAATATCATAACAAAAATTATTAACATACGATACATAAAAATACCTTTTATATTTTTGTTTTTCATCTTTTAAAGCCTCCCAAGGTTACTCCAAATCCTCCATCAAAATATTAAACTCACACCGATTGAATTCAATTATCCCTTCTGCTCTAAGCTTACTGAGTTCATTAGACAATGCGCTTCTATCAACACATAGATAATCTGCTAATTCCTGCCTGTTAAAAGGTATTTTAAAGCTTCTTTTTCCTTGTTGCTGTGCTTGTGCCAATAAATAGGATAATGCCTTTTCTCTAATCGTTCTTTTTGAAATACATTCAATCTTATTATTTAATAAAATATTTTTCGTAGCTAATATGCCTAGCATATTTTCTAGTAGTCTATGATGAAATATACATGAATTGTTACAAGTATAAATAACCTTTTTGTAATCTATAAACATTACTGTACAATTTACGCTGGCAATTACACTTATTGGAAGTTTGTCTATCTCTGCGCAGGCAAAAGCCTCACCAAAAATTTGACCTATCACAATTTGTGCTATTATATTTCGATTGCCTAGTATGTCCTCTTTTATAATTTGCACACTACCATCTACAACAATTCCGATGTTGCTTATTTTATTTCCCGCCATATAAATAATCTCATTTTTACTAAAATTTTTAACATTAACGGAAAGGCAGCTCAACATATTTTCTAAGTCATCTTCAGCAATGCCATAAAATAAAGGATTTTTTTTTAAAATACTTAAATATTTTTTCATTTTTCACCTCTTTGTTGTAAAAACAACAGAATCTATGCTAGTAGTATAGTAGTATAAACACATAAAGTCAATGAGGATAATTAAATTTAAGATAACACAATTATTTATTAACGTATGGAGGATATAAATATGATTAGAAAAATTATAAAAATTGATACTGAAAAATGTAATGGATGCGGTTTATGTGCAGAAGCCTGTCATGAAGGTGCCATCGCTATGGTAGAAGGAAAAGCAAAATTAATCCGTGACGATTACTGTGATGGTTTAGGGGACTGCCTGCCAGTATGTCCTACAAACGCAATCTCCTTTGAATCCCGTGAAGCTGCTGCTTATGACGAAGAAGCTGTGATAGCAAAAAAATCTGCTAATCCATCCACTTTGCCTTGTGGATGTCCAGGAACACAATCTAAAGCATTTAATCGCAATCAAAGTTCTGTTAGCAATATAACCGAATCACAACCCCCTACCTCACAGCTTTCACAGTGGCCCGTACAAATTAAATTAGTACCTGTGAATGCTCCATATTTTGACGGTGCCAACTTGCTTGTAGCTGCTGACTGTACAGCTTTTGCTTATGGTAACTTTCATCAGGAATTTATTAGAAATCACGTAACCGTAGTTGGCTGCCCGAAACTTGATTCTGTAGATTATAGCGAAAAGCTTACAGAAATTATTAAAAACAATGATATAAAAAGTGTAAAAGTAGTACGTATGGAAGTTCCTTGTTGCGGCGGTATAGAGAATGCCGTAAAACAGGCGTTAATGAACAGTGGTAAAATGATTCCTTGGCAGATAGTAACTATCTCAACTGACGGGCGTATACTATAAAGAGGTGTATACTATGACTTCATGCCAAATAACAATATTTATAGCTACTGTTGCAAACATGATTGCAGAAGATAAAACTGTAAAAGAACTCAACATCTTATCTGCCTTGTTTGTATTGCTAGGCGATAACCTAGCAACCATATCTATTCTTAAAGGCGGAGAAGAAGCACTAGAAGAAGTCACGACCAACATACCATAAAAGGCCTCCAGTTTGACTACTGGCGGCCCTTTATCATTTATGTATTATTTTATAACCCAATATTCAGGGTCTGATTTTCAATTTTATGCTTATCCGCATATCCTGTAAGCATTAATGTTAATGCACCATCACCTGTAACATTACATGCTGTTCCAAAACTATCCTGAAGGGCAAATATTGTAAGCATAAGTGCTGTGCCAGTTTCATCAAATCCCAGAACCCCTGTTATAAGTCCAAGAGAAGCCATTACAGTACCTCCTGGTACTCCCGGTGCACCTATTGCAAATATACCAAGAAGAACACAGAATAAAATCATTGTGCCTGCAGGCGGTATAACGCCGTATAATATCTGACTAACAGTCATAACAAAGAAAACCTCTGTCAGCACCGAACCACATAGATGTATATTGGCAAATAGGGGAATTCCAAAATCAATCATATCATTTCTAAGAACATTTGATTTTTTTGCACAGTCAATAGCAACCGCCAAGGTTGCTGCTGAACTCATCGTACCAACAGCAGTCAAGTAAGCAGGTCCATAATGACGAATTACTTCAGCTGGATTCTTTCCACTATAAGCGCCACCTACTAAATACAATACTGTAAGCCAAATATAATGCCCTAACATTACAATGAATATAACTTTTACGAATACAGGGAACTGTTTTGTAATAGAACCCTCATATCCTAATGCACAGAAAGTTAATCCAATAAAAAATGGTAACACAGGTATTACCATCTTCTTAACCATTATAAGAATCATCTTCTGGAATTCATCAAGTAGGTTTGTTATAAACTTGGCATGAGTCCAAACCGCTGTAAGACCTACAACTATCGAAAGTACTAAAGCACTCATAACCGGCATAATTTGAGGTATAGAAAGAGCAAAAATCACCTTTGGAAGTTTTCTTAACCCCTCGGGATTAGATACTATAGAAAGATGCGGTATAATGCCAAAGCCAGCTGCCACAGCCATCAATGCTGCAAGTATTGAGCTTACATAGGCCAAAACAAGAGCAACTCTAAGCATACGTGAAGCATTGTTCCCAAGTTTTGTTATAGATGGTGCTATAAATCCAATTATAATTAATGGCACACAAAAATTTATAAATTGCCCTAAAATATACTTTAATGTCACCACTACATTCATAATGGTCTCATTTGCCGCGAGCCCCGCTAAAATACCTATTGCCACACCTATCACAAGTCTAACAGGCAGGCTCTTAAAAATATTCAGTGTCATAATAAATCCCCTTTATCTAATTAAATTCTTTTAAAATTACATCGATCATATGCTTGGCATTAATTGTAAATGCTTCTTTTGGCTGTTCATTAGCTCTTCCCTGTGACCAATGATATTTCGTATATTCATCTAGTATCTGCTCATCATTAAAACCTCTTTTATATAAATCCAAAAGAAAGTCTTTTTTATATTCTGCGCTTTTAATGTATAAGTCAAAATATTCATCAGTAAAGTAATCTGGTAAAATTCCAAAATGAGGACATATTATAAATTTAGCTCCATAGGCTTTGCATTTTAGTGCAGATTCTATGCTATCCTTATAACTTTTTAAAATAGCAGTATGAACAAACTGAGGATTTTCCAGAACCCCTGTACTTTCACTAGAAAACATAATTTTTCTTGGTTCTAAAACATAAGTTAAAGAACAGTCTGTATGCCCTTTCGTTTCAAGTACTTTAAAATATTCATCTCCAATAGAAATTTCGTCATCCTCTCCTACCACTACATCCACTTCTAAACCTTCTGTCAATATTTCATTTTTACATTCAGAATATAAGTCTCTTGCCGCTGTACCCAGTTCCTTCATTAAAGCACGTGCTCCAGAACTTGAAAACACCTTTTTTGCCTTTGCTGCCCCATAAACTACAACCTGTGGCCATCTTTTTTTCACATAAGGCAACGCTCCAATATGATCATAATGTGTATGAGACAATAGTATACCGTCAAGTGTGGTACGGTCATTCATAGCTAATGCAAATTCAATGTTTCTCACCACTCTGTCGCCACAATAGGCCATGCCACAGTCCACTAAAAAAGTTTTATCACTGCCAAACACAAGTATTGCTTCTCCGCCTTTTCCAGCAGTGACCCTTGATAATCCCTCTGGAAACTTAAATCTATCATGATTTGGGAAGTCATTAAAAATAGTATTCATTATCGCTTATCCTTCCTTTCAAAAAGTAAATTTTATAAATTTATATTAAACGGCAACTATATATGAAGTTTCTTTTTAAATTCACCATAAGCAGCCTGTCTTTTAAACAAAAATATTCCCATCAAAAATAAAGTGCTGCATCCTATACAAAGCACTGATGGGAGTTCAATTTCTAACCATCCTAATATTAAAAACAATATAGGGAAAAAACCTAGAATATTAACTAAAGTCAAATAAATCAAATATTCTTTAGGTTCCTTTTTCAGAAGTGCAGACAAAATATAAATTAAAATCATACACACAATGCAGGTACAAGGTAACACAAATTCGATAGACCATCCATGCCATCCCGTAAAATAGTCCCACAATGCAGTTAACCCACATGTGATATAAAGTTCCCACTGCAGTAGCTTAATCAAATTCGCCTTTCTCTTTATACCTATAGCCATAAGAAGCCATCCACAGGCAAACCCAGCAACTACAAATATTGACCATAAGGTTTCTTTGTAAGTAATATAGTTTACAAGAATACTAATCACACAGGCAACTATTGCAGTTAACTTCATTAAATTAAAGATTAAATAAATTTTACTAGTCTGATTTCGTATCATGGGATATTGTGGTAAATTATTTTCAGGCTCTCCTGTCAGATTACAATGACATAATGGGCACTTTTGGTGAATGCCGGTGACCTCTATTTTACAATGTTCGCAATACAACATAAAGCTTTCCCTTTCATCATTATTCCATTATGTTACTTCTAATTTCAACTTTTACACCTAGTTTTGTCAGGCTTCTGTAAAAGTTACGCTGTATATCTGTTTCTAAAAATACTGAAGAAAAAGTTATGCTTAAATAATTTTCATAAGTGCAAGTACAAAGTTGAATACCGCTTGTCCCCACATATACATTGACCAGCTTTATATAACTTTTTAGCCTATCAGGCAGTTCCACTTTTCCTACATTAGAAATCACAGTGGTCTCCTCCGAATCAGATATTCTCCGAACAACCTTAAGAATCCAATTCTTCATAAATAAAGGTATCATTCTTATAATTTTATGATTTTCAAAAGACATTAACCGGCTTAACCTTTTACTTAATTTTTGTTCTGTTAATTCCTCTTTAAATCCATTTTTTATAGATTCTATTATATCAATTAATTCCTCACCACTTTTTTCAAAATTATATGAAACACGAATATTTCCAAAGAAATTTCTTGCAGTTTCAGATGGGAAATAGTTTCTTAAATCAACGGGTACTGTTACTACAATATCTTGGTTTTCCTTGGATTTCTGTCTTTCCATGTGTATAGCCTTAACCAAAAGTGCTGTTAAAAAAACAGTTAATGAAGCTTCATGCCTCTTTGCAAGTTCCAAAACCTGTTTACAATCCATAATGCCTTCAATGCATACATAAGTCCCAGGAACAGTCTTGTTCCCTTTAACTTTGTATGCTTTATGGGGCTTTAAAGAACGTTTTCTAATTTCTTTTCTATAATATTTTTTAAATCCATCCTCAATTCTTGAAGAATATGGTGCCGTATACTGTGGCTTTAACCCAGTATCCTCCTTAAGTTGTCTATGAATTAAAGTAACATAATTATAGATTAAAGTCTTCAAGAAATGCAAAGTACCAGTTCCATCTGCCAAAGCATGATATACCTCTAAATTAATTCTGTTGCCATAATATGAAACATCAAATAGTAAGCCCTGATTATATTTGCTAAAAAGAGGGCCGCAGATTTCTCTATTCTCTATGTGCACCTTTGGTTTTAATCTACTGATTTCAAGATAATGCCAAAAAACTCCGGCTCTTAAAATACTTAAGAAGTGTGGAAATTCTTCTATTGTCATTTCAACTGCTTGTTGAAGTTTCTCTGGTTCCACATTTTCATAAAGCTCACAAGAAAACCGAAATACACTTGTATTTCTTTTTCCACTGGTAGAAGGAAAAATCTTTCCTGCATTATCAAGTTTAAGCCACTCTAATGTTTGTCCTTTGTACATGATTCATCTCTTTCATTTAAAAACGTATTTATTAAGCCATAAGTTTTCCTGACAAATACATTATATTGTCCTAAGCTTATAAATCCATGAAGTGCATCTTTCATTCGATACATTTTAACTTCATTTCCAGCCTCAGAAAGTCTTTTACCATATTCTTCTCCTTCATCCCTTAGGGGATCAAATTCTGCTGTTATCAGTAGAGTTTTAGGTTGGTTCGAAAAATCACCAGCCATCAATGGAGCAAAATATGGATTCATTAAGTCTTTGTCATTTCTTTTATACAATGTCATATAATCACATACTCTTTTAGCGGTAAGTATATATCCTGTGCCATTTTCCCTGATGGAATCGAATGGTGATATCATACTGTGATCCCAATAGGTCGCAGGATAAAGCAGAATCTGTGTATCCACTTTAAATTCTCCTCTGTCTCTTGCTCTTAATGATACTGCAGCCGCTAGATTACCACCTGCACTATCTCCCATCAGAATTATTTTCCCGGGTAATAAATTCTCTTCTTTCTGTTTGTCATGTGCCAGCTTAGCTACTGCATAGCAGTCTTCCAAGCCTTGGGGAAAGGGGTGCTCTGGTGCTAATCGGTATTCAACAGAAATAACAATACAATTTGTGTGTTTAGAAAGATGTTTGCATACATTGTTATAACTATCTATAGTTTCAGTAACCCATCCTCCACCATGAAAAAAAATAATAGTATTTTCTGGTTCTCCCGATTTAGGATTAAATACTCTTGTAAGGATTTCCCGATTACCTGTGTAGACTTTATAGTTCCATCTTTTATATATATGCATCAAAAGAGGGACTTTAAAGTTCTTTATAGACCTCTCAATCTGATACGTTTTTTTTATATCAAATTCAGTTTTGGAAATAGCTTTAATTACAGCCCTCGAAAACCGTTTTATTGTCATATATACTCCTGTTCCAGATTAACTAAATCCTAAATTATAATCTTTTTAATCAATTCTTCTTTTTTAGGTGCATTCTCTGAAATAATAAAAGCTTTTTCTGCTTCTTCTACACTTTTTGCCACTTTTTCAACATCAGTTCCATAAACCGTTGCCAAAACTTCTCCTTTAGATACTTTGTCACCAACCTTCTTATGAAGATATATTCCTGCAGATAAGTCAATGGTATCTTCTTTAGTTGCTCTACCTGCCCCAGAATGTTGAGAAGCCAGTCCAATAGCCTTCGCTGCAATTTTGTTTACATAACCTGATTTATGACAAGCAATTTCTTTTGTGCATGTATGCTGAGGAAACTTGCTATAATCATTTAAAATTTCAGGATTTCCACCTTGCCCTTCAATAAACTCAGACAGTTTGTTCAAGGCTTCGCCACTTTCAAGTGCGTGTTTAGCCATTTCATATCCCTGCTCTTTGCTTTCAGCCTTGCCTCCTGCAAAAATCATAATTCCTGCCAGAGTAAGGGAAAGTTCTGTGATATCACTTGGTCCTTTGCCCTTTAACGTATCAATCGCTTCAATTACTTCAAGGCTGTTTCCCACAGCCTTTCCTAAAGGCTGATTCATATCTGTGATTACAGCAATTGTTTTTTTATGGTCAGCATTTCCAATCTCAACCATCATTTTTCCCAAGATACAAGCATCTTCAAAATTTTCCATAAAGGCGCCATCGCCACACTTTACGTCCAGAACAATCGCATCACTACCTGAAGCCAGCTTCTTACTCATAATACTTGAAGATATCAGACTCATATTGCCCACTGTAGCCGTTACGTCCCTAAGTGCGTAAATTTTTTTATCTGCAGGTGCAATATGTGCAGTCTGCCCAATTACAGAAAGGCCAATAGTATTTACCTGTTCCATAAACTTATCCGCTTCAACTGTAGTCTGAAAACCAGGTATTGATTCCATTTTATCAACTGTACCACCCGTAAAGCCTAAGCCTCTTCCGCTCATTTTTGCAATGGGTACCCCGCAGGCAGCGGCTAGAGGTGCCACAACTAATGTAGTTTTGTCACCTACTCCACCAGTACTATGCTTATCTACCTTAATTCCTTCAATTCCAGACAAGTCTATTACATCACCCGAACATTTCATAGCACGGGTTAAATGAAAAGTCTCTTCTTTATCCATCTTTTGTAAGTAAATAGCCATTAGTAAAGCTGATGCCTGATAATCTGGTATACTACCATCTGTATATCCTGAAACAAAGTACTCAATCTCTTCTTGGTTAAGCTTACCACCATCACGCTTTTTGCCAATGATATCATTCATATTCATACTATTTCCCCCTTGATTCATATCTATGCCTTTAATAAAGATAAGAAACTTTTACCAATTTCAGTTTTGTCTACGTTAAGAATTTCTGATATAGTTGCGCCAATATCCGCAAAAGATTCCCTGACTCCCAAATCGGTTCCTTCTTTCACTTCTTTTCCATAAACAACAACAGGAATATGTTCTCGGGTATGATCCCAGCCTGCATGAACAGGATCATTTCCATGGTCAGCACAAAGCATCAAAACATCCTCTTCACCCATAGCAGATATAATCTCTGGAATCCTTTCGTCAAACTCCTCAATTGCTTTCCCATATCCTATTGCATCTCTTCTATGCCCATACTTTGAGTCAAAGTCTACTAGGTTAGTAAATATGAATCCTTCAAAGTCTTGTTTCAGGGCTTCTATTGTTTTATCCACTCCGTCCATATTGTTGTCCGTATGGACGGAAGTAGCCACACCATGACCATTAAAAATATCACTAATCTTACCTATGGCATAAACTGTTTTACCAGCAGCCTTAACATGATCTAAAACCGTCTTACCTGTGGGCGAAACTGCATAATCTTTTCGTTCAGAGGTTCTGGTTCTGTTTCCTTTTTCATCTATTATATAAGGCCTTGCTATAACCCTTCCACAAGCCACATCACCTACCAGCATTTTTCTTGCAATTTCACAAATTTCATATAACCTTTTTAGCGGAATCACTGCTGTATTTGCTGCAATCTGAAATACACTATCGGCAGAAGTGTAAATTATTGGTTTCCCTGTAGTCTCATGCTCAGGTCCTAATTCCTCAATAATCTCAGTGCCAGATGCTGCATAATTTCCTAAAGTTTCAACACCTATCGCTTCTTCATAAGCTTTCATAAAATCCTTTGGAAAGCCATCCGGATAAGTCTTAAATGGTACTTCTGTATAAAGGCCTGCTATTTCCCAATGTCCTGTAATAGTATCCTTTCCTTTTGATTTTTCTTTTAGTTTCCCAAAAGCTCCTAAAGGAGTATCTACAGCAAGTCTGCCCTGGGCTGCTCCTTGAATATTTCCAAAACCTAGCTTTCTTAAATTCGGTATATTAAAATTCTCCATATGATCTACAATGTGTCCAAATGTATCAGCCCCTTTGTCTCCATAGCTTTCTGCATCTGGAAGTTCACCTATTCCTAAACTGTCTAAAACGATTAATGTTACTCTCTTCATTTCGCACTCTCCCTTTTTATAATATTTGCAGTGGCTTGCATTGTAAATAATCCAACGAGGTTAGACTATACTCTACGCCATTCATTATACCTTTCAATCCATTTTTATACCCGTCTTTTCCATGTAGATGTCCATAAACTACTCTCTCCACACCATATTTTGAAAACAGTTCTGTAAAGCCGGAGTTTTGCATTCGATCATTAGTAGGTGGATAATGCATCATACCCACAATTCTTTTAAAACCCATTTTTTCAGCAGCTGACAAAGAAAATTCAAGTCTCAAGAGTTCTCTCTCATAAATTTTATTATCATGCAGTGTAAATTCATCACTTCCTGGGCATACCCAGCCCCTGCATCCACAAATAGCAATATTTCCTGCTGCATAAAAATCATTTTGCAAGAAAATCATATTTTCATAAAGTTTATTTAATTTTCCTACACCCGTCCACCAAAGATCATGATTACCCTTTGTGAGTATCTTTCTACCTGGCAGTTCCTGAATCCACTCTAAATCCACCAGTGCCTCTTCCTTTTTTAATGCCCAGGATATATCGCCTGGAATTAAAACAATATCCTCTTTTGTAATTGTTTCTTCCCAGTTTTCCTTTAATCTATCCGTATGATTCAACCACTGTCCACCATAGATATCCATGGGTTTCTGCACACGTTCATCAAAAGATAAATGTAAATCCGCAATAGCAAAAATCTTCATCTACGTTTATTCCTCTTCTTCATCATTTAAATATCCAATTAAATTGTTTGATTCTAATTCTAATATAGATGTGCTTTCCAATTCACTTAAACTAGTAATACCTCTAAGTTTTCTTTGAATACTTCTAGTCCTTGTTCCAATCAGCTTATCCAACTCAGCATTTGCTTGATTAATTCTCTGCTGAGTTGCTTCCAGAACATTACCAAACTTATCAAACTCTGTTTTAACCGCCCCTAAAATATCCCAGACTTGACTGGAATGTTTTTGTATCGCAAGAGTTTTAAATCCCATTTGTAAACTGTTAAGAAGTGCAGCCATCGTAGTAGGTCCTGCAATACTAATTTTGTATTCTCTCTGCAGTACCTCAACCATGCCTCTTCTAACCACTTCTGCATAAAGCCCTTCAAAAGGTAAAAACATGATAGCAAAGTCAGTAGTTGCAGGTGGCTCTACATACTTCTCATGAATATCCTTTGCTGCTTTCTTTATGGCTCTTTCCAAATTCTTTGCTGCTTCATCAATTTCTGCAGCATTACCTGAATCATATGCTTCTACAAGCTTAGTATACGCATCTCCAGGGAATTTAGCATCTATAGGTAAATAAACCACGCCATCCTGATCTCCAGGAAGTTTTATTGCAAACTCAACTCTTTCAGTTCCACTGCTTTTGGTTCTTATATTTTCTTCGTATTGCTCTTTTGATAGTATTTGTTCAAGTATAGCTCCAAGCTGTATTTCCCCTAAGATTCCTCTAGTCTTAACATTGGACAGAACTTTCTTTAGATCTCCCACCCCAGAAGCTAATGCCTGCATTTCACCAAGTCCTTTATAAACTTGTTCCAATCTTTCGCTTACAAGTTTAAAGGACTGGCTTATTCTATCCTCTAAGGTTTTCTGCAGCTTTTCATCCACAGTATTTCTCATTTGGTCTAGCTGATTTTTATTTTCTTCCTGTAATGCTGCCAGCCTTGTTTCCATAGTTTTACGAATGTTTTCCAGTTTATGCTCATTTAGCATAGCCATATCATTAAACTGTCTGTTTAACTGTGCCAGCCGCATATCCTGTGCTTCAGCAGATTCTTTCTGATTGCCAGCAACCATATCCCCCATAGCTTTAAAACTGCCTTGTATAAACTGCATCGTTTCCTGTCTGGATGATTTAATTTCGCTTACTAATTCTAACCTTATTTGATTCATATCTTTTTCAGACTTTTCGTTAATATGTAATATCTGGCCTTTCATAGATATATATATATATATATTTATCGCAATAAATAATAAGCTCATGCCTCCAATAAATGCCATGCTTATCATTGAACTCATAAATCTATCCGCCTTTCTTATTCTGCAATCAATATATCATGCATATTGTCTATATAAGTATACCACAAATTAGGAGGTTTAAAAACCCAAAATGAATATGACAAATAACCTGCATTCTTTAATCCAGTACACCCTTTATGGTGATTTCGGATTGCTCACCATGGTACCCTATTTTTTATTCAAAATTTTATTTCCAATTATAACGTCATTCTACCTTTTACAGTTATTTTTACTGGAATCAAATTTGTTAAGAATTGCTTCCTCAAAAGTAGACAGGATACTGAATAAATTTGGACTATCCTCCAATACCCTATTGCCGCTCCTGCTGGGTTTTGGCTGTGTTACTGTAGCATTAGGTGCCTTACAGTTAACCAGCAATAAACGGGAGCGAAGAATTGCACAAATTCTTCTTTGTATGATTATTCCCTGCTCTGCTCAGTTAGTTATCAATTCAGTCTTACTATTTCAAACCAGTAAAAATTATCTAATTGCTTATACATTGATTATACTTTCGATATTTTTATTTCTAAGCTATATCTTAAATTTATTTTTCCCTAATGATACGTTCTCTCATTGCAGCCAGTCATCGAAATGTAGATTTAAATGTAGATATTATTTTTTCATGCCTAAACTCTTGCCGCTTCTATTCAAGTCACTTCGTAACAGCATTGGATTTCTAATAGAAACCGCTGTACCTTTTGCCATCGGTAACATCATTGTTTCTATATTAAATTATTGTGGCTATATACATAAGCTATGCACCTTTTCCGCACCGCTTTTTTGTAACTTTTTGCATCTTCCTGCAGACTCAGCAACCATTTTTATCTTAAGCATTATAAAAAAAGATTTAGGCGCTTCCAGTCTGTTGTCCTTATTTTCAAATGGCAGTTTTACAGACCCTCAAATTTTTATATGTACCGTAATGCTTACTTTATTTGTTCCCTGTCTTGCTTCAATGATTATTTTATTTAAGCATGAAAATAAATTGATTGTTATTGCAATTTGGTTTTTCTGTATATTCATATCTCTAGCCATCGGAAAAATATTATCTTCCTTGTTAATATTGCCAATATCTAGCTGAAGTGTTATGATATTTGTATAAAATATTTCATAGATGAAAGGAAGTTTTTAATATGTACGAGAACTTAAAATTTGAAGTAAAAGATAAAATTGCATTTATCACAATCAATCGTCCTCAAGCAATGAACGCATTAAATATTGATGTTTTAAATGAATTATATGCTGCGTTCACTGAAGTAGAAAATAACGATGATATTTGTTCTGCAATTTTAACAGGAGAAGGAAAAGCTTTCGTCGCTGGAGCTGATATTGCTCAGATGCATTCTCTTGATGCAATTGAAGGCAGAAACATGATGATTACAGGTCATAAACTTATGAACTACATGGAATCAATCGAAAAGCCAATAATTGCTGCGGTAAATGGTTTTGCCCTTGGTGGTGGATGCGAGCTGGCTATGGCTTGTGATATCAGAGTTGCTTCTGAAAAAGCTAAGTTTGGTCAACCTGAAGTAAATCTTGGAATTATTCCTGGTTTCGGTGGTACGCAAAGACTTCCTAGACTTGTTGGAAAAAACATGGGTAAGTACTTAATTATGACAGCAGAAATGGTTCCTGCTGATGAAGCCTACAGAATTGGTCTCGTTGAAAAACTGGTTCCACCTGAAGAATTAATGGCCACTGCAGAAAAAATTGCTAAAACAATTATGTCAAAGGCTCCTATAGCGATTGCTGCTGCAAAAACAGTTATCAATAATGGTTATGGTCTTGATATGAAGACTGCAAGTGCTATGGAAATTGAAGCATTTACAGCACCATTTGCATCTCAGGATAAAACAGAAGGTATGGGTGCTTTTCTTGAAAAGAGAGAAGCTAAGTTCCAGAAGAAATAAATGAATTAAATTTCAAAAGAGTCTATGACCATATTTCAATGGTTATAGACTCTTTTTTACTGTAACACTCAAAAGTGATTTTACAAATATTTAATTATCTTTTCTATAGTTTTTATATCTGCCAATTGCTCCAAATGCTAAAATCATCACGATAATTGCCACAAACATAACGATGAGCCATGGATTCTCCTGTGCTGTTTTCTTGACAATCTCAAAAATGGTTAATTTAACTTTTTCTTTCTCTTTTTCATTTCCAATGCTGCCACCTTCCGTAGACCCACCAGAAGCTTGTATCACTTCCTCTTTTTCAATCTGATTTTGTTCATCCTGTTGCACCATCAACACGTTTTCAGGTGTTTTTCCTTCACTTTGCGTCATAGCCGTCGGATTGGTTACAGTGGTCTTGTCACCGGTTTCGTGAGCACCCTCATGATCTCCGCTGTCGCTGCCCTTTCCGATTCCATCTCCAGTTCCGCCTCCTTCACCAGTTTTCCCAAAATCATCGTTGCCATTGCCGTTACCTGTGCCGCTACCTTTCCCATGCCCGCCTTTGCCGGACTGATTATCTGGCTTTGGTTCTGGTTTTGGCTCCGGCTTTACCCCAACCATCTTAAAGTTGGCCGTTAACACTGCATTTCCGTCACCTAAAGTAAGGTTGCTTTCTGAAATAGTTCCCTTTCCATTTCCATCAAGGCTTAAAGAATCTAGTTCATATTTAGCTGTTTCTGTTGCCGCATTCGGCGTAACAGTAACCGCTACTGCCTTGCCCTGTACCAAATAAGCGGTCTCCATTTCTCCCTTGATAGAAGCTGTCCCCCCTGTTCTAGAACTTATGGTAACCTTATAAACGGAATCATTTCCCTTGCCAAAGGTCGGATAAAGATCTCCTTGTGTCCAAACATTTTTATGAGGCATGTTGTTTCCCCCATCTAGCAAGTAGGCAATCTTTCCTCCTGTAAATGCTTTTTCTGGCTGAGCCATCGGCTCTGGATTCTCTGCGGATAAGGATACGCCTCTTTCCGAAAGGACTTCTTCTGTTCCCATCAGGGACCCAAGAAGGCCCAAAGTTCTGCTTCTTACAATCTCTGTACTGTAATAATAACTGTTTTTAAGGGTTACACCTGTTGCATTGTTGCACAGTCCATCCACTTTGCTGTCTTTGTTGTACCAATAGCAGTTTTCAATAGTGGTAGGCGTATCTGCTCGATCGTAGTTGCTACAAATCCCATAGGTTGTGGAACCGGTAAGCATTGCCACACTATAACAGTTTTCTATTTTTTCAAGTCCTACTCCCGCGATTCCGCAGGCAGTGCCGTTACAGGTTACAGCTCCCGTGTTGCTGCATTTGGAAATCTTGCCACCTGTATCTACTTTACGTCCTAATATTCCCGCAGCATAACTTCCTGTTGAAACTACTTCCCCCATGTTTATACATTCAGATATTGTCACCAAACGCTCATCTTCAGCGATTCCCAACATACCACCAGCAACTGCAACAGAACCACTTCCTATAATCTTGCCATTATTTTTGCAATGGTCAATCAATATATGTCCCTCACTAATGCCTCCTGTGATGCCTCCAACATTCTTATATCCTGCAACTTCCCCACTATTTTCACAGAATAAAATGGATCTTTGACCAGGTGTGTTATTTCTTCCTTTGAAGAACCCTACAATACCACCAGAATCTCCATGCTCAGAAGAAATATTTCCGGTATTTTTACAATTATCCAAAGTCAAAGGAATAATAATCATCCCCACAATCCCGCCAGCCTGCTGGTCTCCCTGAATCTTTCCGCTGTTGCTGGAATTTTGGATTTGGCTTGCATGACCATTCCAATCTTTTTTATTCGATCCAATAATACCGCCTGCAACGCCGTTTTCACTGATTACCTCTCCTGCATTCTTGCACCCACTTATGGAAGCATTATCTAGATTTATACTTCCTGTCACACCTCCAACAGCATTGTGACCGGAAATGCGACTGCTTTCGTCTACTGTGCAGTCTTTTAAATAACCTATGGTTTCTCCCGCAATTCCACCTACTGCCTCAGCATTTCCTCCTTCAATGGTTAAATTCCTTGCATGACAACTCTTGATTACTCCCTTGTTCGTATTGACTAGTCCGCCAAAAGTATCGGTGTCTTTTGCCATCATGTTTCCTGAAACGGTCACATTATTGAGGCTCCCACTTTGTCCAATATATCCGAATAATGGCATGTTTCCATCTTTGACCATAATTGTATGTCCATTGCCGTCAAAGCTCCCTTCAAATGGACAGCTTTGACTTCCTATGGAACGAGTCCAACCATCTAATGTGATATCCTCTCCCAAATTCAGCTTTTTACCTAAATAACTCTCCCCATTCCGTACATTTTCTGACAGTTTTTCAAACAATCCTGCATCTGTTATGTCTTTTAGTTTTTCATCTTCTATATTATAAGTAGTCTTCCAGTGAGCATACAGAGTAATGGTTTTTCCCTCATCTTCTTCCTTTAAAGGTTCATTAAAGTTCCATTCCATCCATCTCACCGGATCCGTTGACCAACCCAAGAATACATGAGACTGTTCAATGTCATTTTGATCCTTTGTAGACCCCCATGTTGGATTTTCAGGTTTAGTTACTTTATCTCCTATAATAAGCTTCTGCTCTGGGGGAGTAGTGCTAGCCCCATCTCCTGCCTTTGGTCCGTTCAGATTAAATCGAATAGTTGTTTTTTCTTTGTATTTTGCATAAATAGTTGTATCCTCAGTAATCAAAGTGTCAAAATTAAACGCTGTATTCAAATCTGCATCTATATACCATCCTACGAAAGCATATTGCTTACCCTCGATTTCTTTGATTGGACTTTCATGTGGTTTCAACTCTAATGCTTTGGTTCCAAAAGGGATTTCTGTTTTTTTCAGCATTTCCTGATTGTCAATTTTCCCTCCTCTAAAGTCAAAGGTTACAGTAAATTTCTTGTCCGCCTTTTCAGCAAATGCAGCATGAATATTCATAGACTTTCCACTTGGCAATTGATAATTCAAAATTTCCTTTCCGCTACCGCTGTAAAGTACCTTTCCTGCTGTATCTACAACTTCAAACAAACTGATGATATGATTTCCTAACGGTTTTACTTCAATTGTCTGTTCTCCTTTAAAGGACTTATAATTTAGACCCTTTTCCAGCCCTGCACCTGAAACAATACCGGCTCCAGTTACGCTTAAACTAATTTCATACACTGAAGGATGTGTTTCATCTGCAAAAACCGGATGCTCTATGCCTTGACCCCATACATTACTATGTACTCCTGTTCCACCATCCATCAGATAGGCTGCCCGCCCACTTTCAAAGTCCTCCAGCTTCATGGCTTTACTATAAGCCGCATCTGCAAAAGACTTTCCCGATGTCAGATAGTAACAATTTGTAATGTTTTTGAAATTGGTCCCTGCAATGCCTCCTACGTTTACTGTAGATGGAGTTTCCATTATACCGGCATTATACGAATCCTTTACCTTAATCTTTCCAGGATTCTCTTGGACTCCAATTAATCCACCTATGCCCTTTGCTTCAGAAGCAGTGCTCTTTACCTTTCCCGTATTGTAACAAAGAGAAACAATAAATTCCTTTTCATCTACAGCACCTTGTGAAAGCCCTCCTAGAAGACCACCCGTTAAATCCTCTCCGGAAATCGTTCCTTGATTATACACTTTTTGCACACTTATAATATCTTGTCCATATCCAGCCAAACCGCCTACATAATTGGAACCTGCAACATTTGCCTCATTGGAACAGTTTTCTATGTTAGCTCCATAGTTTTCGCCCTGCTGCTGTTTGTTTTCGTAAAAACTTATTTTTCCAGAAATCCCGCCTACTTTATCTTCTCCTTTTATGCTTCCACTGACTTTGCAATCATTAAAATTTCCTCCATAAGTCTCTCCTGCAATACCGCCAACTTGGTCAGTACCAGTTACTGTTCCACTAAAGGTGGAGCCCAAGAAATTACTTTCGCCTGTGGTTCCTGCAATGCCACCAACTTGACTTATCCCTATTATCGTTCCGCTGACCTTTAAACTCGAAAGATTGTTAACCTGTAGGACCTTTCCACAACTTTGACCTGCCATTCCTGCAATACCACCAACGTAATTTCCACCTTCAATCTGTACTTCATTTAGAGTTAAATTCTTCACCTCAGCAAAGCTTATGTTACCGAACAAACCTGCATAATCTGTTTTTGCACTAATAGTCAGATTTTGAATAACATGACCATTTCCATCAAAATGTCCTGAAAAAGGAGCGGATGCGGTTCCGATTGGCGTCCATGAAGGAATATCCTTTAAATCCAAATCTGACTTTAAACAGAAATAACAGCCTTTATAGCTATTGCCTTCATTCACACACTCTGCTAGATACTGCAACATCTCAACAGAATCAATAATACATGGTTCTGATAAAGTACCTGCTGACATAGCATCTACTTCTTTCCACTGGGCATAAAGAACCGTATCCTCTTTTATGATATTATTAGAGAAATCCCATACTTTTCCCCCTACAGGTTCCGTATACCAGCCGCAAAATTTATACGCCGTATGTTTATCTTTATATACCCATTTTGGATTTTCAGGTTTGTTTACCTTTCCATTTGGCTCAATCTCCTGATCCTTAAACTGCTCTGGTATTTGTTCCTTTGACCAGCCTTCATGGTTTAGATTAAAACTTACAATGAATTTACCGTGGGTACTCCACTTTGCGGTTAAAGTTACATCCTCTGTTACCGCTTCTGAAAAGTTATATTTTTGATTTCCCACATACCAACCTCGAAAATCATAACCTGTTTTCTGAGGATTTACAGAAGGTTGTTTAAGCACTGTACCAAAAGGAATCTGTGCTGAAGGATCTGGATAATCTTCCCAATCTCCACCATCCAAATCATATTTTATGTTAACATTGCCTTCCCCTTTAGGTGCAAATATGGATAATATATTCACATCTGCCGTAGGCATATTAAAATAGATTTCTACTGTTCCAGCTCCTGTCCCTTGTGTTTCTACTGCTTTCCCGCTTTTAAACTCTGTCACCTTTAACTGTTTTAAAATGCAATTTTTCTCTGCGGATACTGTAACATCTACCTTTGTATTTGCTTTTACATATCTAAAGGATTTGTCATTTAAACCGCTTATAGTAATAGTACCATTTTCACCTTGTGTCATTGATAGCTTATATACCGCTTTATTCTCGCTGTCAGCAAAAATGGGAAAGCTCTCACCCTGACTCCAATATTCTGTACGTTGGGAATTATTTCCACAATCTAAGTTATAGGCTGCTTCCCCACTCTTAAAGAACAAAGCATTTTTTGCCTCTGCATTTATTTTGTCCACTGGTTCTGCAATGCTTTCATCTAAATAGTAGCAATTAGTATTGCCTGTATAACCTTTTCCTGTAATAGCTCCTGCATTTGCTCCAGAAATCTTTCCTGTATTATAACAGTAACTTAATGAATTTTGAGTATTTACGTTGCCTACTATTCCTCCTGCTTCTCCGTTTGATGCTGTTATATTAGCTGCATTAAACATTAAACAATAATCTCCGGAACGAGTATATTCCGGATTTAGCATAATACTTCCAATTATGCCACCTACTTTTGCAGTTCCGGATATTTTGCCGCTTTTTACCCCTAAACTTTTAAATTCACTACTGCCGCACCCAAATATGCCTCCTATGATTCCTCCTACATTACACTTCCCAATCACAGTTACATCTTCAAGATACAAATTCCTTACAGAAGGTTCTCTTGTTGTATATGACACATATCCAAATAATCCCTGATTATCCTTTTCAGGTTCATGGATTTTCAAGTTGGTAATGGTGTGATAATCACCATTAAAATTGCCCTGAAACGGATGTTCCTGTGTCCCTATGGGTGTCCATGATGGAATTTCTTTTAAATCGATATCCTTTCCTAATTTAAAATATTTGCCCTTATATCCTGAAACATTTCCACTGTTCACTCGTTCTGCCAGAAGCTTTAAGGTTTCTGCATCATTAATAATAAAAGGGTTTTCTTCTGTGCCGTTATTAAATGAATCCACCAGCTCCCATGCAGCATAAAGAGTTATTCTTCCACGCTGAGTAATTTCCTGATCTTTCTCCCATTTTGTTCCCTTGACTTTGCCTGTTTCTTTGTCTTGTTTTTCGGTATACCAGCCCAGCATCTTATATTCCATTCCTTCAGGAGTTGGTCTGCTTATTTCTTTCAACTGGAATTTCCCGCCAAAGGCAAAACGTGTAGGTTCTTCAGATTCAGCTCCATCATAGTTAGGATCAAAAGTTACATATAAAGCATCTTCACACCATATGGCGGTTAAGGTAAGATTTCCAGTCACTACACTATCAAAATCATAAGACTGTTCTTTCTCTGGCTGGGGATTTTCACCAACATACCATCCCATAAGCGTATATCCTTTTTTTTCAACTGAAGGTTCTTTTAAAACAGCACCATATTTTATACGTTCAGGCATTGTTCCCTTAGTAACAGTCCCTCCATTTAAACTCCAGACAACATTCAGTTCATCTGGAGCATTCTCACCTTTTTTCTCAAAAGTAGCTTCTGCACTTATATCCTTACCGGGATTTTTAAAAGTGAATATTATACTTCCGTCACCTTGATCTTCCCTGGATTTATTTATTTTATTTCCATTACCGTCATTTAGGCTAAGTAGTTTTAAAATGTAGCCTTCATCTGGTTTTACTTTGACAGTAAGGTCTTTCTTTACCAGATATTGCTCCGATTCTGTACTGTTTTCCAGCATGATAGATCCACCAGTAGTCTGCTCTTCTGCTTTATTAATCTTTAAGACAGCTTTGCATACCACAGGATGTTCATTATCCGCAAAAACAGGATATTCCTTGGCTTGACCCCAGATATCGGAATGACTTCCGTCTGCCTGTGTATTTAAAAGATAAGCCACCTCTCCGTTAGAAAAAGAAATCTCATCTTTGCCTATAGCATATTTTGTATCCACGGGATTTGCAATACAAGTATCTAAAAAATAGCAATGTATAACAGTGGTGTTATTATCTGTAACAATCCCACCTTTTGAATTCATTGAATCTATTTTCCCCCAATTATAGCATGATGTAACAATACTACTAGCGGATTTTCCTGCAATTCCTCCTGCATACTGTTTACTTGCACTAATGCTTCCTATATTATAATTATTACTGATGTTTGGACAATTGCTTAACTCTCCTACTACTCCTCCTGCATATTTAACTGCCTCTATCATTCCTATGTTTTTGCACTGCAATATTTCTGTTTGTTGAGCATAGGCAACAATTCCTCCCGCCCTAAAATTTGAAGCAGAAATATTTCCTTCGTTACTGCAATCCTTTATACTGCTATTTTGTAACTCACCACCAAAGCCACCTATTTTTGTTTTTCCATTTATCTCCTTAAGGTTTCGGCAAGATTTAATTTGTACAGCTTGCCCTTGACCAATTACTCCACCTATATATTGACCGTTTGTTACTTCTATTTCCCCATTATTCTGACAATCTGTAATGAAAATAATTTTATCTTCAGAAGCTTCTGCTATACCAATCACTCCACCAACATATTGACCGTTTATTTCTATTTCTCCATTGTTCTGACAGTTGGTAATGGAAACATTTTTCCCTTGCAAAGTTTGCCCTCTGCCTAAAATACCGCCAACCCACCAGCCTTTAATTTTTACCTTTCCATTATTTTGACAACCTGTAAGAGTAACATCCTTAGCTTGACCTAAAATTCCTCCTGAAGGGTAATTTTGAAAGTTTTCATTTGACCATCCTCCATCAATCTTTCCGGCATTTTTGCAATTTAAAAAGCTTCCTTCTTCAGCAGAACCAGCAATCCCCCCTGTTCCTCCCTTATGAATTAAATTTTTCTTTGCCTCTGAGGCAGAGGTAATGTTACCGTCATTACTGCAATCCGTAAAATTACTCTTTTCTACATAACCTACAAGACCTCCAGTATGAGTTTCATTTTTTTGAGCATCTGTAATTGAATTTAAAGTCATGATACTTACTGCATTACTGCAATTTGAAAATTTGCTCTCTTCTGCACAGCCTGCAAGGCCTCCTGCATATAAGTTTTTTTCTGATGTATTTCCCTCTATACTACCTTTTTCAGTCTTTACATTTTGAATAGTTGCCTTTTTGATATATCCAAAAAGCCCGATATATTCCAAGCTTGAAGTTTCGATTTTTAAGTTAGTTATTTTCTTGTCGCCCCCATCAAACACTCCGCCAAAAGGGTTTGCCGCCGTGCCTATAGGTATCCATTCTTCATTTTGCAAATTAATTTCTTTGGTCACGCTTATGCTTTTTCCTTCAAAGCTAGTTCCACTGTTGACCAATTCCCCCAATTTTTTTAATCCCTCTGTATCTTCAATAAAATATTCTTTTGATTTTGAGTTTGCATCATAATTCTTTATATTGACCGGTCCGCCTAATACCTCCTCAAGAACTTCCATAATTGGCTCAACAACTTTATCCTCAAGCAGTTCATTCAAGGTATCCTTTGATTCGGTTGGTTCAGTCTCAGTATTTATACTGCTGTCTGTTGTATTTTTATCTTCCCCAACAGCACTCCCTGTTGTTACTGTTGTATCAATACTGCTACTTGTTGTGTCTGTATTTTCTTTTAAACCCTCCTCAGCAGTAGATTCTTCTTTTTTCTCACTGTCAACTTTGCTCTCATTATTTTTGGTAATACTCCCATCCTTAGTGTCTGTTTCGGAGTTTGTACCTTCATTTATACCTTCTTTTTCACTTTTACTTTCATTAATCTCTATAGAAGGATTCGTCTCTTTTTCTTCATTTAATTGAATTTTTTCCGTCTCACCTGCCTGCACTGTGATATCGCTTTCTGCATAGCTCCATACTGCCGGCATCACTTGTCCCAAAAGCAAAGCCATACACAGCACTAAACTCAAAAGAAAGTTTCTCTTTCTATGCTTCATTGTTTTTACCATCCTCTACTTAAAATAAGGATGTGTCCGTCACCTTAGGCGGGGGGGCACATCCTTCTCTGATTTTGTACAGTTGCTCAGATTATCCTATCTATCAATCCTTATTGTACAACATAGAAATGATCATAATCATTTCCAAAAGTCAGCACACCTCCGCTGGAAGCCATACCCTGCAATGCATAGGTATCTCCCGGTGTCTGCCATACTTTTGTTCCATTGCTTCCATTGAAACAATAGCCTGCTCCAGTCCCAGAATTTGTATTAAAATACAGGTAATCTACTCCACCGTTTGTATATACCAATACAGAACTTTGTACTGGTCCTGGTGTTGCTACGGTAGAAACTTCATGGTTTCCTGTTTTGGCTACCTTCTGAACACCTCCAGCACTAAATCCACTGTAGTATCCTACATAGATATTATCTCCTACTACCGTTGGGGTAGAAGTAGAAGTTCCTGCTAGCTGAGCTTTCCAGTCTAAGGTTGGTGTTCCTGCTCCAGGAGTAAAGCTCCATAAATAACCACCCTGGCTGGTAAAGTAAAGATGTCCGTCTACCAAAGAAATGGTGCTGCGCACATTCCCTGATTCTACTCCACCTATAGTGGATAAATTAATAACGCTTCCTTCTGAATTATTATCAAAATTATTACCTACTGGACGAGCATATAGATAGCCTTTATCTCCACCAAAGTAAACATACGATCCATCTACAACAGCACCAGCCCAATAAAAACCACCGTTACCTGGATTAAATTCTTTTAACTCTTCATTATCCATGTCATACTGATAATATGTTCCTGCATTTCCTGACCATGTTCCAAAATACAGATAAGCCCCATTCTTTACTATAGGAGTATTGATCTGTGCATTGTTTGGCACGGCTAAAGACCATTCTGTAGTAGGTTCTCCGTCAATATTTGTTACTTTTGTAATAGAACTGTTCTGTTCATACAACTGGCAATATTCAATCTCCACTGTATTGCTGTCATTTCCTGAAATTTCATAGGTAAATTCCAGCGTATTATTTATCCCAGTATTTACAGCGGATTCTGCCGTAGATTGGAAATTATCATTCAGATAGTAATGTCCATCGATTAGGCTAGAAGCGTTTAATGTCTTACTTCCTACTATAGTACCGTTAAGCTTAGCAGTAATAATCATATTTACATTGCTTCCGTTGATTTTTACTCCAGTGGCAGAACGATGAGTCTCACCACTAGTTAAATTAGTATTTGTCTGAGTCAAAGTAACAGTTTGGTTACCTGAAACAACAACCTTACCATTTTCCAAATTTGTTCCTGCAGAAGATACAGACCAATCTGTGATTGCTCCTCCAGTCAATGTCAGCTCATCGTTATTTGCTTTCTGATTAAATCCGGATGCCCCCACATAGATGCATCGGTTTTCAGTATCCAGGTAAGGAGAAGATAGTTGGAATCCTGAACTTTGGGTAATCTGCTTTTCCCATACTACCTGTGGAGTAGATGCCGTACAGTCAATTTTAGCTAGTCTGCCGCCCCCCTTATCATTTGCAACTTTATATCCGTCATAAAGTATATAAGCAAAGGTATTTCCATTTCTGGTTTCCATAACAGCTGCTGAATCCACACCATCCCAACCGGATCCATTTTTCGGCAGATCAATACGTGTGACATTTGGACTTCCGTTGGTTGGTGCTGCATTGATAATCCCGTTGTGAATATCATTTCCCTGATAGGTTGGCCAGTCTGCAGCATAGGCAGTCAGCCCCATGCTCATGACCATAGCTATAATCATAAGCACCGCTAATGGTTTTCTTAACTTTAATTTCATCATTTCTTTTGGTCCTCCTTTAATTTAAGATGATAAGATAAATATCCATACAGCAAAATTGCCGTACTTCTTTTTTTTATGACAATCACCCCCTTTGCTTTATATAAACAAAATTTGCTTTCTAATTAAACACAAAAAAAGACCGTGGCGAAATATGCCACAGTCCGTTTTCACTGTTTTTCTTTAATGTATTCTAAAAAATGTTTTTAAAAATACTATCCCCTGGTCATTTACCTCGTAACCGGTTTTGAATCTCATCCATGCAGGTCTTCTGACTTACGTATCTACATTCTTGTCCTCCTTCCCAAAAGTTTTATTTGCTTCCAGTGGTCGTTTTTCATCTTGCAAATGAATGGTCAAGAACTCCTCGTTTACAGCGGCGGGTCCGTGCCGGACTTTCACCGGCTTCCCTCTTAGCTGTCGGCTTCCGCCGGCAGACATAGATTTTTATTTAATTTTTACTTTATTGCTTTTGTCGAATTTTGTATTATAATGTCGAAACTTCATAAATATATACAAATTGGAAATATTTATGTTATTTTCAACTATCATATCACTTTAATTCTCATATTTCAACATTTTTCTTAAAATAAAAAAATATACAATTAGTCTAAAATTTTACTACAATTTAATGTACAATATAGATGTATGGATGGGGGTGATTTCTATGAAGGATATAGAGAATAAAATTAAAGATGCATATAAAGAATCTAAACATATTTATGACGATGTTTTGACTGCAAATAGTTTCTGGTCAAAAGCCTATAATAAATTGGCTTGGGGTATGAAAGATGAGGATTACGTACCAACACTGCTTTCTTTTATTCCAAATGACTTCAATGGTAAAATGCTTGATGTACCAGTAGGAACAGCAGTATTTACTTCAAGTAAATATAAAACGATTAAAAACGCTGATATTACTGCATTAGACTATTCTACCGATATGCTCTCGCAGGCAGAAAAACGTTTCAAAGACTTGAAAATCAACAATATTAAATGTGTACAAGGGGATGTGTCCAATCTGCCTTTTGAAACAGGTAGTTTTGATTTGGTTCTTTCCATGAATGGATTTCATGCATTTCCTAACAAGGAAACTGCATTTAAAGAAACTGCAAGAGTTCTTAAAAAAGACGGTATATTTTGTGGTTGTTTTTACATTAGCGGAGAACGTAAAACAACAGATTTTATAGTAACTAAAGTCCTAATGCCCAAAGGATGGTTTACACCACCATTTTATACTAAAGATGAAGTACCCAAAATACTTGATAAATTATACACAAAAATGGAGATTTATATTATGAAATCTATCGTGTATTTTAGATGTATCAAATAAAGGTATACAATAAAAGGAGGAAACGATTTCCTCCTTTTAATATTGATTAACACTGTATTCGATTTATAAATACAAGTGCAATCCTATCTTAAATTAAATTTATCTACCAGACTCTTCAACATCTGTGCCTGTGCATTTAATTCTTCACTGGTTGCCGCACTTTCCTCCGCTGTTGCAGAATTAGTTTGAACTACAAATGAGATTTGATCAACACCCTGGGTTACCTGGCTTATTGCATCAGCCTGTTCAACAGATGCCGCAGTTATTTTCTGTAATTGCTCTGTTACGCCACTAGACTTTTCCACAATTACTTCTAGTGATTTAGCTGTAGCATCCGCAATTCCCGTACCATATTTAACTGCGGAAACAGCACTTTCAATTAAAGTTGTTGTATTCTTAGCTGCCTCTGCCGACTTTTGTGCTAAATTACGTACTTCATCTGCAACAACAGCAAATCCTTTTCCAGCTTGTCCGGCACGAGCAGCTTCTACGGCTGCATTTAGTGCCAATATATTTGTTTGGAAAGCAATATCTTCTATGGTATTTATAATTTTACCGATTTCCCCAGAGGTTTCTGATATTTCAGTCATAGCCTGGGTCATCTTCAGCATGTGCTGATTACCATTTTGAACTTCCTCGCTTGTTTCATTTGAAAGCTGATTTGCAACTTTTGAAATGTCTGCATTAGTAGTTACCTTATCAGAAATCTCCATTATAGTTGCTGACAACTCCTCAATGCTGCTTGCTTGCTCCATAGTTCCCTGTGAAAGAGCCTGTGCTCCAGATGACATTTGATCTGCACCTACAGAAACTTGTTCTGCCGCCTGATTAATCTGTTCTAAAGTCTCATTTAAATCATCTGACACCTTTTCTAATGACTGCTGTAGTTCTGCAAAATCCCCAGGGTATGTTATCATTGCTTTCATAGTCAAATCACCATTTGCAATTCCTGTAAGCTGTCTGGCTAAATCTACAATTATATCATTTAAATCCTTAACGATTTTTCCCGTTGCTTCTGCCAGTATACCTGTTTCATCCTTAGTTGTTATCTCAGGTACCTCTGTTTTAAGGTCTCCCTCAGCCAATTGTTTTAATCGATCTACGCAAATTTTAATTGGATTTGAAATCTTATTTGCTACCTTAATAGCAATAATTGCGGCTATTACCATAGACACCACCAATAAAATGCCAGTAGCTATTAGGGATCGCATCGTTGCTGACATAAAGTCTTTTAGTGGAGCTGAAATGCCTATGGTCCATCCTTCCCTGCTTTCTACTGGCTCATAAGCAAGAATTCTTTTATCTCCATTAATTTTATATGTATCAAAACCACCTTTTCCTGATTTCATCTTCGCATGTAAATCCGCCTGTTCTTTAAGGCTGGAATCCGTCTTTGCCATTTTTTCTATGTTTTCATTATTTTTAATGGTATCTAAATCAACGTCAGCTATTGTATCACCTTCTGCATCTATCATATATGCCTCTGAATGTTTACTAATATTAATTGATGCCATTATATCATTCAAGAATGTTTCTTTTGGAATAAAATAAACAACCCCTACTACTTTGGTCCCTGGGATTCCAGATTCCCAAAGGGGTGCCGCTATAACTATAGTAAGCTCTCCAGTTGTTTTACTTATAAGCGGTGTGGAAATAAATGCTTTACCATCCATACCCATTTGAAAGTATTCTCTATCACTATAATCTTTGCCATCAAAGATACTTTTTCCAGTTGCATCTAAAATATTTCCTCTTTGAAATCCATAAGTTTTAGCCTTTTGATCTATTAAATTTTCCTTGTCCGTAATTGGGGTTTCTGAATTTGCAAGCCTGGCAACACTTCCTGCCTCAATAGCTATATTCTGATACGAAACCAATTCTTTTGAAACACGATCTGATGCCAGTTTAGAGGATTCTAGCATAACCTGTTCCAGTAAACTAACTGTACTATTATAATTCAATAAAATAGAAGTTCCTCCTACTATAACCAGAGAAACTGAAACTAATAGTATAATTGCTGTAAGTATTTTCGATTTGATAGTATTCATGTCGGCTACCTCCACCATGCTAAAAACTAATTAATATTAGTCTACAATACCATAATGTGGGGATTCCTACAACATTTTTCGACATTATATTCTATATTATTTTAATATTTGATAAATAGGTTTTACTTATACAAAAATCTAGCTGCGCTCCTCCTATAAAAAAAACGGTATAGCCATATAGCTATACCGTAGTTCTTATATTTCCTAATTACCCATTAATTCTAGGCTGTGCGCTCTTCTTATCCTCTTTAATCAACTCTGAAAAAGAAGTTGCAAGACCAGCTATTCCCTGAATGTCTGAAGGAATAATAATTTTCGTTGCTTTTCCGTCTGCTGCTGCTACAAAAGCTTCTAAGCTCTTTATAGCAAGAACTTCCTTAGTTGGAGCGGAGTCAACAATCATTTTGATACCATCCGCTGTAGCCTTCTGCACCATAAGAATTGATTCTGATTCAGCTTCAGCTGCACGGATAACTGACTGCTTCTGAGCTTCTGCTTCAAGAATTACCGCTTCTTTATGACCTTCCGCAATAAGGATAGCTGAGTTCTTTTCACCCTCTGCACGAATAATAGCTTCTCTTCTTTCTCTTTCTGCTCTCATCTGCTTTTCCATGGCAACCTGAATATCTCTTGGAGGGGTAATGTTCTTTACCTCTACACGGTTAATTTTGATTCCCCATGCATCTGTAGCTTCATCAAGTACCACTCTTATTTTCCCATTTATATGTTCACGACTGGTAAGCGTACCATCCAGTTCAAGTTCACCAATAATATTTCTAAGTGTAGTAGCCGTTAAATTTTCAATTGCAGCCATTGGATTTTCAACACCATAAGCATAAAGTTTTGAATCTGTTATTTGAAAATATATAACGGTATCAATCTCCATAGTTACATTATCTTTTGTGATAACTGGCTGAGGTGGGAAATCAATAACGTGTTCCTTTAAGGACACTTTTCTTGAAATCTTATCAATAAGAGGTATTTTAAAATGAAGACCTACCTGCCAAGTAGCATTGTATGCACCCAATCTTTCCACAACATAGGCTTTAGCCTGAGGTACAACTCGAATATTAGTAACCAGTAAAAGAATAATAATTATTAATAATAATAATCCTCCAATATAACCAAACATAATTTTTTCCTCCCAAATTTAACCCTTTTATTTTTCAGCATTCTGCTCTGTTGCCGGTATGACTACAAGCTTTACGCCTTCAATGCTGCGAACTATTACCTTTAAATCCTTGTCCATTAGCAGTTCTCGATTTTCAGCAATAGCAGTCCATTCTTTACCTTCAATTTTCACTTGTCCTGTAGAAAATGGTTCAATAGTTTTTGTAACAAACCCAATTTCTCCAATTAAAGCATCCGAATTTGTCTTTTCAACTGCAACATTCAATTTTCTTTGTGCGATAGGTCTTGTAAAATACAATAAAACTATTGACACAATTAAAAACAACGCAAACTGTACTCCCAGCGGAGCACCAACCATGGCCACTAATGCAGCTACTACAGCCCCACCACAAAACCAAATAGTAGTGAGTCCCATAGTTACAGCTTCAATAACTCCAAATACTATAGCAACAATTACCCATATAACAGGCCAATTTCCTATAATGAATCCTGCTCCCGATTCTAATGACACATGCTTTCCCCCTTTCGATACAACGTTATGTTAATTATATCACAACTATATTAATAACTCCATCAAATCTTTTCCAGACAAACTAGTTATAAAATTGTGATTTTCAGTAACAATAGCCTCTGCCAAATCCTTTTTACTTTCCTGAAGTTTTAATATTTTTTCTTCTATTGTTCCCTCTGCAATGATTTTGTAAACCTGAAGCTTTTTCTGCTGCCCAATTCTATGTGCCCGGTCTGTTGCCTGATTTTGTGCTGCAATGTTCCACCATGGATCATAATGAATAACCACATCGGCAGCAGTTAAGTTTAATCCTGTACCTCCTGCTTTTAGAGAAATTAAAAATACTTTTACATGCTCCTCATTTTCCTGCAATCCTTCAGACTCATTATTAAAATCTTCCACTAATTGTGCACGTTTTTCTTTGGACGTACTTCCTGTAAGCTTGTAATATGCTATCTTTTTACTCCTTAGTTCTCCCTCTATAATTTCCAGCATAGAAGTAAACTGCGAAAAGACAAGCAATTTATGTCCTCCAGATATTGCTTCCTCAATGATTTCAATACAAGCATCCAGCTTATTGCTTCCCTGCCTGTAATCTTCATAGCATAAAGCTGGGTGACAACAAATCTGCCTTAGCCTAGTCAATAGTGCTAGAATCGCAATCTTATTCGATTCAAATCCACCTTCTTTAATTTCTCTGCCAATTTCAAGTTTAGCTTTTGCTAGATTTGCCTTATATAATTTTTGTTGTTCCCCTTCCATCTTAGCGTAAATAACGGTTTCTGTCTTTTCAGGAAGTTCCTTTAATACATTTTTCTTTAAACGTCTTAGCATAAAAGGAGCTACTTGTCGTCTCAGAGACTCCATCTTTTCTTCGTCCTTATCCCTCACTATAGCCATCTCATATTTTTCCTTAAACTTGTTATATGAAAACAAATATTGAGGCATAAGAAAATCAAAAATACTCCAAAGTTCACTTAGTCGATTTTCAATAGGCGTTCCTGTCAATGCAAATCTCTGTTTGCTATTGATTAGTTTTACAGCTTTGGCATTTTGAGTAGAATAGTTTTTAATATATTGAGCTTCATCAATTATGCAATAATCAAACTGTATTTTCTGATAATGTTCTAAGTCTCTCCTAAGCAAATCATAAGATGTTAGTATTACAGTTTCACGTTTTGCTTCCTTTATCAGCTGCTTTCGCTCTCTTGCCGTACCTATTACTGAGACTACACTAATATCTGATGCAAATTTTTGAATTTCTCGTTCCCAATTTAAAACTAATGATGCTGGTGATATGACTAATGCAAGCCTCTTCTTTTCTTCATCTTTTATATGATCAGAACCATCACTCTCTTCCCCATTTGTTAGAGACTCGCCAGCATCCTTAAGTAAAGTAATAATTTGTAGTGTTTTCCCAAGACCCATTTCATCTGCCAATATACCGCAAAACCCAAATTGGGTCATAGTTTTCAGCCATTGGAAGCCCTCTTTTTGATAATCTCTTAATGTACCCGTTAATCCTGCGGGAATATCGTAGTCACTATCCTCTATGGCGCTCATACCTCTTATCAAACTTTTAAAATGTCCATCTCTATCAAATTTTATACTTTTAGAATTTTTTAAAGTACTATTTAAAAGTAATGCCTTGTATTTGGGGACTTCAAACGATCCTTTTTCTAAATCACTCTTTACTATTCCAAAATCATCAACAAATGAAAGCAATTCTGCAAATTCCTTGTCATTTAAATCTACAAACCCCCCATCTTTCATTCTGTAATATTTCTTTTTATGTCTATATTGTTCTAATGCTCCCATAAGCTCTGCTATGGGGAACTGATCTAAGTCAAAGTCTAATTTCAACAAGTCACTCTCAAGTTTTACACCTACAGAAGCCTTTGGAAGAACGGCATTCCCGATTCTTCTATATTTTTCAGTAGTAAATACACTTCCAATTTTAGTAAGACCTTTAGTTACTACATTCACAAATTCATAGATTCTCTCGTCGTTACCTGAAAAATATAGAATTCCAGACTTCTTTTCATAGCCATCAAAATACTTTGTCAGCAATATCCTTGCTCTGTCTTCTAAAACCAAATCTCTGACTGTTTTAGCACCTTCTAACGCTTTCTCCGTCTGCCCCCCTGCCCAAGATTCAAATACTTGTTCCTCCGATATAATATCAAATACAACGCCTTCATCATATTCACATAAAAGTTTTGATGTAATGGTGTCACTGTTGGGGCTGTCCAGATAAATCTTTACCTTACCTTTGTCTGGCATAAATTTTTCGAGAATCTCTCGTCCTGAAGAAATTTCAACATATTCCTGTACTTGCGATATAACATTAGCAAAAAACGCATTCATATCTTTTTCTGCTATATAAATCTTTCCATCCCCTAAATTTAGAATTTCAATAAAATTCTTCATTTTTTCTGTGAATTCTTTGCTTGTCTGCCAAAGTTCATAATCATCTGCAATATAAATGTATTCTTTACCTACGACAAAATCATACTCTGAACCTTTAATTAAATACTCGTTCAATGAAGTCTGTTCAACAGAAACTTCTAGTTTTGGTGTATATTCTGTTATTTTATATGAATTTTCACGTTTCCGTTTCCATCTGTCTTTTCCTTCACTGTAAGCATAGCGGCCTCTTAGATATTCTTGGCCTGCGATGTTTATTTCCTGGTCTTTCAAAAGATTCATTAATATATCTAGATTTTTAGGCCCTATCCTTATATTTCGTTTCGTATTATCATATCCAAAATTAGCATCAAAATAACTATCATTCCTATAGCTTTCGATTTCATTATATCTATCCATAATATAGGAAACTAATTTCTTAGAATAATCATCAAACATTGATAAATGATGGGTTAGCACAAGCTCTTTCCCATAAGTTACAGTTTCTTCCCGCTGCATACTTTCGCAAAAATTCTTTACATTTTTAATTACATATTGTCTTTTTCTACCTACCGTAAATGACAACTCAACTATATTTCTGCCTATAGTCAGCTTAGGGATCAATTTCACAGGTTCTGCCTCATTAATAGAGGTCTCAACCGCCAAAATGTTCTTATGTGTATATAAATCAATCAGCCTTAAAGCATTCCTATCCGACAATATATTTTTATTATCTTCGTTTTTCCCAAAACTTATTTGTGTAGTTTCCCTGCTATTTTCAGCATTTATCTCAATCAGTGTTCCAATGATGTGCTTACATGGTCCACTATTGCTCTGAAATGCAATGCAATCACAATCATATTTAACAATTTCTCCAAAAGCGTCACATATAATTTCCACATCATACAATTCGCTTCCACTTACTGTAGCGTAATAGTGTTCTAAATTTGTAAATTCATCAAGATGTTTATTAACAACTTGAACTTTTCCATATTTATAATACTTAAGACCTTTTTCATAAGTATTTATGTTTTTTGTTAATTTTTTTATTTTAATTAAATTCATTTAAAATTCCTTCTTTATTTTGATCTAATCAAAAATAAATATATTATTATGAAAAAAAAAGATTACCTATAACGTTTTATTATACTATAAGTAACCAAATTTATCACTAGTTATGAAATTATAATTTTGAATCCACAGCTATTTTTTGGTTCTTTAACCATTTCTATATCCCTTTTATTATTGGGCAAAATTAATATGTTTTTAATTCTCTATATATTTGTATAAATTGTGCTTCCACTTCATTGTGTGGAACTTCATTCTCATTTATAGAAATGTGGATTTCAGGCTCTTTCTTAAAAAGCAATTCTCCATGTAATAGCTTAAACTCATGATAAAGCATGCAGCTGTCAATTTCTTTTATGACCTTTTCATCTGCCTTGTTTAGTGAATCCACACCTAATGCCTTTAATACTGTAGCTTGTAAAGCATTTTCATATTCTTTATACGCATTCAACTGTATCTTAAGTGGAGTAATCACGTCTCCTATATATGCTTCTGAAGCATCATGTAACAAGCATTGAAGCTGAATTTTAGTAGAAAGTCCCCTTTCTTTAGCCTCTAGTGCACAATTAATTGAATGCTGAGCCACAGAAAAAAATATTTTTAGATGGCCGTTAGCTCTGCATATAAGTGACAAAGCGTGGGCCACATCACCAATTGTTATATCTTTCTCTACTGCTCTGGTAGGATTAAATTTCCTTTTGTAATATGTTGTAACATAGCTTCTATCAAGATTTCCTTCAAACATTATTTATCCTCTTTTAGTCATCTTCTAAATTTTATTTTACATTATATCATATCACATTTTTATAAAAATTAACACCTAACAACAAGAAAAGTTTGTTAAATACTGAATCATCAATTTCAACAAACTTTTCTTGTTTTATCATTTATTTTTTATTTGGAGTTTTGTATTACCAAAGCATATTTATAAAACTTAATCCTAGTTTTGCACCATATATAACTATTACCACACCACAAATGATATTAATTACCCTTAAAACCTTATCTGTAATTTTAGCACTAAATAGCGAAATAATAGCGGATATTCCCATAAACCATAAGCAGGATGCTGATGCCACTCCCAATATAAAATCTAAATCCTGCCCCTCAGGTAGTGTGGCTTTAAAAGCCCCTAACATCATACTTCCATCTATAAGCGCCTGTGGATTAAACCAAGTTACAACGCATGCTGTAGATATTACTTTCAAAATTGGTACATTAACATTTGTACTATTATCCATAGAATCTTTTGCCCTTATCAGGCTTATACCAATCATAATTACTATAATACTTCCAATTAACAGAACACCCATTTCCAATAATCTTGACTGTTCCATTATGGCCCCAACACCGAAGAAACAAGCTAAAGCTAATGTAACATCAAAGAATATTACAATTAAAGCCGTCATAAAAACTCTATTTTTTTTCTGAGTCAATGCCGTATTAATAACAAATAAGTTCTGCAGCCCTATAGGTGCTACATATGCCAACCCCATTGTTAACCCTTGTAAATAATAAATCATAACTACTCCTTCTTTCTAGTAACATACCAACCAATTTGTTTTTCATAATACTAATATATCTTTGTTTCATGATTTTGTAACCATCCAACTATTGACTTTTTATCCAACCAAGTTTAAATTATTAATATAAGTTATGAAAAAAGATATAATTATCTATATAGAGAAGTAAAGGAGTTTTAATGGCAGACTTTTTAAATATTGACTGGAAACCAGACAAGGCCTCAAAAGTGCCTATTTACAAACAAATCTCTGAATATATAAGTGGAAAAGTTTCATGCGGAGACTGGCTTGTTGGCAGTAAACTCCCCTCACAACGTAAACTTTCTGAAATATTTCAAGTAAATAGAAGTACCATAGTTGCTGCTATGGAGGAACTAACCTCTTATGGTATGTTAGAAAGTGAACATGGTGGAGGTACAAAGATTGCTAGTAACACCTGGTCACTTTTCATGTCTACGCCTCCTGATTGGAATAAATATATTCAATCAGGACCATTTAAATCTAATATGCCAACCATCCAGATTATAAACAAATTAGAATTTGATGACAAATACATCCGCTTGGGCACTGGCGAGCTTTCTGCTAATTTATTTCCTCATGATCTCATGAATAAAGTTTTTAAAAAACTGCCTTCAAAGATTCCTTCTTTGAATTATCTGGGTCCTTTAGGTCTTCCTGAACTTCGAAGGAGTTTAACTGAAAGACTGGCATTGCAGGGAATTGATGCCCCTGAATCTTCTATAGTTATCACCTCTGGGGCATTGCAAGGGTTACAATTAATTTCTGTATGTATGCTAAAACCCGGCTCTACAGTATTTACCGAAGCCCCTACTTATTTGAAGTCGCTTCAGGTATTTCAATCTGCTGGAATGCAGTTGTCTGGGGTTCCTATGGATAAAAACGGCATGATGTATTGGCAGATAAATAAAGAAGTAAGCCAATCTCTATTGTATACAATACCCACTCATCAAAATCCAACCGGAATTATCATGTCTGAAGAACGAAGACAGGATTTATTTAACTTCTGTAGCAGAAACAGACTTCCTATGATTGAAGATGATGCTTACGGGGATTTATGGTATGATAAGGTTCCTCCAAAACCAATGAAATCTAAGGATAAGAATGGGATGATTTTGTACTTGGGTACAATTTCCAAAACCCTGGCGCCTGGTTTAAGAATTGGTTGGCTCGTAGGTCCAGAATCAGTTGTATATAGAATTGGGGATGTAAAAATGCAAGTTGATTATGGAGCAAGTTCTGTTTCTCAATGGGCTCTTACTGAGTTTCTGGATAATGGATACTATGACGAGTATCTTATATTTTTAAGAAAAGAACTGAAAGCTCGTCGTGATCACGCCATTTCCTTATTGGAAGAGTACTTTAAAGATCTGGCTGACTGGAATATACCAGAGGGTGGTTTTTTTATCTGGCTTCGTTTTAAAAACCACGTGTCTATTGATAAACTATTTCAGTTGTCCTTAGAAAACAATATTTTATTAAATCCCGGTAATGTTTATGATTTTTATGATAATAATGCTTTACGGTTATCTTACGCTTATGCAGAGCCAGATGATTTTAAAAAAGCTGTTAAAACATTAAGCGAGATAACGCTTCGGTGTCAGAAAAATAAGGGGCTGTTGGACTAATTTCCACAACCCCCTTATCATTGAAATATCTTTACTATTATTTAGTTGCACTAATATTTCCTTTTACAACTGTTGGATTATCATCACCTTTTTCCACAGTCTTTTCTTTATCTTTGTCATCATCATTTTTGTGCGTTAAATTATCTGGAGTTTTTCCATCAGTTATCTTCATATAATCATCCATCAAAGGCTTTATTTCCACTAGATATTTACCAAAATTGGTCAATAATTCCATTCTTCTTTCTTTTGCCGAAGGCATAGTTAATTCTTCAGGTAGGAATTCTCCATCATAATATCTTGCTTTCCATACTCCAAAAGCGTCTCGATCTTCATCCCCTATTCTGCATATTTTAGCCATTTTACAATATTGTTCTTCCAGATTACTCTGCATTCCTTTAATTGTATCCCTGCATTCTTCCTTTGAGATTAAACCCGTGTTTAACTTCTCACATAATATTAGCGCTCTCCCTAAATGAGTTTCATCATCTGGGAATTCTTTATTTATTTTTTCAGCTATTTCTTGATGATTCATTCCCTCATAGCCATTACATTTCTTGTAAAGCTCTATTACTTTATTATCAAAGATTTCATTATCCTGAATATTTAAAGCTTTTTTCAGTTGTTCATCTCTTTGCACTGCCACTTTTCCATATAACTCTTTATTTAAACTTTCATTTGCTCTAAAATCTGGAAATTCTCTATTGTAAGCTTTTTCAATCACCTTAAAAACTTCGGTTTCACTCATTCCAGTAAAATCTTTATTTTCAAACAGAGCATCTAACCTTTTTACTTTAGCATATATATCCCCTGATTTTGAGATTTCAACAGTATCTCCACCATTCTTTGCGGCTTCAAAATCCAAACTGCCTGAATTGTAATATTCAGTAAATCGTTTTGCACTCTCTTTGTCTACACTTGAACTACTTTTGTCTAAATTACTATAACGTAATCCTGTTCCCCCTATAATCCTCATTTTCTCGGTTCCCTTCTTAAATAAAATAAAACTGTAAAATACGCCTCATTTTATTTACATCGACAAAATAGAAATTTATGTAATACTTTATTCAAATTCTTTTATTCGTTCAACTACACTTTTCTTTCTTGTTAAAAACTGATATGCAATAAGTGGTATACAGATACAAAGCAAAATCACCATACAATAGCTGCTTATAACAGGTATAAACGGAACTACAAATGGCACATGAAAATAATTTAAAGATTGATACAGAATATAAGTAACTCCCATACCCAAAGTAGATGTAAGCAGTAAAGAAATCCCTGCAAAGATTACCCCTTCCCCAATTAACATCTTCCTGATTTGTCTATCTGTCATTCCAATGCTTTCTAAAATAGATAATTCTAAAAGGCGGTTTTGGATATTACTGATTACCGTATTAATATAATTCATAAACCCAATCATTCCAAGAATGATGACAATTCCAATTCCAAACTTCATCATATGACCCTGTGAATGCCGTATATTTTCCATATTTGTAATTTTAGAATCCAAACTCACGTCCTTCTCACAAGGACTTTTCTGAATAATACTCTGCAATTCCTGCTCTGTCTTTTCATCAAATTCTTCCTGATACTGAATTGACAGCCTTTGCAAATAAGGCTCATTTATGATTTTCTTCATATATCTATCACTGACAATAATGTTTGGTGCCATACCTATTACTCTAAACAGATAGTGGTCATCTGTAACCCCTGCAATTTTTAATTCCTGCGGCTTTTCCTTTCCCTCCTTAACGGAATAAAATTTTAAGCTCTGTCCTACTAGTTCTTTGTCTTTAAGGGCTAAATCATTTCGATATACGATGCAACATTTTCCTGCCATAAAATTTTTCTTATCGATTGGATGAGGAAGTTCTCCATTTAGCTGATCAAATTCTTCTTCATCCAGTCCCGCCATAATAGAATAGAATTTTTCCGGATGATTTTTATATTGCTCCACAAAATCTTCATAGAAACAAGACATCCACTTCTCATAAAACTCCCGCATCCATGTATTCGAGAACCCAGCTTCCCAGGGAACTGCTATATCCTCCGTATAGAACTTATGTATCTGCTTTACTCCTGATGCCTGACCTAATTTTTCCAGAAATTCCGCGTCAAAAATCTGGTCATACTGCAAACGGTCATCTTTTGTAAGGGTATCATTTTCCAATACCAAATCAGCATCCATATAATTAGATGTAATCGTTCTGGCACCCTGACTTTGAATTAATGTAATGATACACAAAAATATAGATGCACTTAAGGCGAGAGAAAGAATAACTATACTGGTTTTCTTTTTGTCTTTCCCCATATTCTGCAAAGCCATGCCAAGGATAACTCTTCCTTTTCTTGTTTTCCTTATGCTTTTACCACTTTTCCTCGTTGTATACCCTGTAGCCTCAATAGGTGAAATTTTACTTGCAATTTTTGTTGGCTTTTTACTTCCTGCATAAATGGTAAAACATATCAGCACAATTGCTGCCAGATATACCAAAGGTTGAAAAGATACTCCTATCACATCATTGCTGCGGATACCCAATGTTTTCACAATTCTTGGAATGATAAAAAATGATGTTCCACTGCCGATTAAAATACCCGCTGTAAGTCCGGCCCCACCTAGATAAAACATCTTTCGGAATAACATGGATTTAATCTGCTTTTCTGTCATTCCTACAGTCTGTAACAACCCATAATACCGAACATTATTAGTAACAGAAAGATATAGAATATTATAAATCAACAAATACGCACTACAAACAGTAATCAGTATAATTCCTATAATTCCAGCAATAATCAGTAATGGCTGTTCCATTTCACTTGTAACAAAAAATCTCTGCTGCTTTCCCAAATGCAGCTGATTTTCAAATTCATTCTGTTGTTTCTCAGTAAGCAAAGGATACTTAAACTCAAGATATAAAATACCACATACAATGTCAGATGTTTCATATCCCGTTGTTTTATAAAAAGCATCGGATACATAGGCTTGCTCGCTTCCTTCATAATCTTTAAATATGCCACTGATTTTGAATTGTTTGCTATGTTGCCCATACTTATCATGATAAATGAGCACCATTTTAGAGCCGATATCCATCTGCTCATTTCCACACTCTTTTAATGCCGCCTTGGAAATCATCAATTCATCTTCATTTTGCGGATACTTTCCTTTTATCCATTCCAAAGCAGGCTTTTTCTGCTTTTCCCAAAAATTCTTATCACTCCAAATAAACTTTGTATTCAATGTATCATCCACACCATTACTATCCGCCCAAGAACAAATAACGGTAAGCCCTGCCAATGAAATCCTTTTATCCTCTCTGCACATCTTAATCTGCTTCTCAGTAGGTGCCATTACAACTGCATCATGTTTTGCTCCATACATACGTATGTTTTGTTTCTCATTTGCCTGAAAATAGGAAGTTCCAAGCGTTAATACAGTTATAAGCATAAATGCTGCCAGAGCAACGGCGGTAATCATAACCAGATTTCTTCTTCCATTCCCAGCCACTGATTTTCGAGCCATTTTAGAGATAATCTGTGAATTATTATTTGCCAACAAATCACTCACCTCCCAGCACAATTCGGCCATCTTCAATTCGAACAATTCGATCTGCCAGCTGTGCGATATCTTCATCATGAGTAATTACTATCAAAGTCTGTTGAAATTTTTTTGCTGTTAAAATTAGCAGTCCCAGAACATCATGACTGGTGGCGCTATCCAGATTGCCAGTTGGTTCATCGGCTAGAACAATTGCTGGTTTTGTGGAAAGTGCTCTGGCAATTGCCACTCTCTGCTGCTGTCCTCCAGATAATGTCTTGGGCAGGGCCTCCTGTTTCTCTTCCAGATGCAGCAATTGGATTATCATATCAATATATTCCTTGTCAACATGTCCTCCATCCAATTCTATAGGCAATATGATATTCTCATACACATTCAAATCCGGAATTAAATTATAGCTTTGAAATACGAAACCTACCTTTCTCCTTCGAAAAATGGTCAACTGTTCTTTCTTTAGATTCTGCAACTGTTTCCCATTAATAATTACCTCTCCTTCCGTAGGCACATCCAGACCTCCAAGCATATGAAGCAATGTTGATTTGCCGCTTCCTGATTTTCCAACAATTGCAACAAATTCTCCTTCTTTTACTGAAAAATCCACTCCGTCCAAAGCTTTTACCACATAGTTTTCTATTTTATAATATTTTTTTAATCCAACTGTTTTTACAATTTCTACCATTTATATATTCCTCCTTTTCTTCTGATAAATCTAGCCTACCATCAAAAAATCACAATCTAATCTCAATTTTTCATTATCACAATCTTGTGATTCTTTTACCTAGGCAGATAAATCCGAAATTCGGAACCTTTTCCCTTCTGTGATTTTACTTCAATATACCCTTGCTGCCTTGTAATAATTTCTCTGGCAAGATATAATCCAATTCCTACACCTTCCTGCTCATGTGCATCTTCTTCCCTGTAAAAACGCTGAAATACTCTTCCCTGATTTGCTTCTTCAATTCCTTTTCCATTATCACGAATACTAATTTTTATGTAAAATTCCTGAGGAGCAACCAATAAATGAATCTGTCCGCCCCGTTCTGTATACTTGACCGCATTATCTAAAATATTAAAAATTGCTTCTTCTGTCCATTTTCGGTCATGGCTAATAGCTAACTCTTTTGGACAAGTAACAGAGACCTGTATCTTTTTCTTATCTGCTTTAGGCTGAAGTACTGCCAAAACATTTCCAATGGTTTCATAGAGGCTGCACTGTTTTTTCTCTATGCTCAGAATACCCGTTTCTAATCGTGACATTTTTAACATTGCCTGGATTAAAAAGTCCAATTTCCTTACCTGTGCATCAACCAAATTTAAAAATTCTGCTTCTTTCTCTGGCTCATTTTTTCTATTTTTCAAAATCTCTATATACATTATTATATTTGCAATAGGAGTTTTCGTTTGGTGTGAAATATCAGACACCAAAGCCTGCATTTTATTCTTCTCCTCAAAGTTCTGTTGGCTATACTTCCTTTGAATTTCATATAATCTTTTCAATTTTGTCTGCAGCCTGGAAAGTACATTTTCTCCCATTTCATCAAAAAATATTTCCTCTTTTCCAAGAATCATCTCTTCAATACATTGATCCAATGCATCTGTGAATTTGTAGATATCTCTCTTGATTTTCCAGTTTCTTATAAGGCAAATACACGTTACTAGGAAAGAGCAAATCGTTAGTATCATCTGTATTTTACTCATTCCTTTTCACCCACCCATTGATACCCCATTCCATATACATTGGAAATATAAGTATGTTCTGCATCTTCAATCTTATTTCGCATTCTGTTAACGTTGACTGCTAATGCATGCTTATCTATAAAAACGCTCTCTAGGCCCCACACCTTTTCTATTAGCATATCATGTGTCAGCAATTGTCTTGGATTTGCCAAAAATACCTTCAACAACTTATACTCTGTTGGGGTTAAATTTATTCTTTCCTGCCTTTTGCAAACATCTATATTTCCAAGGTTTATAGATAAAAATCCATCATCATAATCCAGCAGATTTTCCTCACTTTCAAACCTTTTTAATATGACTGCAATCTTTTTTCTAAGGAGTACAACACTAAAAGGTTTGGTAACATAATCTTCTGCCCCTAAATCATATCCCTTTACTGCATCTTTTTCTAAATCTCTAGCTGTAAGAAAAATAATTGGTATTTTTTTGTTCTGTTCTTTTGCCCATTTGCAAAAATTAAATCCATCTCCATCTGGCAGATTGACATCAAGCAAAACCAGATTAATATGCTTTTTACAATAAATCCTTTTTGCTTCTTCCATATGAAAAGCAGAGAACGTCTGATATCCCTCTGCTTCCAAATCGTATTGCAGCCCCTTATTTAAAAATTTGTCATCTTCTATAATTAAAATAGTATTCATAACATCACTCCTGCCTAAAATCTAATATTTATTATAAAAGTCCTCCATATAAAAAGCAAACCTTCAAATATCACAGTAGTGAGATATTTGAAGATTAATGTTAAAAAAAGGGACTTTCTCACTGAGAAAGTCCCTTTCTATTCAATTCAATAAACCTTTACAATCTATCAAACTATCAAATTAATTATTTGCTGGCTTTGGTAATCTAGCCGCAATAATGTTCATTAAATCATCTGTGCATCTTAATGGTTCTACAAATGCAGCATCATGAACTAGTACAAATTTAGGATCAACTGGCTCTAACGTTCCACCAAGAATTTCTCCTACTTCAGAATACTTATATCTTGGAAGAATATCTTCCATCTCAAGCGAAATATCAAAAGTATCATCAAACCCAAATTCAACTTCATATACATGTGCGATTTCAGCGGCAATTTCCCAGTTAGTCAAATCAACACCTTCAAAAATAGTTGCTTCTACTGGCATTAATCTTCTTTCAGTATTCGTGAAAGTTCCATCAACGCTTGTAAATCCTGTACCAGGAATGATTACATCCGCCTTAGCAGCAGTAGCAGTCATATAAATATCGCTTACCATTAAGAATTCAAGACCACTTAAATCTACATCTGGATCTTCTCCAAAGATTAATAGTGCCTTAACACCTTCAAGAGCTTCAACTCCAGCTTTAATGCCAAGGTCAATAATACCCTGTGAATTGTTCTTTGCTTTAACCTGAAGTATACCATCTCTAGGCGTTCCAATATGTCCTGATAGAAGAGCAATATCTCCTATTAAAGTAGCTGCTTCAGTTGAAACAAAATTCTGCTGGAACACAATCATAGCCTTCTTTGCTTTTCCGTAAAGTTCAGCAACCTGTGCTGCCTCTTCTGAAACCTGTGTATTCTTTAAGTCTTCTGCAAATGAATCAAATCCTTCAATCTTTGAAGTTTTCCCCATATCAAGCAGTGCCTTTGCTATGCCTTTCAGCATATCTGTGTTATTTTCTGTATAAATAACCTTTTCAGCAAAATCAAATCCATGCTGCTTATATTCTACAGGATTAATTAAAACAACCTTAGCCCCATTTTTAGCCGCTTGTTTAATCTTCAGCTGGATAACTGGATTAAGAACAGTATCAAAACCAACTACTAGAATTACATCGGTTGAAAGTAATTCATTGATTGTGTTTGGAGAAGCATCATGTCCAATCACTGGTGCAATACCACTGATTCTGTTATTAAAGCAAAGAGTTCTAGCTCCCATAACTTTAGCCATCTTCTTAATTGCATAAGCTTCTTCATTTGTGTATCTGTCAGAAATAGCAACTGCAACTGCATCTTTGCCATATCTTGCAGCGATAGCCTCAGTCTTCTTTGCAATAAGAACCATAGCCTCATGGTAATCTGTTTCAACAAATCCTTCACCATCTTTAATCATTGGTTCAAGAAGCTTATCTTCTAGCATTGTGCAGTCAAAGCCCCATTTACCCTTACCGCAAGCAAGTCCTTCATTAACGATGCCCTCAGTATTTGGATTTGCTTTAACAAGTAAATCACCATAGGTTTCAATATCTAAAGTGCATCCAACTGAACAATATGCACAAGTTGATTCTGTACATTCAGTATTAAGAGGTACAGCTTTTGTCATAGTCGTTCTTTCCTGCAATGCTCCTGTTGGGCAAACGCTTACGCACTGACCACAAGATACACAACCAGATTCAACAAGTGGTTTTTCAAGGGTTGGCTTAACAACTGTGTCAAATCCTCTATGAACAAGACCTAAAGCACCAATACCCATTATTTCATCGCAGACTCTTACACAAAGCCCACAAAGTATACATTTATTTGGATCTCTTAAAATGAATGGGTGATTATCCTCAAATTCAATTTTATTCTTATCTCCTGCAAATCTTTCAGGATGTACATTATACTCATTAGCGAAGTCTATCAGCTTACACTCAAAATAATCATGGCATCCACATTCAAGGCATCTTGAAGCATCGGCAATTGCCTGATCTTCATCATATCCAAACACAACCTCTGTAAAGTTGTCTTTTCTTTCATCTGCTTCAAGCTGATCCATAGTTGGCCTGCAAAGTCTTTCTCTATCTTCAAAAGTCTTTTCATCAATATCGTCTCTTTCAACAGCAAAAGGTTTTTCATATTTAACTTCTTCGCCATTTAAATAAGCATCTATTATTGCGGATGCCTTTCTTGCATCTGCAATAGCCTCAATCGCAATTGAAATCTTATCATTACCACAGTCACCACCAGCAAATACACCTTCCATACTTGTCATGAAAGTATCTTTATCATAAGCGATGGCCTTCTTTCTGGTCTTATCAACATTAAATTGAGCTGCATCTACAGCCTGGCCAATCGCAAGAATAGCCGTATCGATATCCAGAGTTTCAGTTTTTCCTTCCACTGGTTTTGGTGCTCTTCTTCCCGATGCATCGGGTTCTCCAAGTTCCATCACCTGAAGGATAACCTGTTTCACTCTCCCATCTTCTCCCGCTACAAATTCAATCGGATTTGTTAAGTTCTTAAAGATGACGCCTTCTTCTTCCCCTTCAATAATTTCAATCCTGTCAGCAGGCATTTCATCTTTTGTTCTTCTATAAATGTTATAAACCTTCTTTGCACCAAGCCTTACTGCAGTTCTGCATGCATCCATAGCAGTATTACCACCACCAACGATTGCTACACTATCACCAAGCTTGATTTCTTCGTTTCTAACCACTTTTCTTAAGAAATCAATACCACCAATAACACCTGGTAAATCTTCGCCTTCACATCCAACACCGGTTGAAACCCAAGCACCTATGCCAAGGAGCACTGCATCATAATCCGTTCTGATCGTTTCAAATGGAATGTCCACACCAACTTTAGTGTTAGGAACCAGTTCTACACCCATTTTTTCAATCATAAAAATTTCTTCATCCAACACTTCTTTAGGAAGCCTGTATTCAGGGATACCATAACGAAGCATACCACCTAACTTAGGCATTGCTTCGTAAATTGTGACATCATGCCCCTGTTGTCTTAAGAAGTAAGCTGCTGACAACCCCATAGGACCACCACCAATAACAGCTACACTTTTCCCTGTTTCAGGTGCAATATCTGGCATAAAGGGATCTTCAGAAGCCATATCCTGATCCGCTGCAAATCGCTTTAGCCACTGAATGGAAATAGCGTTTTCTGGTCCATCAATCAGTTTTCTTCTACACTTATCTTCACATGGATGAGGGCAGACTCTGCCGATAGCACCAGGAAGTGGTATATTTTTCTTAATTAATTCAATAGCTGCCTCAAACTCACCATTGGCAATCAGCCCAACATATCCCTGACAATCTGTGCCTGCAGGACAGGCCAGTGCACAAGGAGGTCTGCAGTCTCCTACATGATTTGAAATCAGTAATTCAAGATTTGTTTTTCTTGATTCTAATACTCTTTCCGTATTTGTTTTTATAACCATATTTGGAGCAATTTCAGTAGCGCAAGCCTTTACAAGCTTAGGATTCCCTTCAACCTCACAAACACAGATTCCACATGAACCATAAATTTCAGTTCTTTCGTCAAAACATAGAGTTGGAATAAAAATATCATTTTCTTTTGCAACTTCCAAAATAGTCTGTCCAGGAACTGCATAAACTTCTTTCCCGTCAATGTTTAGTCTAAACTTTTTCATATCTTTCTCCCCCTCCCTTAGTTTTTCTCTATAGCACCAAACTTACAAGTTTCTAGGCACTTTCCGCATTTAATACATTTATCCTGATCAATAACATGTTTGCCCTTTACTTCGCCAGAAATAGCCTCCACAGGACATTTCTTTGAGCATAAAGTACATCCCTTGCAAGCATCAGTAATCGTAAATGTTAGTAATGGCTTACATGATTTAGCTGTACACTTCTTGTTGTAAATATGATCTTCATATTCATTTCTAAAATACTTAATCGTAGTAAGAACTGGATTTGGAGCAGTCTGACCAAGTCCACACATAGAACCATCCTTGATTTTATATGCTAATTCTTCCAGAAGTTCGATATCTCCGTCCTTACCTTCTCCTCTTGTAATTCTTTCCAGAATTTCAAGCATTCTCTTAGTCCCTACACGGCAATAGTTACACTTACCACAGGATTCTTTTCTTGTAAAGTCCAGAAAATATCTAGCCATATCAACCATGCAAGTATCTTCATCCATTACAATCATACCACCTGAGCCAACAATTGCTCCAGTCTTATTAATATCTTCATAAGTTACAGGAGTATCTATTAATTCTGCTGGAATACATCCACCTGATGGTCCCCCCATCTGAACAGCCTTAAACTTCTTATCCTGTTTTATTCCTTCTCCGATTCCATAGATAACGTCCTTAAGAGGAAGCCCCATAGGAACTTCTACAAGTCCGCCTTTTTTAATCTTCCCTGCTAATGCAAAAACCTTGGTTCCTTTACTCTGCTCAGTACCCATAGCACCAAAAGCAGCTCCACCATTTACGATAATCCATGCAACGTTTGCAAAAGTCTCTACATTATTAATATTTGTAGGCTGCTGCCAGTATCCCTTTTGTGCTGGGAAAGGCGGCTTAAGTCTAGGCATACCCCTTTCTCCTTCAAGAGAAGCAATTAATGCAGTCTCTTCTCCACATACGAAAGCACCAGCACCAGCCTTAATTCTTAAATCAAAGTCATACCCAGTTCCCAAAATATTTTTTCCTAAGTACCCTTTTTCTCTAGCCTGGGACATAGCAATCTCCAGTCTATGTATAGCAAGTGGATATTCTGCACGACAATAGATGATACCTTCTGTAGCACCCATAGCAAATCCACCAATAATCATACCTTCAATTAGTGAATGAGGGTCCCCTTCCAGAACAGATCTATCCATAAATGCACCTGGGTCACCTTCATCAGCATTACAGACAATGTATTTGTTTTTCCCCGGATTGCCTTTTGCTGCATTCCACTTAAACCATGTAGGAAATCCAGCACCGCCTCTGCCTCGAAGACCTGAAATTTTAATTTCTTCAATGACTTCTTCTGGTGTCATGGAAGTAACAACCTTTTTTGTTGCCTCATATCCAGCAACTTCAAGATATTCTTCAATATTTTCAGGATCGATTAAACCACAGTTTCTAAGAACTACTCTTTTCTGCTTATCAATAAATTGCTTGTTAATATCTGAAATTGAATATTCTACAACCGGTGTTCCTCCAACCAAATGCTTTTCTACAATTTCAGCAACAATTTCAGGCTGAACCTTAACATATCTTGTCATGTCACCATTGTCCTCATAAATATCAACAATTGGTTCCAAATAACAAGTACCAACACAACCTGTGATTCCTACTTCAACGTTTAAATTCTTTGCGTTAATCTGCTTTTTGAATTCATCTGCTGTTTTTTTAGCTCCAGTAGCTACACCACAACTCCCCTGTCCAACTATTACCTTCATCGTTACTCCCTCCTATGCTCTTGCTTTAATTTCAGCAAGGACTTCTTTAACACTGTCCTTAGTAAGATTGCCATAGGTTTCATCCCCTTCAGCGCTCTTAATCATCATAACAGGTGCAAGCGAGCAACAACCTAAGCATGCTACATTATTTAACGTAAAAAGCCCGTCCTCTGTTGTTTCCCCATCATGAATACCTAAATATTCACTGATTGCCTCTTCTATAATATCTGCGCCGTTTACATGACATGCTGTCCCCTTACAAAGCATAATTAGATATTGGCCAATAGGCTGTAATCTAAACTGTGCATAGAATGTTGCAACTCCGTAGATTTTGGCTGGTTTTATGCCAGTCTGCTGTGAAATATAATTAATCGCATCTATGGATAAATATCCATAGATATCTTGTGCCTTCTGCAAGATTGTTATCAAGCTTCCAGGCACCTTACCATACTTTTCCAACACTGGAGCGAGCTCCTTAAAGTCGGCAGTAAAGTTTTGGTCTTGAGTACCACATTTTTCACACATAATAATCCTCCTACCTTTTTTATTGTCAAATATAACAAACTAGTTATAGTCTATTATACTTAAAAACAGCCCTAATAGCAACATCAATTCAATCCTTGAAATTGTCAGAATTATCAATTCTCAAATCGTTTGAAGCTATTTTTTTATTTACAATGCTTTTAAAATCGACCTCTAATATAATAATACCTGCCAGCATTAACAAGGCACCTATATATGCCCTTGGCAGTAATCTTTCTCCCGCAAAAAAGAATGCGGCAATAGCTGCAAATACAGGTTCAAGAGCAAATATCACGCCCACGTGTGTGGCAGATGTATATTGTTGAGCTATGACCTGAACTATAAAGGCAACCCCAGTGCAAAAGATAGCCAAAAACAGCATGGCCGCCCATATGCTAGGCTTACTTGGTAATACAGGTGTCTCTAAAACTATAGATAAAACAAACATATATAAACCTGTAAATCCCAATTGATATACTCCTAATTGAAAGGCATTAACTTCTTCTTTATGTACGGCTTTATCTACTAACATTAAATCTACCGCATAAATAAAAGCACACAATATACAAAGCACATCACCTAAAGCTGGCTTAAGCTGCTCATTTAAAGTCATTAATCCTATACCTATTAAACACATAATAAGAACAGCTATTAATTTTTTGTTTGGTGCTTCCTTCTTAATATAAAACGTTAATACGGGTGTAATAATTACGGTTAAAGCACATAAAAAACCTGCATTGGATAAACTGGTATACATAACACCATAAGTTACACTTATATAAACAAGGGCTAAAGCTAATCCAATCATTGCACTATATCTAAGCGTAGCCTTATTTACATTTTTCAACTTCGGAAAAGCTAATATAAGTGCAGCGAAAAATGCGATTAAAAAACGATATGCATTCAACGTAAGTGGCCCTATTTCCCCTAAACAAACATTCATCAATATGTAGGATACACCCCAGCATAAAGTTACCAGCATAAGCATCAAATCTGCTTTTAAGGACTTAGACATTTCTATTTCTCCTCCTAAATCTGTGCTATAAATAGTTCAAGTGCTAAATTTTGTTCCAGTATACCTGTCTTTATACTTCGGTCTATCTCATAAACTTTAGTTAATATCTTTCTTAAGTTATTCACTGAATATCTCCCAGCAAATGACATGGCCTTTTTTATCCTAAATTCATGAATTTTTAATATGCCTTGTATTTGCTTTTGATTTTTCCCCTCTTCCAGCATTTCTTTCACTTCTAAAATGATTTCAAATTGTGAGGCAATTAGTGAAAGAATCATATACAGATTTTCACCTGCACTTAACAGGGAATTCAACAAAATATACGCCTCGTTTTTCCTTCCTATACTTATAGCATCAAGCATGGCAAATACACTTGTCTCAAGATTCCCAGAAACTGTAGCCAGCACATCAGACAATAATATTTCTTCACCCTCACTATATGCAATTATTTTACGAATATCATTTTCAAGATTATATAATGTGTAATTTGCTTCTTTATGAAAATATCCACTGCTTTGTACAAATTCATTTATAACGGAAGGTTTTGTTACTTTCCCTGCTGACCTAAATCTTTTTTCTACAAATGATTTTAAAGCTTTTTCATTTAAAGCCTCAAAATCATATGCCTGTCCATTCTCATTTATGGACTTAAAAAGTCTTTTTCTTTTGTCTGCATTATTTGCAGTAATAATTAGTATACACCCTTCTGGTACATGTTTCATATAATCAGCCAGTTCACTCTCCTGATTTTCTGAAAAGCCCTTCATCTTTGTTCCTTCAAGCAATGTAAAATCTCTTACAATCACTATCCTTTTTTCAGACATCATTGTAAAAGTTTCACAAGCTTCTTTTATGGCATCTATAGTTATTTTTTCCCCCTCAAGCACGGATAGATCCAATTCCTTGCATGCAGGATTAATATATTTATCAACAATTTGCTCACACGACCAATTTACAAGATATTGCTCTCGTCCAAAAAGTGCAGCAACCGGCCCTATTTTATCTGCCTTTAAGTCTTTAGCTATCGTTTGAAAAGCATGTTCTTTTTCTGTCTGCTTATACTGATACGTCATTATCATATCTCCCAAAATAAAAAAATCCTCTGCGAGGCGCTCTTAGCTTGCATTCGCTCAATTCTTAATATATCATTATATCACTTTTAAGCATTAAATCATAGTGTGTATTTTAACCTTTCCATCTTTCTTAATCTCTACTCCTACTGCACCCTGAATATCATTTCTATAAACAAAAGCGCCTGCATTTTCTATTCTTTCCAAAGTTTTCTTATCGGGATGTCCATAGGTGTTCTTTCCTACTTGAACAACCGCTATCTTAGGTTTCACTGCCTCTAAAAATGCCTGTGAGCTTCCATATTTACTACCATGATGCGCAACCTTCAAAATGTCAGTATTCAAGCATTTATCTGAATTATCCGCTAAAATATTCATTTCACCATTTGTATCTATATCACCTGTCATGATTACAGAAACTCCTTTAAACATTATTTTCATAACCAGACATGTGGCATTTTCATCCTTTTCATTCTCCATAATCAGGTTATACTCTTCAGCGGATTTTTTATTTGGATATAGTACCTCTATTTCTAAATCTTTTCCTATTTTCACGCTTTGTCCTTTTGTTAAATAAACGAAATGTTCTGCTGACACTCCTATTCGTTCCTCTACCTTATCTGAAATCAACGAATTCCCCTCATATATTCCCACCTTTTTTACAGGCAGTTCTTTGGATAATGAACAAAGTCCTCCCACATGATCAGTATGCAAATGGGTGATAATAGCCATATCAATTTTTTGAACCCCATTCTTCAAAAGAAATGGAAGCAATAATTTTTTACCTACATCATACTGGCTGCTGCCCCCGCTATCTATTAATACATTCTTTCCCTCAGGTGTCTTTATTAATAAACAATCACCTTGTCCAACATCAACGAAAGTAAGTTGAACATGTTCAAATCCATCTTTAAGGGAATTGCCCAAGATAAAAGTTACACATATTATTGTTATCCCAAACCTAAAAATTTGTTTGTAATGCTTTCTCTGCCACATAATTCTAAAGGATTCTGATGATAAAAAAAATAAAATACAATAATAAAGAAGTACAGTCCATAGTGGAGGGCTTATTACATACTTATATGAAAGATTATCTATAAAAGCCAGATTATTTATAAAAAGTAACAGTTTTGAAAAAAATTCTACTAATATTCCAGTAATTTGAAAACCACAATTCAGAGTAGCTGTGACCATGCCCAAATCTGGCAAGCTTGCAGCAATAGTTGAAAAAAGTAATAATAACATACCCAATGGAATTAACAGTCCGGCTATAAAAATTACTGGAATATTTGCCAAAAAAGCACTAAATGAGAAGTAATTAAATGCAAATGCTGAAATAGGTGCCATACCCGCCTGAATAACAAGAATGGGCGTTATACTTTTATCACATATTCTTTGCGCAGCAGGCAGTATAACTGCCAATGTAAATATAGCTAAAAAGGATAATTGAAATCCTAAATTTATAAGAGACATAGGATTAAAGCATAACATTACCGACATAGTTATGGCACCTGATGTAAACATATCATATCTGCAATTCATATATTTTGAAAATATATGTAAAGTAATCATCAATACTGCTCTTATAACTGAAGGGGAAAAGTTAGCTAAAGAAGCATAAAAAAATAATATGATTACACTTATTATATAAAACTTTATTTTTTTCCTTCCTCCTAAAATAGCATTAACGCAGACATATAATGCTCCTATATGAAGTCCACTCACTGCCAGTACATGGCATATGCCGTTTTTTTGAAAGGATTCATAAAGTTCTTCTGATAAGCCGCTATTATCTCCAAAAATCATACCCATTAACAGACCCGCTAGTTGTTCATCAAATAAAAGGTATATATTGCACTTAAAGATGTACTTCATTTCAGATAAATAGTTAAGATAACGATCATTTATTTCACCAGACACTTGAATATTTTCAGCCGTCACAGACATAATCGTTGATATTCCTTTTGTCTTTAAATACATCTTATAATCAAACGTTTTAGGATTTCTCCTTGCCGTCGGTAATTCTATAAATCCTATTGTTTGTATAATGTTTCCCTGCAGTTTATAATATTCAGGGCATAGTCCATAAATATTGACTAGGATTTTTTCTTTACTAGGTAAGTTTCCAAAACCTTCAAGGTTCTTCACTACAACTATTATCTTATGATTTTCTTCATCCTTCTCTACTGCGGAAATTACTTTTCCTTGAATTCTTAAATACTCCCCTTGATTTTTTTCCAAAACCCCTATTTTGTTTGACTGATAACTATATTGCATGGCTCCAAATATTCCTACTATAAAAGCAATAAAAAACAGACATAGATGTTTCTTATTCCATCTAAGTCTGCGAGTTTTGTAAAAATGCATACTAACTATCATTGCGATTATGATACAAAGAGCAATGATTAAAATGATAATCTGATCTATTTTTAGAAACAATTCTATTGCCATACCTAATATGTAGGCACCGCAAACAAAAACAGCTGGCCTTCTCAAAGTAAAAACCCCCAAGTAAAAGCCATTATTTATAATCCCTAAACTATTTTACCATATTTTTACATTTAATCAATGGGTTACTTTTATTTTTCTGTATGACCTATGGCTGGAATTGTTCTATGTCCAAGTCCCACTACCACTTCATTTAAATACATCATGCCTATACTCATAAAGATGCAGACCGTAACATGTTCGTCACTTCTGCATATGGCTATTTTGCCACCACCATTGAGTCCTACCGCTTTAGCAATAATTTGTGTCTGGGCTTCCCGGGCAGCTCCTGCAACAGCACCATCCTGCACATGTTCTTCTTTTATTATACCTGCTTTTCTGGCTATAAATATTGATCTCTCTATGACAATATGAGTAGCATTTATAATATCACCACCAATGTCCACCGCAGCTGCTTTAATATTTTTCTGTGCAAGTTCCTCAATCATTTTTTCTTCTTCTGATCTATTTGGTGTAATAGCTAATGCTATAGCTGCTCTTGCCACGTCTATACTATCATACATTTTGCTGTCCTCCTTAAGTTAATCTCTATTATGTTATTTTGCCATAAATATATAATAATGTCAGCAAAAACGTTAAAAATGTCAATAATAAATTATAAACAATTTATTAAGAATTTACTTGGATTTATAAATTCTTTTGCCTTTTATTCTATCTATGCTATAATATAATAGAGTTTTTGTATAATAAGGCAGGTGATATTTTGTCAGACGAATTTAAAAATAAAAATGAAACCAATGAAGATAAATTAAGAAAAATAGATGAATTCTTTAACCAATTTGAAGAAAAAACGAATGATAATTCTACAAATGTTGAAGATTTTCTTTCAAGATTTAACGAAATGGAACAACAACAACAAGAAGAAAAAGCGGAAATTGAGGCTAGACGAAAAACTCGAATGGATCGGCTTAACGAGAAAAAAACTAAAGCAAAAAAGGAGTTTTCATTTAAGCGTTCAGACTCAATGGTTCGTGATAACGAGGAAAATATTATGGAAAAAAATACAGAAAAAAAGGGAAAAAAGCATAAACATAGGCTGAACCTTAAAAAATTTATTTTGTTTTTGACAGGATTAGGTTTGTTGGGAGGTCTGGTTTTATTTGGCTTAATCATTTCGGTAGTTATAAAAGCACCAGATATTGATCCTAACAACATCTATTCCCTTTTAAGTGAAAGTTCAACCCTTTATGATGATCAAGGCAATGTAATTGATAACTTAACTTCATTCTCTGCCGAAGGTACTAGAACAAATGTAGAATACAACGAACTCCCTCAAAACTTAGTGGATGCATTTGTGGCGCTTGAAGATAAGACCTTTTGGGATCACCATGGTTTTAATTTTGTACGTATACTTGGAGCTGTTAAGGATAGTTTTACTACAGGTAAAATTAGCGGAACCAGTACCATTACACAACAGCTTGCCAGAAATTTGTACTTATCTGAAACAAAATCAGAACGCTCTTTAACACGAAAAATTAAAGAGGCATATTATACTATTTTGTTAGAAAAACATTTAACAAAAGAAGAAATTATTGAAGCATACCTTAACACAATTTATCTGGGTTATAATTCCTATGGTGTACAGGCTGCTTCTCAAGCATACTTTTCAAAAGATGTTAGTGATTTGGATTTACTAGAATGTGCTTCGTTGGCATCGCTCCCACAAGCTCCAGATTCTTATGCGCTAATTAAGAAAATATACCCTGAGAATATTACCAATCCTAATAATAGTGATATTCTGTTAAAGGGCAATGACTTTTATTATGTGTACAACGATATATCTGACAGCAGAAGAGAAAATTGTTTAAAATTTATGAATGAACAAGGATTTATTACCGATTCAGAACGTTCTGATGCTTTAGCAACCAATCTAAAAGATCATTTGAAACCAAGCTCTGGTTCTACGTCTGAAATTTCTTCATACTTTGCGGATTATGTGGTTGAACAGGTAACTAACGCATTAATGGAAGAAGGAATGTCAGAAGAGCGAGCTAACAGAATGATTTATACTGGGGGATTGAAGATTCAAACAACATTGAACTCTGATATGCAGCATATTGCAGAAAAAGAATTTTCAAATAATAAAAACTTCCCAAGCGTAGCCAACTTAAAAAAAGATAAGAAAAACGGAAACATTGTAAGTGATTCAGGAAGTATTATGCTGTATAACTACAAAACTTATTTTCAGCCAGACGGCGACTTCATACTTAATTCAGATGAATACAAAAAAAATTCGGATAATTCTCTTACAATATATAAGGGTAAACGTTTAAAAATATATAATGTAGAAGTACAAGAAAAAATTGATTGCAACTTACAGTTTAATGATACCTATACCCAAGAAGATGGTATATTTTACAGTATTGATGGAAGTATCATAGCTATTCCTGCTAAATATAAGACGCGAGACGACGATGGTAATTTAGTTATAGCTAGTAATCTGTTTACTGAAATGCCTAAAGTATTTAAATCCACTTCAAAGGGTTTAGCTATATCAAGTGATTACTATACTATGAAGCAAAAAGTTGTTCAGCCACAATCCGCTATGGTCATTTCAGACCCATCTACCGGTTCCATTAAAGCTATGGTTGGTGGACGAAACACGGTAGGAAGACTGTTATTCAACAGAGCCATAAAACCTAGACAACCAGGTTCTTCTATTAAACCTATTTCTGTCTATGGCCCTGCTCTTCAGGCTTCTGCTGATGCTGTCAATAGTGGAACTTCCATGAAGTTTAGTGACAGTTCAGGTGTCTCAAAATTATTTGGTGACTACTTTACTGCTGCCAGCGTTATTGACGATACACCGCTTATCATACAAGGAAAACAGTGGCCTAAAAACTGGTATTCAGGTTATAGAGGATTATATACCATGAGAGAATCTTTACAACAATCTGTAAACGTAAATGCCGTAAGAATTTTTCAACAGTTAGGTGTTCAGAAAAGTTTATCTTTCTTGAAAAAAGTAGGAGTTTCCACTATTGTGGAATCTTCTGGTGAGGCCAATGATTTAAATGCTGCTGCACTTGCTCTTGGTGGTATGACGAAAGGTATTTCACCTCTCGAAATGTCTGCAGCCTACAGCACTTTTGTAAACGATGGAAAATATTCAGAACCAATGGCCTTTACAAAAGTTACAAATAACCGCGGTGAAGTTCTAGTAGAAAATTCTCCGCAAACTACACAGGTAATGGATTCAGGGGTAGCCTTTATCATGAGAGATATGCTTAGAAGTGTCGTAACACATGGAATAGGTTCTAAAGCCGCTATTTCAAAGCAGCCTGCTGCTGGTAAAACAGGTACTACCACTGATAATTATGATGCTTGGTTTGTTGGTTTTACACCTCAGTATTCTGCTGCAGTTTGGATTGGAAACGATGTTAATATTGAACTAAGTCAAGGCAGTGCTGCTGCTGCAAGGCTTTGGAGCAATATCATGGGTAAGGTATGTGCAAAGATTCCAACGGAAAATTATCATTCCAAACCAAGTAATGTTATCAGCGTTACTATTGATACAAAAAGTGGTAAGTTACCTTCTTCACTAAGCTCTTTGGATCCTAGAGGGACTGTCCACTCAGAGTATTTTATCAAAGGCACAGAACCAAAGACTACAGATAATGTTCATAGCTATGTGACCGTATGTTCAGAAACAGGATATCTGGCAACACCATCTTGTCCTTCAACTAGAAAGGTATTGGGCGTAAAACGGCCTTATACAGTAAGCCACTCTGTGGCTGATATAGGTTATGAAGTACCGCATAGTTATTGTCCTATTCATAATCCGGACCCTGGAAAGTACCCAGTAAGTTCCAGTGGAAAAACGAATTATAACTTCAATGGTGTTCAGTCACCCCCTGATGACACTGGAACTGAAACCCCTGGTGATAGCACTAACGGAAATAATGCTAACAACGGAAGTAATAATACTACTCCACCTGCTAATGGTACTTCTCCAGGCAATGGAGAAAATAATAATACAGATGAAAATGGTAATAGTACAATTCCAGATTGGCTTAAAATTTAATATGCAAAATATAGAAAAAACCGACTCTTAAGAGTCGGTTTTTTTCTATATTTCTACTAAGTAACTTGTCATTATTTACAATCATAAATAATGGGTAAATTTCGAATCTGGGCATCAGAAATTGAATTCATAACCTCATAACAATGATTTTGAAGGAAATTATCTATACCTCCAATAATTTCTTGTCGATTTAATTCTTCTCTGATTTTAATACATACATCTTCTATTAGATTTACTTTTTTTATGGTATTTTCAGTGGTATCTGAAAGAAGTACCAGCTTCTCTAATAGAACTTTTACTTCTCCTAAAATAACTAGGTTATTCATCCCTCTGAACATCCATTTATAGAACGGCATGTACTTTCTGTTTAACAGGTAAACTGCTGAAACTGCTGCCTGTATAAATTCACTACATGCCAGATAAGCAGCCGCAAACTCTCCTCTTTTCATACAGCGCTCATAATTATATTGACCCGCTTGAGACATAACCGCCATTCTGGCAACGATTTTCTTCAGAAAAATATCCTTTGGGTAAAATTTCAGTAATTCATTTCTAATAGAAGTAAATTCCCCTAAAGAATCTGCAAAGACTTTTCCATTTGACACCGTACATAAACTATTTTCAGGAATAAACATCCATTCCACATTATTTTTAGGAGTTCCTGAGCAGCCAATATATTTTTTATAAAACTCATTTATATTAAAGACACCAATTCTACCTTTCCCCTCCATAGTTTCCAATCGATATTTGTCTTCAAAAGCCTTCGGCAGATTTTCATATGCGTGCTGCATTTGAGGACCAATAGCCTTAAATACTTCTTCTGGAAGCCAAATACAGAATCCTGGTCCAAAATCATGATCTTCTGAGAAATCATCATCAAAACCTAAACATTCAGAGCCTTCACCCACAAGCCCAACAGCAGTACATTTCTCATATTCCGGGAATTGGTTGTGTATCATACTTCTACCATAAGCCTCATAGTAAGCCTTTGATAGTTCAAGTCCAGTCATCCTCATATTTTACTAATCCTTTCTTCAAGTGCTGTTGCTATAGCTTCATATTCATTTCTTTTTGACGGATCACCTACAACTTCATAAACCTGCGCAAGATTCCTGCAAGTTGATGCATAAGATATATTTTCCCCATAGTTATTTCTAATCATTTCCAAAGCTTGTTCAAAATATCTAATAGATAATGTATAATTACCGGTGTAATAATATAATTCACCCATAGCACTTAACGTGGCTGCATAATGTGGATTCATATTTCCATGTTGATTTTTGAAAATCTGTTGTGCAGTAAATAAATTTCGTTCTGCTTCATCATACCTTTTTTGCTTCAAATATATACATGCTAAAGATGTATATGTAGTAGCCTTCTCAATGGGAAATTCAGGTAAAATTTCTATTATTCTTAAAGATTTTTCTGCATTTAACTGTGCTTTGTCTAATTCTTTTAATTCATCATATACATGACTTATATTGTTATATAATGCTGCCAATCTATAATCATTACTTAATCCAGCTTCTTCAAATATTTCAGCTGCCTGTTCATATAGTTTTAAAGCTTCCATATTATTTTTAGAGGCTGCATAAACACTAGCCAGATTTAAAAGGGTTGTTCCATGCTGTTCTGTATTTTCTAATTTCAACAGTTTAATTGCATGAATTGCTATGGAGTAGGCATTCCTTCCCTCCTCAAATCTACTTGTTACTCTGTATATTCCACCTAATTCATTTGCTATAGCAAGTATAGCCGGAATATTACCCTCTTTTTGAGCTTTCTCCATCCATTCTAAAACAAGCTCCTCAGCTTTTTTTATATCTCCTGTTTTAAAAATTAAATCTAATTCTTTAAAAAATATTTTTAAATCCATATCATCATCCAATCTATTTGTAAAACTTACAGCTTATTTTCTGCATCTTGTATAGAATCATATCCATACATTTTTATCATTGTATCCTGTACTATCATAGCAAGATTTTTTCCTGCTGCCCTATTTGATCTGACATAATCTAAATAAAGTTTCAAAGTATCCTTTGAATAAGTCTTCAGTTCACCCTTTGCATAAGTTTCTACAGATGTAAATCCAGTAACATCCCCTTGTGCTTCAATGGGTCTGCCCGAATTGCTCAGTCTTGGAAATTTAGATGCAATCTCTTTTTCACAGTCAACCATATACCAGGCAACTTCTTCTATCATATTCATAGTATCTAAATCAATAGCTGGCAAATGTGGCTCTAGTGCTTGCTTGTAGTACTGTGGATCTGTAAACTCCATCATAAAAGCATACTTTTCTGTAATTAAATTTCTTCCTTGTCTGATTGCGTTTTCTATATCCTTTGCATAGCTCTTTATCATTAGATCGTTCCATGCACTATATTGACTAAATCTCATAATATGGAAGGTCTCCCAGTCGTTTTGGCAACTGGCTCTGCCCCCTATGTTATCCACCTTTTGAAACATATTCCATTCACTCTTAATGATTCCCTCAACAACGGCTGCTCTCTCTTCCTCATCTTTAAATCCAAACATCATATTTCCTCAATTCAAAATCTTTTTTTATTTATATAGTACCACCATCTGTTAATTTTGTAACTATAATAATTTATACAAAATAGAAAATCTGCCCTTGCTAAAATTTAAAGCAACGGCAGAAAAAATTAAGATATTTACTAAATCTATCGAATAGATTTAGGGTTAAATATAACTGCTATGATATATCCAAACACAATGGCCACGGTGACTCCTGCTGCAGTATCTTTTACTGCACCAGTTAATGCTGCTAAAAATCCATCTTTTGCTCCCTCCATGGCCCCCTTTGCCAATGCATATCCAAATCCAGGCAACGGGACTGTTGCACCATTTCCTGCCAGGTCAACTAATGGCTGATACAAATTTAGCCCTTGTAATACTGCCCCTGAAACAACAAAAATAACTAATATTCTAGGGGCAGTCAACTTAGTTGTATCAAGTAAAATCTGACCAATAACACATATTATCCCACCTATCAAAAAACAATATAAATATTCCATAATAACTCCCCTTTCTAACAGGTTTCAATGGATACCGCATGGGCAATTCCAGGTATAGATTCCCCTTGTCCTGGACTAATTGTAGATAATAGAGCTCCTGTGGAAATTAAAAGTATTCTCTTAAGTTCTCCTTTTTTCATTCTTTTATATACATATCCTGCAAAAACACTTGCAGAGCATCCACAACCACTGCCACCGGCATGGGTATCCTGCTCTTTTTCATAAATCATTGCACCACAATCGTCGTAACAATTTATTAAATCCTTCATAGGTATACCTGCATCTGCTAACAAATCTATAGCTATCTGCTTTCCAATATGTCCTAAGTCTCCACTTAGAACCATGTTGTAATCAGATAGTTTTCTCCCCGTATCTTCTAGATGATTCAGCACAGTATCTACAAAAGCAGGTGCCATAGCTGCTCCCATTTGATTTGCATCTTTAAGTCCAGTATCAATAATTTTTCCTAGAGTTCCATGAGTAATGACTACTGTTTTTTCGGTAACGGGATTTCCTTTACTATTATCTATAATCATGGGTTTTTGTTCTTCCATTATTTGATTGCAATTACCCTCAAGCAAAATTGCTCCTGCAGCAGTAGCTGTCCACTGCGCTGAAGGTGGTCTCTGATTACCGTGTTCAAGCGGCATTCTAAACTGCCTTTCAGCCGTGCAGTAATGACTGGAGGCCCCTGTAACTATATTACTTCCATATCCTCCATCTATTAAAACACTTCCCATTAATAAGCTTTCAGCCATAGTTGAACATGCCCCATATAGACCTATAAATGGGATTTGCATATCACGCGCCATGAAAGCTGACGACATTAATTGATTTAATAAATCGCCGGTAAGTATAGCATCAATGTCCGACTGATTTTTTCCTCCTCTGGTCATAGCCATTTTTACAGCTTCTTTTAACATCTTACTTTCTGATTTTTCCCAGGTTTTTTCTCCAAAGGTATCTTCCTCTAACACCATATCAAACCAATTCCCCAATGGCCCTTGTCCTTCTTTAACTCCTACTATAGCGCTACCACTTGCAATAATGGGTCTATTGGAAAAAACTAAAGTCTGTTTTCCTATTTTATTATTCGCTTTTTTTAATGTCATTCCCTTAACCTCTCCTTAAAAAAATCTCTCAATTACCCAATAAATCATTCCTATAACTGTAGCTGCGCTTATACCACACACAAGCACTGGGCCCGCTAAACTAAAAAGTTTCGCACCTGTACCTAAAACTAAGCCTTCTTTTTTAAATTCAATAGCTGGCGCCACCATAGAATTTGCAAACCCCGTAATTGGTACAATCACCCCTGCTCCAGCGAATTTTGCAATAGAATCAAATACACCTATTCCTGTTAAAAGCTGAGCTGTACATATCAAAATAATAGTTACAAAGCTCCCTGCTGTATCTTTATTCATATCATTTGCAATAAAAGAATTACTTAAGAAAAGAGCTATAAGACAAATAATTCCTCCTGATAAAAAAGCTCTTACACAATTTGCAAAATATTTCGGCTTAGGTGTAAATTGATCTGCATATTTTTCATAAGCTTTTGCTACCTTTTTCTTTTGCTCTTCTTTATTTTCCATATATATCTCCCTTCAAACCGTCTTACAATTCTGTTATAGTATTTCCCATATTTTTTAATTTACACATAGATGTGTATTTGTCATTTTTGAGTATTTTACTAATTGTCTATTGCTATCACAAAAAAGATGGAAGATGGATGGGAGATTATATCATAGTTTTTATTAAATTTATGATATAATGTTTCTCATAATTGATACAGTTTTTCTGTACTATAACATTCAAGGAGATTTTATATAATGAATAAAGAGAATATTATTTTAGCATCATCATCACCTAGGCGCATTGAAATAATGCATCAGAATGGCATATATCCAACTATAATGCCCGCCGATGTTGATGAAACTATTCCCCAAGGATCAGAGATGCAGGATGCTGTTATGTATCTTGCACTAAAAAAAGCCTTATTTGTTGAAGAAAAAGTTTTAGAATCAAATCACAATAATCCTGTTATTATTGCCGCTGACACTGTGGTTTATAAAGATAAAGTTATTGGTAAACCAAAAGACAGGCAGGATGCTTACGATATTCTGTGGAATTTAAAAGGAGAAGCCCATTATGTAGCAACAGGCGTATGCATATTACAAGCAGGTACTTCTATAAGACATTGTTTTTATGAAATAACAAAAGTTTTTTTTAAAGATTATACAGAAAAAGAAATAAATGCATATTTAGATACACCAGAGCCTTATGATAAAGCAGGTGCATATGCCATTCAAGGAACTTTTGGCAAATATGTAGACCATATTGAAGGTGATTTAAATAATGTAATAGGATTCCCATGGAATAGAATAGAAAAAGAATACAATAAAATTTTTATGAACCATAAGTGATTGCATCTGCTGGACATTTAGAAGCACACACTTTACAGCTGACACATTTTTCTTCATTAACAATATAATAATCTTTGCCTCTGACAATTGCTTCAAATTCACAATTTCGTTTACAACTGCCACAACCTATACATTTTTTTTCGTCAATATGTGCCACCTCTTTTTTTTGGATGTTCTTGTTTTCTTCTGAAATCATATTTATACTCCCTTCCATAAGTTAATAACGTTAATGAATATTATATACCCACACAAATGGATAATAATCTATCTTGTTAAAAAATCCGGCAGAAACCTGCCGGATTTTTTATTTTAATATTATAAAAATCTCAAAGCTTATTTTGTTGAAGCATCATAAAGAGCTTCAGCATTGTCCCATTCAGCCATGATTTCAGGGATTACCTTATAAAGGTCTCCACAAATTGCATAGTCAGCAATTTCCATCATAGGAGCATCTGCATCCTTGTTGATAGCAACAATGATGTCAGAAGTCTGCATACCAGCTAAGTGCTGAATAGCTCCTGAAATACCACAAGCAAAGTAAATTTTAGGCTTTACAGTTGTACCAGTCTGGCCAACCTGATGTGAATGATCAATCCATCCAGCATCAACGCAAGCTCTTGATGAACCAACAACTCCACCAACTTTATCAGCGAACTTCTTCATAAGATCGAAACCAGAAGCATCACCAATACCTCTACCTGCAGAACAGATAATATCTGCATCAGTTAATGATACCATTTCCTTAGCTGACTTAACAATTTCAACAATAGTAGTCTTAATGTCAGCAGCTGTAAGCGCTGGCTTGAATACTACTAATTGACCCTTAGCGCCATCAACCTTTTCTCTCTTCTGCATTACTCCAGGTCTTACAGTTGACATCTGAGGTCTAGTTCTAGGACAAATAATTGTAGCCATTAGGTTACCACCAAAAGCAGGACGAGTCTGCTTGATTCCTGTTGAAGGATCATTAGGGTCTAATGTTGATGTATCTAATGTAGTGTTCTTCTTAGCGAAGTCAATGTAGCTTGATACTTTAACGTCAAGTCTTGTACAGTCAGCTGTTAAACCTGTGTTACATCTAGCTGCTACTCTTGGAGCTAAGTCTCTACCAATATGAGTTGCACCATAAAGTACGATTTCAGGCTTATATTCGTGAATAGCATCTGTGATAACCTTAGTATAAGCATCAGTTGTGAAATTCTTTAGAAGAGGATCTTCAATAAGAATTACTTCATCAGCACCATAAGCATAACATTCGTCAGTTAAGTTAGCAATTCCATCACCAACTAAAACAGCACAAACTTTTGTATCTTCGCTGATTTCCTTAGCAAGTCTATAACCTTCACCAATTAATTCAAGAGCTACGTTCATTAACTTTCCGTCTCTCTGTTCAGCGAATACCCAAATATTCTTATACGCACTTAAATCTACAACTTCATCGCTACCAGTGTTTTCAATAGCATTGAATGGGCACTTTGCGATACAAGCTTTACAAGCTGTACACTTTTCATTAATTACAGCTAGCTTACCTTCCATATCAATAGCATTGAATGGACATGCTTTTACACAAAGCTGGCAACCTTTACATTTATCTTTAATTACTTGAATAGCCATTATAAAATTCCTCCTCCTTCTTAGATTACATGCTTACCCTTTAGGTTAACTAAAAGCTTCTTTGCAATATCATTATTTGTGTCACCTTCAATTGTAACACCCTTGCCCTTTGGAGCAGGAGTAAATGATCTGAATACGTTTGTAGGAGAAGCTTCAAGACCAACCTTAGTTAAATCTACTTCGATATCCTTTGCGTTCCAAACCTTCATTTCCTTATTCTTAGCTCCGAAGATGCCAGCCATTGACATGTATCTAGGAACGTTAAGTTCTTTAATAGTAGTAAGCATGCAAGGAGTCTGAAGTTTGATTATTTCATAACCATCTTCTAACTGTCTCTTAACAGTGATATCCTTCATGTTCTTATCCATTTTAAATTCTTCTACATAAGTTACCTGAGGTATTCCTAATTTTTCAGCAAGCTGAGGTCCAACCTGAGCAGTATCTCCATCGATAGCCTGACGACCAGCGAAGATAAGGTCAAATTCTCCAACCTTCTTAACTGCTGCTTCAAGAGTGTTTGAAGTAGCCCATGTATCAGAACCACCAACAGCTCTGTCAGATACTAGGATACCTTCGTCAGCTCCCTTAGCTAAACATTCCATTAATAAGTCATTAGCCTGTGGAGGTCCCATAGTGATAACTGTAATATGTGTATCAGGATACTGATCCTTAATTTTTAATGCTTCTTCTAAAGCGTTAGCATCATCATGATTTAAAATGCTAGGTACGCCGTCTCTGATAAGAGTTCCTGTCTTAGGGTTAATCTTAATAACGTTTGTATCAGGAACCTGCTTTGCGCATACGATAATTTTAAATGCCATTTCTATTTCCTCCTTCTTCTTTATTTACCAAATACTGATGCAGCGATTACGATCTTCTGAACTTCTGATGTTCCTTCATAGATCTCAGTGATCTTAGCGTCTCTCATCATTCTTTCAACTGGGTAGTCCTTAGTGTAACCATAACCACCGTGTAACTGAACAGCCTTAGTTGTTACGTACATAGCAGTTTCTGCAGCAAATAACTTAGCCATAGCAGACTTAGGACCATAATTAAGATGTTTGTCCTTCATATCTGCTGCTTGGTAAATTAGAAGTCTTGAAGCTTCGATACGAGTCTTCATGTCAGCAATTTCAAACTGAAGAGCTTCCATCTGAGAAAGCTTCTTACCAAACTGTTTTCTAGCCTTCATATATTCAACTGTAACGTCAAATGCTCCCTGTGCAATACCTAATGCCTGTGAAGCGATACCAATACGGCCGCCATCAAGAGTTGACATAGCAACTTTAAATCCGTCACCAACGCCACCTAACATTCTGTCAGCAGGAATTCTGCAATTCTGCATAATAAGTTCTGTAGTTGAAGATGCGCAGATACCCATCTTATCTTCAGTCTTACCAATTGAGAAACCTTCGTCGCTCTTTTCTACGATAAATGCAGAAATACCGCCTCTAGTTCCCTTTGATTTATCAGTCATAGCCATTATTACAAATGTTTCAGCATATCCACCATTTGTAATAAATACTTTAGCTCCATTTAGGATATAATCGTCACCATCTTTTACGGCTCTTGTCTGCTGTCCAGCAGCATCTGTACCTGCATTTGGTTCAGTTAAACCGAAAGCTCCTAATTTCTTTCCTGATAATAAATCAGGTAAATACTTTTTCTTCTGTTCTTCTGTTCCCCATGCAAAAATAGGCCAGCAGCAAAGTGATGTATGAGCTGAACAGATAACACCTGTTGATGCACATACTCTTGACAATTCTTCTACTGTGATAGCATATGAGATGTGGTCTCCACCAGCTCCGCCATATTCAGTAGAAAATGGAATACCTAGCAGACCATACTTTGCCATTTTTTCAACAGTCTCAACCGGAAATCTATGCTCCTGATCAATGTCAGCAGCCAACGGTTCAACTTCATTAACAGCAAACTCTCTTACCATTTTTCTTACAAATTCTTGTTCTTTCGTTAGTTGAAAGTTCATGTAAATGCCTCCTTAAATTATAATAATGGCGCACTTTAATATGTAAAAGTGACCCTTTGTTCGCTTATGTACTTTAGTTTTATACTTTTTATCATAAGCTTATGTTAGTTAAATATATAACAGCATATACTATACATTTAACACCACTTCACCTATATTTGCAAGCACTTTTTAGCATATTTCATGGGTTTTATATAAAATTATTTGTTTTTGTGTAATAATCAGATTATTCTGACAAATTCTAACAAAAAAACAAGGCAAGATTTGACTTTGCCCTGTTAAAATAATTATTTTTCGCACCCTAAACGAATATTTTCCAATACTCTTTTTTCTATACGAGATACTTGTACTTGTGATATCCCCAATAAATTAGCAATTTGCTGCTGAGTCATATCTTTAAAATATCTTAGCACTATAATTTTTCTTTCCTTCTCTTCAAGTTTTCCTATAATGCTTTTTAAGTATATAACATCTACAATATTCTCTTCTGCGGATTCAAACTTATCGCTTTTTTCAGAACTGTATTGTCGTGCACTTTCCGGATCGTCAATACTTTGCAGATTACACAAAGCATCATCTGCCTCCATAATTTCTAACAATCTTTCAATAGGTATTTCCATTTCAGCGGCCAGTTCGCTTAACTTAGGCGGCGTGCCTTTTTTATAATAGTATTCATCTCTAGCCTGCTTCATGTGTTTTATATCCATTTTTATTTGTCTGCTTACTTTGATTCTTCCATCGTCTCGAATATACCTTTTTATTTCTCCTAAAATCATAGGAACCGCATAGGTAGAAAACATTACATCATATGTGGAATTAAAACGATCTATGGACTTAAGTAAACCCATATAACCTATTTGAATTAAATCTTCCAGTTCATATCCTGATCCCACATACTTTAGTGCTAAACTTTTCACTAGTCCCGTATTTTGTGAAACCAAAAGTTCTCTGGCTGCTTCATCACCCAATTTAGCTTTTTCTATTAAGGCATATGTATCTTCTTTTTTTATTGCAGTGTAATTATAACTCATACCCTGCATCCAATTTCTTTATCATCAAAACCTTTGTTCCTTCTCCCAGTTTTGATGTAACTTCCACATGATCAGTAAAACTTTCCATTACAGTAAAACCCATGCCTGCTCGTTCTTCAGGGCTTCCTGTAGTAAATAATGGTTCTCTTGCTTTTTGGATATCTTCTATGCCAACTCCATTATCTTGAACTGATATGACTATTTTTCTGTTCTCATCATAACTGCATTCCACCGTTACGATACCCGTGTTTTCACTTTTATACCCATGTATAATAGCATTGCTTACCGCTTCTGATACACTGGTTTTTATTTCTGCTATTTCTTCAATTGTAGGATCAAGTTCAGAAAAGAATCCTGCCACTGCAGTTCTTGCGAAGCTTTCATTCACAGACAGGCTTAAAAATTCTATTTTTATCTTATTTACCATTGCCTGACACCTCCATCTGTTCATCTATAAATTGGAACTTTTCCAGTGCTTCATTAAGACTTTCACAGCAGCCCATTATTGTAAAAATACCTGCCATCTCCAAAATAAGTTTTACATATTTAGAGCATCCAATTATAAGAATTTCTCCTCCCTTTTCTTTTACTCTGTTGTATCTTCCCATCACAACTCCTATTCCAGAGCTGTCCATAAATTCAACTTTTGAAAAGTCCATAATAAGATGTTTGCTTTTAAACGCCTCAATGGTTCTATCAATTTCCTCTCTAGCTTGCGTGGCCTGGTGATGATCCAGGTCCCCTACAATATTGACTATTAAAACATCGTCCTTCATTTGAAAATCCAAATAAGTCTGCATTACAAAACCCCCTCACACTCTGCAAGCATTTCCAACACTTTCATTATATTACTTGTGGGAAGACTTGTCCTTAAGAGAATAAGGGGGTTTAATTCTATTTTTGTCGAAACTAATCTTGAGGAAATATATTTACAGTTTCTTTTGATGCTACAGCCGTTTCAATAAGTGTTTCCACATCAATACGGCTTTCCGATTCTAATATTTTTTCAATCTTAGGCTTTGTTGTTGGATGCTTAGGCAAGAATACAGTACAACAATCCTCGTAAGGCTGAATAGAAGTCTCAAAAGTACCAATTTCCTGTGCTTTTGCCATAATATCCACTTTATCCATAGCAATAAGTGGTCTCATGACAGGCATCTTTACTGAAGCATCAGTAACTACAATTGCTTCTGCAGTCTGGCTTGCTACCTGTCCTAAATTTTCTCCCGTAATAAGCATTGTGCAGCCTTTTTCCTCCGCCACACGTTCTGCAATCCTCATCATAAAACGGCGCACTAAAATAGTAGTTTCTTCTTCTGGGCAATGTTGTACAATTTCCTCCTGAATCGGTAGTAAATTTATAACATGCATTTTAAATCTGCCACAATAAGTTGCTACAATGCTTGCTAATTCTTCTACCTTTTCCTGTGCTCTTTCACTAGTATAAGGATAGGAATGAAAATGTACAGCTTCAATCATCATGCCTCGCTTAGCCATCATCCATGCTGCCACTGGTGAATCGATACCTCCTGACAGTAAAATCATTCCCTTGCCATTTGTACCTAATGGAAGTCCTCCAAATCCTGATATTTTCTGCTCATAAATATAGGATTTATCCCTTCTTACGTCAACAAACAGTAAACATTCTGGATTGTGTACATCGACTTTAAGTACTTTGCATCCAATCAAAATCTTTGCTCCAATGATTCTACCAATTTCTGGCGATTGAATCGGGAATGTTTTATCTGCACGTTTGGCTTCTACTTTAAAAGTCTGAACACCTTTTTCTTCAATAAGTTCAAGCATTACCTTAACAGCTGCCTCACCTATTTTATCAATATCTGTTTCTACTTCCACCGCAGGGCTGATCGAAGCAACTCCAAAGACTTTTGAGATTTGTCCAATAATTTCCCCTTTAGAAAAACTTTTATCCGTTCTAACAAAAATTAGGCCTTCATGCCGTTTAACCTCAGCTCCGTCATACTTTTTTAGCATTTTCTTAATTCTTTCAACAAGCATTCTTTCAAAATATGGCTTATTTAAACCCTTGAGAGCTACTTCACCACATCTTACTATGAATATATTTCTATCATCCGTCATCTATATTATTCCTTTCTATGCCATCAATTTCTATTTTATTCTATCTAAAACTGCCTAGTTTTCTAAACTTGGCAACTGCCGTTTTTAATTTTTCCAAAACATATTCCATTTCCTGTATGGTATTAAATTCGTTAAAACTAAATCGAATTGCGCCTTCAATCTCCGTATCATTTAAACCCATAGCTTTAAGCACATGACTCTGACCTTTCTTATTAGAAGAACATGCTGAACCTGTAGACACATAAATATCCGCCTGTTCAAGTGTATGAAGCAGAACTTCTCCTCTTGTTCCTAAGAACGATATATTTAGCACAGAAGGGCTGCACATTCCACTTTCCCAATTTAAGCTATCCGTTTCTGGACTATTCATTTTTATATCCTTTATCTCAGTTTTAATACCTTCTAGCAAATAGTTCCTTACCCTAGACATACTCTTGATACGATTCTCAAAATTACCGTTTGCTATTTTTGCAGCTAAACCAAATCCAGCTATAGCTGGAACATTTTCTGTACCAGATCTCATATGTTTCTCTTGGCCTCCCCCAATTAAATAAGGTTCTATCATAAGTCCCTTTCTTATATACAAAGCGCCTATCCCTTTAGGACCATGTATTTTATGACCGCTGACAGAAATCATATCTACGCCATTGGATATAACTGGGAGTTTCCCAAAAGCTTGTACACTATCTGTATGAAAAAGAATGTCTGTACCCTTTGCTTTGTTATACTCATTTTTAATCTGAACCATTTCCCTTATAGGTTCAATTGTCCCAACTTCATTGTTTACTCCCATTACGGAAACAAGTATGGTGTCTTCTGTAAGAGCCCTTTGCAACCCCTTGATATCCACTAATCCCTTCTCATCAACATCTAAATATTCTACGGAAAATCCCTGATTTTTTAGTCTATTGACTGTTTCTAAAATCGCAGGATGCTCTACTGCTGTGGTAATAATTTTATTACCACGTCTTTTTCTGGCTGACATTGCACCAATCAATGCAGTATTGTCTGCCTCCGTTCCCCCTGATGTGAAAGTTATCTCATCGTCACGAACATTCATAGCTTCTGCCACACTTTTTCTGGCTAATTTTATTGCCTTTTCAGCGGTAATTCCAAGCCTATGTAATGAAGACGGATTACCAAAGTCTTCTCGCATATACTCAATTATTTTATCTGTTACAGCGTCATACTGTTTCGTCGTTGCGCTGTTATCTAAATATACAAACATTATATATAAACCTCTCAAATCTAAAATGCATACTAACCAATTGAAAAATTTGCATTCATATTAGTATATCATATTAGGTAATTATGTTCATCCACTTTTTACTGTAATATCTTTTATAACAAATTATTGTTTTCACTAAATCACTAGTAGCAACTAATGCAACTACCCAATAAAGTGGTAAATTTAGGACAAGTACGCTAAAAAAAGCTATAGAAAGCTGTATAACAACATTGCAAGACAAATCTACTACAAGGCTGTATAAAGTGTCGCCTCCTGCTCTTAAGATACCACATATAAGAACATACGCAAGCATTTTGGGAGTTGTTGTAAATGCCCATGCAATCATTACTAATATAAGTAAATGTGTTGTTTCACTATTAAAATGATATATTGCCGCTATAGGCCTGCTTAAAGTAATTAGAAGTATGGTCACCATTATGTTTAGTCCCCAGGTTATTTTTATTGCCATACCGCCAAATTTAAACGCGGCTTCAGTATCTGCTCTTCCTAATGATTCTCCTATTATAACTGCTGTTGCATTACCTAGTCCAAAATAAACCGCTTGGGATAAATTCGCCACTACTTCTGCTACCTGAATAACGGCTAATGCTGTGGCTCCAAGCATTCCATAAGCCACAAAAGTTAGGGATGTTACTGCTGCCCATCCGCCTTCAGTAAATACAACCGGCACTGCAGTCTTCATAACATTTTTAAACATAATTTTATCAAAGGAAAAAAGTTCTTTGAAATTTCCGTGAAAAGGGTGATTACGATGAATATAAATATATATTACAAAACTAATAAGTTCCACAATTCTTGCTATAACAGTAGCTATAGCTGCACCTTTTACCCCCATAACCGGCATGCCAAAATTTCCGTATATTAAACCGTAATTTAAAATTGTGTTTATAGCGATAGCAACTCCATTTATAATGGTGGCCGCTTTTAATTTCTGAATTGCCCGTGAATTATATACCATTACAAATGTTATACTTATCAAAATATAAGAAAAACATACCGTCCTAAGATATTCAGCACCTAATTCAATAACTTCTTTATCTCTCGAAAATAGCCATATAAGATTTGGTGCAAACAGCATAGCTATTAGAAAAGTAACTATAGCTAAGGAAAGACCTACTGCATAGTCTATCCCTATAACCTTTTTTATGTTTGCTATATCTCTTGTTCCCCAGTATTGGGCAACATACACTGCTGCACCACTATAAAACCCAAAGCATAACATACTAAATATAAAGAATATCTGGTTTGCGGAACCTACTGCTGCCAGTTCTTTTTCTCCTACTCTGCCAATCATTAAAATATCTATCATATTAAGTCCGATACTTATAACGTTTTGTATTACAACGGGTATTGCCACCAACCACATTTTTTTATAAAAAGATTCGCTATGGTCCAGACTCTGCCCTTTATTTTCATCATTTAAATATTTTTTCAAATTATCACCTTTATGTATTTTATTGTTAAAAGACCCTGCAGTAAAATCTGCAGGGTCCTAAGTTTTGTAACTAATTATTTTGCGTAATCAATGGCTCTTGTCTCTCGAAGAACATTAACCTTTATCTGACCAGGATATTCAAGTTCACTTTCAATCTTCTTAGAGATTTCTCGTGCTAAGAATACAATTTCCTCATCCTTAATCTCATCTGGTTTAGCAACTATTCTAATTTCTCGGCCTGCCTGAATAGCATAAGCCTTTTCAACTCCAGGAGTTGTTGTTGCGATTTCCTCTAGTTTCTGAAGCCTTTTAATATAGGATTCAAGAGTTTCTCTTCTTGCTCCAGGTCTTGCTGCTGAAAGTGCATCTGCTGCTGCAATAAGAACAGCTTCAAGACTCTTTGGCTCATAATCTCCATGATGAGCTGCCATACCGTTGACAACTGCCTCAGATTCCTTATACTTTCTAAGGACATCGATACCGATGTCAACATGGGTACCTTCAACCTCATGGTCAAGAGCTTTACCAATATCATGCAGCAAACCTGCTCTTTTTGCAAGTTTAGAATCCAGACCAAGCTCACTTGCCATTAAGCCTGCTAAATGTGCAACTTCAATGGAGTGATTAAGAACATTCTGACCATAAGACGTTCTATACTTTAATCTACCTAATAATTTTATAAGTTCTGGATGGAAATTGTGAATGCCAATTTCAAAAGTTGCTTGTTCTCCAGCCTCTTTAATAATAGCATTAACTTCTTTCTCAGCCTTCTCTACCATTTCTTCAATTCTAGCTGGATGAATTCTTCCATCTACAATTAATTTTTCCAGTGCAATTCTTGCAATTTCTCTCTTAACTGGATCAAAACCCGATAAAATAACAGCTTCTGGTGTATCATCAATAATTAGGTCAATTCCAGTTAAAGTTTCAATAGCTCGGATATTTCTACCTTCTCTACCAATGATTCTTCCCTTCATTTCATCATTTGGTAACGCCACTACAGAAACTGTACTTTCAGCCACATGGTCAGCAGCACATCTCTGAATAGCTCCAGTAATAATTTCCTTTGCTTTCTTATCTGCTTCATCTTTAGCCTTTGACTCGATATCTTTAATCATCACGGATGCTTCAACTCTGATATCCTTTTCTACGTTAGCAAGTAATATCGCTTTCGCATCCTCAGCAGTGTACCCTGAAATTCTTTCAAGCTCTTTCATTTGCTTTTCAATAAATCCATCTAGTTCTTTCTGTTTGTCAATTAATGATTGCTCTTTTTGTGTAATGCTTTCTTCTTTTTTCTCCAGATTATCTATTTTTCTATCTAGGGTTTCCTCTTTTTGAATTAATCTTTTTTCTGATCTCTGAATTTCTGCTCTTCTTTCTCGAACTTCACGCTCGATTTCATTTCTCATTTTGTGAGCTTCTTCTTTGGCTTCTATAGTGATTTCCTTCTTGATAGTTTCAGATTTATTCTCAGCATCAAGAATCAGATTTCTTGCTTTCTGTTCAGCACTTCCAATGGCTTTCTCTCCAACAGTTTTTCTGACTATATATCCAACCAATAACCCTAGGGCTAAGGCAATAAACCCAACTAGTACATTAATCAGTATGTCTGTAATATAAAACACCTCCTCTTATCATATATATCATTCAATACATAACTCCAACTTGTCCTCATTTTGCATATTTACACAAAATTAAGACAAAAACATAATCCGAATAAATCACTCGGATTTACAAAAATTATGCTGTGGCAATGCCAACAGCGAAATAAATCTTTGCATTACTATTAATTAATTATTGATATAATTACACAATACTATTATAATGTTTAAAGCAACTCAATGTCAAGATTAATGAAAGGCAAACTATGAAGTATTTTTGGAATTTATTTAAGAATATAGACAAAATTTTACTATTTTTACCCCTATGCTTTGCGGCTATCAGTATTATGATGATTAGTAGTACTGCTTCCCAAGGGCATTTTGTATTTGACAAATATGTAACTATACAACTTGTCGCGTACCTTTTAGGGTTTATTGCAGTCGGTTTTATACTCCTTATTGATTATAAGGTTTTTGAAAATTGGGAAAAGCCGCTATACATTGGCTCTTTGATGACACTGTTAACTGTATATATTCCTGGCTTAGGTGTTGAGCAATATGGTTCCCGGGCTTGGATTAATTTAGGAATTATGAATTTTCAACCGTCGGAAATTGTAAAAATTACTTTTGTTATACTCCTGGCCTTATATTTTTCTCGTAAGCATGATAACTTATGGAATTATAAAGGGGTGATTATGTCAGCGCTTTATGCTTCACCATTTATTGTTATCGTATTAAAAGAAGATTTAGGCGGTGCAATAGTGCTTTGTTTCATCTGGCTGGCAATGGTTTTTTATGCAGGAATCGATTACCGAATTTTAGGTAAATTTACATGCATTTTCACTATTTCTCTTCCTCTTGTGTACAGATTTATGGCATCCCATCAAAAAGAAAGAATTGATGCATTTCTGCACCCTACCAATCTGGGTCTTGGAGGAAATTATCAGGTATGGCAGTCAAAAGTTGCCATTGGCTCAGGTGGTTTTTTAGGTAAAGGATTGTTTCAAGGTACTCAGAAAGAGCTCAAATTTTTACCTGTACAGAAATCTGACTTTATTTATTCTGTAATCGTAGAAGAGTTAGGCATGATTGGTGGTGCTATTATAATAGGACTATACACCTTGTTTTTATACAGAATTGCTAAAATTGCCAATAATGCAAAGGAAAATTTTGGTGCCCTTATAGCCGTTGGATTCATCGGAATGTTTGGATTCCAAGTTTTTGAAAACATAGCCATGACTATGGGAATCATGCCAGTTACAGGTATCACCCTTCCTTTTATCAGTTATGGTGGTTCATCTGTACTTTCAAATATGATTGCCTTAGGACTCATACTAAATGTTGGAATACGAAGTAAATTAATTAATTTCTAAAGGAATCAGATTTATACAAAATAAAAAAATACAGGGTTCTGTGAACCCTGTATTTTTTATTTTTATTACTCTTCCGTACTAATAATTCGCTCAACTATATTATTAAAATTCTCTTCTATGTATGTTCCCTTTTTTAGCACTACTGGGATACCATTATTAGCAGCAATATGTATATTGTCATCATACTGGATGATTCCAGCCATAGGTGGTTTTAGAATATCATTTATTTCACTAATATTTGGTACAACACCCAAGCTCATTAAATCAGCTTTTACTTTATTTACAATATACATTCTCTCCTTTATTCCTAGCTCTCGTAAAGTTTTATCTAATGTATCTGCATCTCTTACTGCGACATGTTCAGGTGTTGTAATTATTACACCTGAATCGGCCCCAGCCGCCGCAAGCTTTAAGCCCTCGCCAATACCTGCCGGTGCATCAACCAGAATATAATCAAATCTTTCTTTAAGCTTTTCGCAAAGTATTTTCATATGTAAAGGGGTCAAGTCCCCCTTGTCTCTATGGTGGGCAGCAGAAATCAAGTATAGCTCTTTAAACCTTCGATCTCGTATTAATGCCTGCTTTATTCTGCAAAGTCCTGTCAAAGCATCAGCTATATCATAGACAACTTTATTTTCAAGGCCTAAGCACAAATCAAGATTACGCAGTCCCATATCCATATCGATAAGAACTACTTTATATCCCTTCTGTGCTAATGCGGCACCAGCATTTGTAGTAAAAACAGTCTTTCCTACACCGCCCTTCCCTGATGCTATCAAAATAACTTTGCCCATATTTTATTGCCTCCTAGTTTATTGTATTGTTGTATTTAAATTGAAATCCTCGTAAGTCTTATCTAATTGCAAATACTTGCCTATAACTTCACGAGCTACTGGAGCAGCATACCCAGCTGTACCACCTTGAACAATCATAACAGCCACGGCAATTTTAGGTTTATCCGCGGGTGCCATTGTTAAAACCCAAGCAAAGTTATCATAATTACTCTTATAAGCATCTATTTTTTCATAATCAACAGTACCATTACTTAAATTAATCACTGCCTGTCTTACCGCTCCGTCTTTAGTTCTATAAGTGTCAGGCTCTTTTTTCATTAGACGTTTCATCTCTGTTTCTACTTGTTCCCATGAAAGCCTTGAATTTATTTGTCTTAAATGTTTTTGGATATACGCCACCTCATCAGGTGGATGCATTTTTCCTGACCTTTCTGCCGTACCAGATTTTCCTGCTACTTCTACAGGGAAATTACCAAATACACCTTTTAGACTTCCCTTAGGTCCATTTGCAACCAATTTCATCCCCTCTATGATCTCATCTAAATGTCTGTCATCACTTAATTTTATTTTTGTTCCAGGTTCCTTTTCTATAGGTTTCTGCCCTTCAATTGCCTTAATTAGGCTCACTTTATTATGAACACCTTTATTTCCTATAGTAGCAACATAATTTGCCATTTGAAGTGGCGTATAAGAATTTTCACCCTGACCAATTGCTATATTAAATTCGTCACCCAAAGTCCATGCTGCATAATTAAAATAGGTATATTTACACAAGTCCGCCAAGGAATCTATCATGTTTTCCTTTACTCCTAATTTTAGCTTTGTAAGCCGATCAACAACTTGATTTTTAGTTGGGTTTTCATCTGTCCAGTTCACGATAATATCAATGCTTTTTGATAATTTACTTTCATCTTTCACTGTGTTTTTATCAAAATATTTTTCTGCTTTACTTTTTAAATCAGACCTTAAGCTTGACTTCATCTGTTCCATTTTCTTCTCAGCAGTAGGAACCCCTACAACTCGTTCTGGTATTTCAATTCCCGTTGGTTTTCCAAGTCCATACTGTTCTGCATAAGATGTTATAATATCAATACTTATAGGTGTTCGGTATCCTAGATTGACTCCCTTATAAAAATCCTTACCTGTAGCAATATCATAAAAGTAATAGTTACAGGATACTTCTAACGCCTCAGCTAAATTAACGTATCCGTGTGATCCACCATTTCTATGCCAGATTAAACAAGCATACGGCCGGTTTCCTACCATTATACGTCCACCATCATATAGTTTTTTGTTAGGATCAAGACCTGCCTCTAGCGCAGCTGTGGCGGTAACCATCTTAAAAGTTGATCCGGGTTGTACAGGAGTCATAGTGGCTACATTATATAAAGGTGCAGGTGCCATAGAATCTCTAGGGTTTTGGCTTTGCAGTGCATTCCAGTCATCTTTACTAATTCCAGTAGCAAATAGATTCGGATCAAAATCAGGAGCACTAGCCATAGCCAATACATCTCCTGTTTCTACTTCAATAGCAACTACTGCTCCAACATTAGCATTCTTATATGCTTTAGAGTAGTGATAATTACCATATTGGCTTTGAAAAGTACCACCTACCTGAATTTGTTTTAGTGCCTGCTCCAAAGCATCTTCAGCAGTCTTCTGTAATTCTACATCCATAGTCAGATAAACATCTTTACCCTTTTGTGGTTCAGTTTCACTAATTGTTCTTACCAACTCTCCCACTGCATTTACTTGAACATTTTTTATGCCATCTTTTCCCTTCAGTGAAGTTTCATAAGCACTTTCAATACCATTCTGCCCAATAAGGTCATTTGAGTTATAACCCAACGTATCTACATAATATTCCTTATCACTTTCTGAAATTTGTCCTAAATACCCTAAGATATGTGATGCTGTATTTGCATTTGGATAATATCTTCTAGTTTCTGATACTACTTTTACTTGTGGTAATTCCGCACTTCTTTCTTCAATTTCAACAATAGTACTGTCAGAAATTCCTTTTGCAATATCAGCGGGTAAATACTTTCTGAAGCCCATTGACTTCATTTCATTTCTAATGACAATTATTTTTCTGGCTTGTTCATTTGACAGCATAGGATCTATTTTAAAATAATCTCTTAGACGATAGAACGCTTCTTTTGCCGAAAGTTCTGTTTTTTTGGCTTTTTCCTCAGTCAGTGTTTCTTTGTCTAAACTGTATCTGCCTAAGAAACTTTCTTTATCCAAGTCTTTTGAAAACCTCATGTTTTTTACGGATATAGGTGGATATATCTTATATACATTTTGTAATTCTGTCTGAGCCTCATATTTATCTAAAGACTCATCAATTCCATATCGTACTCTCAATTCATCAAAAGCTTCTTTTGCCGTAAATGTAATTGGCATTTCTTGCGCAGTGAGCCACTCTTCTATATCATTTTGATAAGTATATGTGAATTTGTTTCCTGTAATAATAATGGGTAAATTATCAAAAAAATCCTCATTATTTTTCTCTAAAATTCTAACAACTTCACTACATACTTTATTTAATTCCTCATCACTGGAATCTCCTGCATTAATCTGCAGTGTAAAAGCCTGTCTGTTGCCTGCAACAACTCTTCCATATCTATCAAGAATTTCTCCTCTAGGAGCTTTTGTATAAATACTTTTTGTACTTATATTGGTAGCTTTATCTTTCCACTCTTCATTCTGCATTACTGTTAAAATGAAAAGTCTTAGAAATAACACAACCATAAGTACTGTAATTACAAAGACAATTTGACCATATCTTGATTTTAGTACTTTTTCCATATTAAATACCTATCATTTCTATACTTAACCACTTTCTTTATAAAAATTAAGTACAATATGAATACAACTGCTGAATTATAAATTATATATATTGGCTGAAGTTTTAACCAATATAATAACGAATAGGTACTGCCAAAACATGCATATATTATAAAGTATATAAAATTAAATATCAGAGTTGACCCTACTGATACAATTATAACTGAAGCAAGATTTTCTTTATTAATAGTCTCTCTTAAATTAATAACTATCAAACTCACTATTAAATAACAAAATGCTGATACTCCCACATACTGTGACATACATGTATCTATAAGCAGACCAAAAACTACTCCCAAAGTAAGCCCATTGCTATCCTCATATAAAAATGAAAAAATTATAACCAAACATAAAACTAAATTTGGAGTAGCTCCATTAATTGAAAATAAATTTAACACCGTTCCTTGCAATAAAAATGCAACCCCAAAAATGATGACAGCAAATCTCATTTTCATATTATAACCGCCACCTTCTGTAAACTTTTAAAGGAAACGCTCGGTTTTATCTTCACGGTTTTAAGCTGTGTATCACTATTGTATTCTACTTTAAGAATTTTACCAATCTTAATTCCCTCAGGATATAATCCCATGTTTGAGGTAACCAAAACATCGCCTTCTATAACACTTGCCTTATTATCAAGCAAAAATCCCGATAATGATCCCTTACTATCTCCAGATACTATACCTATTAGGCTCATATCTCTAAGTACCATAAAACTTACACTATTTGATTCATCAATAATTGAAACAACCTTTGACCATCCATTACCAGCTTCTAGGACTTTACCTACCAGGCCATCTCCATTTACTACGATGCAATCCTTTTTAATGCCACTTTCTGTACCTCGGTCAATAGTGAATAGATTAAACCAGTTTGAGCCATCTAAAGATATAATACTTGCAGTAACTAAATTATTGTTGTTATTGACACTTTCATAATTAAGCGCATTAGATAACTCTTGTAATTGCTGCAACTCATTTTTCTTTAAAGTAAGATCTATAACCTGTTGCTGCAAATCACTCACTTCATTTTTCAATTTTTCATTTTCAGCTACTACCTGTTTAAACTTAAAAATGCCTCTTATATTACTTTTTACAGAAGTACCTGCATTGGATAAAGGCTTCTGAATAGTTGTTGTACCTGTTTGAAATATATTTCCAATAAAACTATTCGTTCCACCAGTTTTATAAGAAACAATCATGATAATGCACAATACAAGTACAACTGTTATTAAAAGACTAAATAATTTATGTTCTCTAATAAACCTCATTTTAAGTATTTTCCTATCTTCTTGATACGCAAGCGTATCTCTTCAATTTCTCTAAATTTTCTAAGCTTTTTCCTGTGCCTAAGGCAACTGCTTCAAAAGCATTTCCTTCAACGGTGACACTCATTCCAGTCTTCTGAGAAATTAATTTATCCAGCTCAGAAAGCATACCACCGCCACCAGACAATACTAATCCATTATTCACTATATCTGCTGCTATTTCAGGCGGCGCTTTTTCTAGAGTGGATTTTATACCATCAATAATAATTTCCACAGACTCCTCAAGGGCAATCAACATATCTCTGTTTGTTACTTCAACTGTTGAAGGTAACCCTGAAATAATATCTCTTCCTCTTGCTTGCTCTGTAATGGTGATTTCATTACCCTGTTCATCCGTTTCAATCATAGCGCAGCCAACTTTAATTTTTAATTCTTCTGCTGTCTTATCTCCAATTGCCAAATTAAAAGTTTTTCTCATATACGCTACAATAGCGTCATTTAATTTATCTCCAGCATATCGTAATGAAATACTTGTTACGATTCCACCTAAAGCAATAATGGCAATATCAGTAGTACCACCACCAATATCACAAATCATACAGCCTTCTGCCTCATCAATAGCCAGATTCGAACCAATGGCTGCTGCCATAGGTTCTTCAAGAATATATACTTCTCTTGCTCCCATTTGTCTTACAACTTCTTCAACTGCTCTTTTTTCTACTTCTGTAACCCCACTAGGTACACCTATGGAAATGCGAAGGTTATTAGAATTTTTGTTTCCTAATGCCTTTCTTATAAATACTCTAATCATCTCCGCAGTCATATCAAAGTCAGATATAACACCTTCTCTTAAAGGTCTTACAACTTCAATAGATGCCGGTGTTTTACCGATCATACGTTTTGCCGCTGTTCCAGTTGCCATAACCGTGTTACTAAGTTTATCCATGGCTATTACAGATGGCTCATTCAATACTATTCCCTTTTCTTTCATATATATTAAAGTATTAGCTGTGCCTAAATCTATACCCATATCATTTCTAAAAAACATACTAAATCCTCCACTACGTATTGTTCTCCTGTCCTAAAAAAGCTTGGACAATTACATAAGACTTTTATTTCTAAAGCTTAAAAAAGTGCCGTCACCAATTATTATATGGTCAAGTACTTTAATTCCTAATACCTCACCAGCTTTAATAAGTCTTTCTGTAATATCTATGTCTTCTCTACTTGGCGTAGGATTCCCGCTAGGATGATTATGTACAAAAATAACAGCTGATGCACTTTTTTTAACTGCTTTGCAAAAAATTTCTCTTGGGTGAATAATAGTGCAATTTAAATTGCCAATTGCAACATTTTCAACAGATATTACTTCACCCTTTGTGTTAAGTATTACAACATTAAAAAACTCCCTTTTATAGTATCTCATTTTTTCCATAAAAAGGTCGACGATTGCTTCCGGGTTGTTCACATTGATTCTCATTTCTTTAGGTTTTGTGGCAATTCTCTTTCCCAGTTCAATGGCTGCTACTATCTGACAGGCCTTAACTTGTCCAATACCTTGTATTTCTGCCAACTCTTCTGGTACACATTCTGCTAGAAAAGCAATTCCATTTTCCTTGTATGCTAGAATCTCATTTGCAAGAGTCACTGCTGATTTGTTATTAGTTCCAGTTCTAATAATGATTGCTAGAAGCTCTGCATTTGATAACGCCGAATTACCATAAATAACCAATTTCTCTTGAGGTCTTTCATCTACTGGAAGTTTTTTTATTATCATGTGTTTTTCCCCCTGCATCATAAAAGATGCAATATCTCTCGCCCCCTTATTTTTAATTCCCCAATTATTCGTATCTTATATTGTAGCATTTTAATGAGGCTTATACAAGAGAAAAACTATTTCAAATTTATTAATAAATTTTATGATTTTTGACATACTAAAATAGAAAACTAAACTTAGGAGGTACTAATATGAATTTTGTAAATGAAAGTATTAAATGTACAGTAGAACAGTGTAGACATCACGCAAATAGCCAGAATTATTGTTCACTTAATTCTATAACAGTGGGAACCCATGAAAAAAACCCAACACAAGACCAATGTACAGATTGTAAATCCTTTGAAGTTAAATAAGGTCATGCTTATTTTATAAGGTCATGCACTTTAGCCCCCTTTTCTGCATATAGTAAAAGTCTACAGAGGGGGGTTACATAAATGGGCAGTTCCTTTCCAAAACCACTTACATGCAAGGAAGAGGAATATTACCTTAAACTTTTTGAAAAAGGCGATTTAGATGCTAAAAATACATTAATTGTGCGTAACCTCCGTTTAGTTGCGCATATAGTAAAAAAATATTCTGGTGGCAATACAAATCCTGACGATTTAATTTCCATTGGAACTATAGGGCTGATTAAAGCTATCAATACATATAGTTGCAAACGCGCCACAAGGCTAGCAACTTATGCCGCAAAATGCATTGAAAATGAAATTCTAATGTCAATCCGTTCAGAAAAGAAACGTAAAATGGAAATTTCACTGAATGAGCCTAATGTGATAATATTTACAACTTATAAACTACTCCCTTATGTTGCATATAGCCCTGTAGTTTTCACCCTTCCCCGATGTTTCATAGTGTAAACAAATTGGTATAGGCATATACTTAAAACTTATATCCAAATCGTGGTTTTCATAAAGCACTATGTTATCTAAAATCTTACCGTATAAATCTACAGTGGGTTCTTGCTGGGATACTATGTTTTTTATTTGATCAAAGGCAAGCGTTAAACTCGATTCCGTTTTTAATTTTGCTTTCTTTTCTTTTTTTATTTTTTGAAGATTTTTTTCCAGGTCACCCAATGAATTGTTATATTTCACTTTCATTTGCTCTAATTCATCTGATGTAATCTTCTTTTCTAAATATAAATCAATTAGCTGCTCTTTCTTGTTATTTAGATTTTTTATTTCCTTCTTTAAAGATTTTTCCTGCTCCTCATTCATTCCACAATTCTGAAGACTATTCATTTCTTCTTGTATTTCATTAAAAATTTCATCTTTCAATAGGGATATATGTTTCAACGCAAAGTGAACACATGAGACCAGAATCTTTTCATTTATCACTCTGTTTGTGCAGCCTCTTTTATTTCCTACTCCATCTACTTTAGGTTTTCCATATGTATAGGCCTGGCTGCACTGCCATGCCCTCCATCTTCCCTTTTTCAATAACATGGTACGAGTTATACAGTTTGTACCACATTCGCCGCATATCACTTTCCCTGAACACCAATACCGGTTTGAGTATTTGGATTTTTCTTTTGACATTTTGGAACGCTTTGAATATTCTTCTCTTGTCATCTCCCAAGTTTCCCTATCGATTATAGCCTCATGGTGATCCCGAAAATATAGTTGTTTTTCTTGTCCATTATTTATATACTGCTTATGCTCCAAGAAGTCTGTTATGACAGTCTTCTGAGTTGTCAAATCTCCTACGTATTTTTCGTTGCAAAGAATCCTGGCAATGGTTTGCGGACTCCACTTTTCAATTCTGCCCCCAACTGTCACTTTTTCATCAATTAACTCTTTTGCTATCACACTAATGCCTTTTTGTTCATATACATACCGATTAAATATGTCTCTTACAATAGCAGCTTCATCTTCTTGAATTTTCAACACACCTTTTTCACACTTATAGCCAAAGGGACCATTGCCAAATACAAAACCTTTCTCCATCTGCCTTTTTTGGCCCCACTTTACACGTTCAGAAGTTTTTCTGCTTTCTTCCTGCGCCACAGATGCCATAATGGTCAGCCTGAACTCTCCATCCTTATCCCTGGAATCAATGTTGTCATTTATAAAGACAACTCCGACCCCTTTGGATTTTAACAGTCTTACATAGGACAAGGTGTCCACCGTATTTCTCGCAAATCTTGAAACCTCTTTTGTTATGATTAGATCAATGTTTCCAGCTAAAGCTTCTCTTATCATTTTATTAAATTCATCTCTTTTTCTTGTATTGGTCCCGGTTATACCTTCATCCGCGTATATCCCTCCAAACCTCCACTCTGAATTTCTTTCGATATATTCGCCGAAGAATCTTGTCTGATTGTTTAAAGAATTTAATTGGTCATCATCATCTGTTGATACTCTACCATAACCTACTACAGTAAGCATTGCATCTCTCCTTTTCAATGATAAAAACCAGCCATACATATTTTACTTCATGTTAAGCCGCTTTTCAAATTAGCACATTTTATGTTTTTGCAGGATCGATTTATATTGCTTCTCCGTGATGATACCGTCTGTATGTAACTGCTTATATACCCCCAGCTTAAATAATTGTTGAAACTGCTTACTGGCTTCAAAAATTTTTTGCTGAGATTCTGATTTTTTTGCTTCCATTTACTATACACACCCCCCTATTGCTTTTTACAATTATATTTATGATCTATCAACTTCATACGTCAAACTTTAATTACTTAACAGCACATATATACCGGCAGCCTTTTATGGATGCCGGCATGATCTACTGTTAAAGTAGTTATTATTTTATTTATGGTATCTATTTCCCTCACTCCCCGATATCCCTGGGTACATTTAATCTTTCTTATCCTCTCGTCGTTTTGGAATAAGCTTCACATAAAAACCTCATGGCGGGATAGACAACCTATGCCCTTCGCTCCCTGCTTGTACAAATCAGACCTGCTGTTTTGTTACTTTTACCTAGTGGCAGCAGCTCATGGCGATATACCGCTCTTTTTTATGCTACTTTTAAATGCTGCGTATTTAGTTGTCAATGTACTTTGCCTCCCTGGGTCCATTCTGTATAATCTCGCGATTACCAAAATTGGAACCACTGAATGCCATATAGCTTTCGCTATATATCTTCAAAACAAGAGCTGCGGCACAGCTCCTGCTTTCAGGATATATATTTAATTGCAATAAATATAAAATATTTGTGCTAATTTATAAAAGCTATGGTAAAATTGAGTTAATTATCTGATTGAAAATCATCTGGAACGGTAACTGGAAATAATACTTCAATACTTGTGTTAAGGGCCTTTGCTATGCTTATGGCAGTATGGACGTTTGGTACACGTTCTCCTGCCTCATAGTTTTGATAAGTCCTTATGGCTATATTAGCTTTATCTGCAACTTCTACCTGCGTAAAGCCTTTTTTCTCTCGAATTGTTTTTAGTATTGTTTTCACAGCTACCATTCCTTTCTAGTATTAACACACTCGAACATGCGTGTCATATATTTATGATATCACACTCATTTGTGCGTGTAAATACTCCACTATACATTTGGAGGTTTAATTTGTTTAACTTTGGAGAGCATTTAAAAGATTTAAGGAAATCTAAAAATATTACGCAAAAGCAACTTGCACAGCATATCAAGGCTAGTGAGCGAGGCATACAAAATTATGAATTAAACGAAAGAAAACCCACTTATGACATACTAATTGCTTTAGCAGACTATTTTGATGTTCCAATTGACTATCTGGTTGGTAGGGCTAATATTGATCATACAACGGTAGAATTACAACACCACTTGATTTTACCTGAAAAAAAAGAAAAGCTTCTAAAGATATTTGATACTTTAGATACTCATAATCAAGGGGCACTTTTAGAAAGAGCCGAAATGTTATTAGAAACTCAGAAAGAAAATAATATGACTCAAAACGATGCGCTCACCCCTCAGAAGGGGGCTTAAAGCGAAAAATTTATTAGGTTATGGAAAGGTTATTCCTCTTATGAAGAAATGACTTTACTTGCTAATAATGAGAATTTTTTTTAAGATAGAAATTATCAGTAATACTAAATTACTTCTAATATAAAAATTTTTGAAAGGTTATTGCTTTTGCATGACCTTTCTATTTAATTTAGAGCAAAATTCGACAAAATATAACAAATTACGAGGTGAAACTTATGATTACTATGAAATACTTGGGTTGAGCAATAATGCAACTGACGATGAAATTAAAACAGCTTATAGAACACTATGTAAAAAATACCATCCTGATGTGAATGATGCATCTAATGCTGCCACTTTCTTTCGGCTCATCCAAGAAGCCTATGAAACATTGTCAAAACATACTTCTAGGACTGCCTACGATAATTCTCAAAAATATCAATCAACCAATTCAAATGTTTCTTACGATTATGAGGATTACTCTACTCCTGAAGCTGATTATACATATGATCCAAAGCCAATCTCAAAAAAACGTAAAATATTATTGTGTTTACTGAAGATTATTTTAGCCCCACTTTTACCTGTACTAGCCTTTATAAATCACTGTTTGATTATAATATCTAGTGTTGCCATTTTAATATGTCGTTTTATATTTGGTATAGCGCTTTTATCCATTGTATTAGACTTTTTTATGAGTAATTTAAATTCTTTGAACGTAGCATTTGCTTTAATTATTGCATTTATCTTCTTTTGCCTACCCTATATCATACTGGCTTTACCTGCTGGTCTAATGTTTTTATCTGAGATGATAAAGGATTTTGTATTTGATAATTAATCTTACTTTGCTAGTTTTTACTCCTTTATATAAAAAGCAAAGCCTGCTATGATGAAATAAAATTATCATCGTAGCGGGCTTTGGTATTTAATCAACCATATAAGTATATTCAAAAGTGTAGGATTTTCAAATTCAATAGGCTACATTAAACTAGACTGACTATCATAAAGATAATGGCAGTTAATTTAACTACATGTACTTAGGCTAATGGAAAGTTATATCTTTTCATTTTTAATATTTTCTCGTGAAACTTCAATTGTGTAACTTAATACTTTTGGCGTAAAATTAATAAATTCCATGCTCGCATAGTCGACACTATTTTTATCATATTCATCCAGTGATTCTCTAGAAATAATCCAAATAAAATTATTTGATCCCGCACCAGAGCATGTGATGACATAGTCGACAGCTGGGCTGTTTCTCATTAACTTCAAAAATTCCCTACTCAAAGCAAGTACAACGGGGTGTTGTCCCCCATCATCATAAGCAATTGTTCCTAATGGTGACATATCTTCTATTAGAAATGCAATTTTCAGCGGAGTTGAGGACTCAATAACACTTTTCTCAATCAAATTCATCTTATAGCTCTCAATTTTGTTATAGTGATTCTGAAATATGGATGAAACATTTTTTACATACTGTTCATATGAAGACTTTCCCTTGATTTCGTCGTGAACAAGAATCCCATGATTTGACGAGGAGATAGCCTGAAAACTACGTTCAATACGTGCCTGCTCGCTTCTGTTTTCGCTTCCGCTTTTATGATTTTTGTAACTATCAAACTCAAAATGTTCAATTGCTAAATAACTCCCATTATGCAAAATCACCATATCAGGAGAATCACTGGGTAATATCTTGCCAAATGACAGATAATCCGCTACTTCCTGAGCCGCCTTTTTTTCACCCAAAAAGTGCATGGTATTTTCATCATTACAAAAATATCTGTCAATCGTATCTAAAGCCTCATTGCTCATAGTACTCCCTCCTAAAATTCTATCCAACAAATTGATATAACAACTTCCCTTAATTGCTATAATTAAAATCTGAACGGATCAGTAAATCGCAACTTAGCTTACTATCTTATAACTAAATTGAGATATAACAGTATGTATTATAGGCTCTGCTTTATCAATGATATAAACCAATTTACCTAAATTTTCAGCGTAATTATTTCTCATTAGCATTGTAGCTTAATCTTCCAAGTAATATTAGAATGCTAGGAATAGTCACTCCAAATATGTATATAATATCATCCAAAAAAATCATTGAATCAACCCAATGACCAGTTTTTTGCAATACTGCATAATTAAAAAGATTATATAGAAACATAAATAATATTCCGTTTTCTTGATTTACCCACGGACTGCATGTATTAATTATCATAAATCCACTTACAATCAGTGCAAGGTTAATCCAAAATATTACAGATACAATCTGAGCAGATTCTATTAAAGAAACTTTTTGCAAAAAAGTTCTTCCAACAATAAAATACAAGAAAAATACTAATCCATAGTGAATATAATCTTGAGCAATGTTACATTCACCATTTATATTTAGAATAAAAAGCATATCAATTGAATAAACCATAATATTAATAATAATATGAAATCCTATTATTATTAAATACTTACATTTCATAAAGCCTAACTCCTTTTTAGTTGTTTAAATAAATTGTTTGATGTCCCATTTTTCTTTTTTTCTCGACAACCCATTTGTTTTCTAATTTCCATTCTTGGGAATTATATACTCTGTAGCGATCAAGCTTCATGCTATAGCTATAATTGAACCTAAGCAAATCAGTAAATCCCAATTTAGCTTACTAAATTTTCTTATTATATGGTGCTAACTTTTGGTTAATCAATAGCAATTATAACTTACTTCCTCTATTTATATTTACTCTATTTTTTAGTTCTTCCACAGAATAAGTATTCCCCTTCTTTGAATGTAATGCCATATGGCAATTAGGGCATATAGGCACCAAATCTTTAATTGGATCTACTACATATTCTGTGCCAATTTCAGATAACAGCTTTAGATGATGTATATGAATTAAACCCTCAACTCTGTTCCATATACCTGTTCAAAATTAAAACCACAAATTATGCAAGAGTTACCTTTGTTGTTAATGCATTCTTGTCTTGCTTTAGAATTTCTTTCATATGCATTTACTACAACTCGCCTTTTTGCGTCTTCATTCAAACACTGATTAAGAGGTATTTCATCTGGATATAAAACTTTGCTGTTAATATACTTTAATAAAATTCCTAGTCCTTCACCTGTTATCTGGTGTACAGTCCTAAATTGCGTAAATATCATTTTACATACTTCATTATTAATAATAGGCGCTTTATACTGAATTTGAGTAATTTGGGCATCTATTGTTAGTTTATTATTGCAATAATCTTCTGGATGATTTCTTAAAATATAAGGTTCTGAAATTATATTTGCAATTGCATAGACTCCACTTTCTAAATTTCTATCTTGTTTTCCAACATTTAAAACCAAACTATCACCAATGCTCATATTTTTAGTAGCTAAAAAGGGTTCAATATGACCTATGCCTTTAACTTTTTTAAACATATTCCATTGTTTTATATTAACTGGTTCATAAAAATAATTCATCTTAACCTCCTATCAGCTAGTTACAAAGATATATTTAATCATTAATGAACTCCTCCATTTTTCTATAGAGATTGTTGTTAAAATCATTAAAGTATTCCGCCGATAAGCTATTAATACTACTTAAGTAAGAATAAGCTGTTGAAACAGGTTTAAATTTATTTTCAATTAATCCAGTTAACAAACCTATTCCAATTCCAGCAGTAGTTAATCCTTGAATCACATTTGAATTAAACGCTGTATATCCTAAAACATCAGTTGATAGTGTCACAAGAGATGTAATGTATCCTCCCCATTTCACCACTTTCATAATATCCATGCTCTTTTTATATTCTGTTAAGGCATATTCAACTTTTGCTTTTTCATCATTCATTATCTGCTCTAAAATTTGGGGATCAGAAGCTGCAGCCAATTGATTAACAAAGTTATCAATCTCATTATGAAACATTTCTCTCTCGTCCTTTCGCTTTTCCCTAAATTCAAGAATTTTAGAAGCAGGTATTGAAAGAAGATTTGTAGGATAAATTTCGTTTATAAAAACGGGAGCTAACACAGCTTCACTCTTTTCTAAATATTGTTCACCATTATAAACGCTATCTCGAACTATCTCTGAATTAAGAAAGAATGTGGATGCAGTCCATACATCCGTATTATCCGTACATAAAGATAAATTGTTCTTTTGAGCAAAGTTCTTGGATATTTCTAGGTTCCTGTAGCTGATATCCATCAGGAACTATACGGTATACTTTATCCCACAGCAATGCCGATGTCCATAACCACTGAAAGTCCTTAAATTGAAACTCAATAGTTGGATAATAAAGAATACTTTTTTTCACTATAGTTCACCTCTTAATATAAATCCTAATCTTAATAATGCCTCGGTCTATTCTAATATTCTTGGCTTTCCATTTTGCCAACTTCATATAATGCTCTAATTGAAACCTAAGCCAATCATCAAATCCCAATTTAGCTTAATATATCTATAAAAAAATTAAACACAAAAGAAAATTTATCATATGCTGCATTATAAATATAATGGTAGCTAATTTAGTGTTTACCCTTATTCATGTGATGCTTTTTCGTTTAAATCTAAATACATATTGATATGGTAATTAAATTGTTTTCTTGAGGTTTCTAATTTAGATTCACTACCCAACATATCTATAAGCGTTCTAAGCTCATTTTGATAGTTCTCTCTAAATGTTGCTTGTTCCTTAGAAGTTATACAAGTTCTGAGTAAGAGTTCATATGTTATTTTTGATTGCAAGTAAACTTCATTGCAGCAAAGTTGAAAATCATGTTCACAATAGAGAAAGGTTTTCTTTTTTTCTAGGTACCTTTTCATAAAATCTGGATACATCTTATATGGAATAATACTTGAAAATGAAGAACTAACCAAGACAACCTGTTTTAGAATTTTGCACAAATCATTTAAGTTATTTTCAAACTCTTTACAGTCGTTGTCAGGTATTGTCAAAGACTTATTTTTATCATCATAAAATTGTTGTATCCAACGAATATAATAGTCATTAATTAAATAAATATCAGCCATTATATTAAAATAATCATTAATTACAATTCGCTTTTCACTTTGATATGCGGTACATGAAATCAATAATGAAATAAATGCACTTCCAGCCACGCCAATTAAACAATTTACAATAAATGCTCTGTGACCTACTAATGCGTTGAGTTGCAAAAAGTTATTAACTATCCTAAATTCTAAAAGAATAGCCATAGTAACTGCTATAACCATAATCACTAGGCTACAAAATATAGCCTTTCGTTGAGTTCTCAATATAAAAATCTCCTTTTATAACAACTAAGTATCACATAATATTGAAAGTAATTTACTAATTAAGAGTGCGGTACTTTACTTGAACATAATCAGCCTCCCCATTACTACTATCATTGAAACCTAAACAAATCACCAAATCCCAATTTAACTTACTATCTTATTATCAAATTCAGATATAACCGTTATGTATATAAAATGTGAAGTTTGACCAAATAAATATTTCAAATAGTCGTCCACCGTGCTTACTATTTATTTGAAGCCATTTTTAGTGTCACTTTCTCTAATAAAATTTATTAAATACTTTTTGCTGACAGTTTTTATTTTTCCTTTTGTAGATTAAGTAAATAATAGACTCCAGTCTAGCATTCCATTCTCATTATTAACATTTGCTTTATATACATTTATTCTATAGCCAGTTTAATTAATAATTGAATTAATTACAGAAATTGTTCATTCTTATTTTAATTAATTCAACTCTACTTTACTGAACTCTAAAGCAAGTTGATCTATATCTTTTTTATGCTCATAATAGTATGCTTGTTCTTGGGTTATTTTCAATAGTTCATATAATATATTAATAATATTAGGCATTATTATTTTGCATAACTTATTACTAACAACTAATCCTGAAATGCCACCAGCAATGCCAGCAAATGGTGAAAATGGGTTTGTAGCCCCACCAGCAACTAAAAATGCTCCCGCCCCTGCTATTGCAGTTAATACTGCTCTAACTCCATATCGAGAAAATAACACAAGAACTTTAACTGCACCAATTTTTGCTTTTTCAGTTGCAGAAATTAATTTAAAATTTTTATTTATTGAAGCCAAGTCAAATAGTAATTTAACACCTAAAACAAGTTCAGACAAATATGGCACTAAATCAGTTGCAATATGTAGATTTATTTCTGGGATTTCAATATTATAAGCATTAACTATTAGCATTATATAGTCATTAAGTTCTTCAGTTATTTTAATATTTGAAATAGGAGTAACTACTACTTTATCAACCAATTCAGTATAATTAGAAAGTATTTTTTCACCAACTTCTGAAGTCAAATAATTTACAATGCTAATGTCCTGATTGTCAATCATCTCCTGTAATTCTGGATGTTCATTAAGTAATTGCAAACCTTTTTCTGAATCAAGCAGTTTTGTAAATTTTGATGATTGTCCACTAATTGTATCTACAATATCCGTGGCTTGTTGTTCAGCATAGTTCTTAGCTTGAATAATAACATTTGAATTATCACTTTTATTCCATATTATATCTATTACAGGGAAATTTGCAGATGACAAAATATCAACTTGGCTATTTGGATCATCTGATAATAGCATTTCTTCCAGTTTTAATTCATAGTACTTCCCCTTGACTCCGTTAAGTAATCCAAATACACCCTCATTACCACTTCTATTATATACCTCAATTATATGATCGCCGAGTTCACCTTGATGCGGATATTGCAATTCATGCGCTTTAACCAAATCCCTAGGAAGTTTATCTCTTGCTTCCATAATTTTCTGTGCTTTTCCTTCTTTTAATGCTTCCAAATAGTTAAAATATATTTTCAAGAAACCTTCTGCAAGAAGCTCAATAGCAAAAGCAGCATTAAGGAATTTATCGTCATTCTTATTCTCTAATAAAAATGTCCTTATTTCCTCTTCAGTGATATCATCAAACTCCAAATCATATTGGATTTTATTAAGCTCATCAAATTCTTCTTTAAAATCCACAACTACCTCCTATATAATCACATTGATTATAGCAATCAACGATGAAATCAATGCTATAGCAGAAATAATCATTGCATTTTTTATATTATATAATTTAGAAGTTTTTAGCCCCGTATCTGAAAGCACAGATTTTACATTTTTAAGCTTTTCGAGTTCTGTTTTTAATTCGCTTATTTGCTTTTCATAGGTTTTCAAGCGTTTAACAATTTCTTTATTATAATCTTTTTGAATCTCCCAAAATTTAATTTTCTCAGCAATCTCTATTTGTTCATTTGTTAATGTAACTTCATGCTTCCCTTTATTAATTATAATTTTATCTTCTGAAGTTTTTTCTCTTATATTTAATTTCTTAAAAATTCGGTTCATTATATCACCTTTCTTAAATCTTATTACCTCAATACTGCATTTAAAATAATATCGTTAGTGCATTTATGTCCGATAAATATGTAACTTCTATAGAAAATAGAATCTAAAACACATAATGGTAGACTATTATAATAATAAATTTAACTTAATTATATATTGTCTAAGTCTAATCCCAATTTAGCTTACTATCTTATAACCAAATTTAAATATAAAAGCTATGTATTCTAAGCATAATGGGAAGCTTGTATGAACATACTGAATTATAAGACTCCCTGAAACATATTAAGAGTTATATCTATATAATCAAGCAGGCTCATTATAGTCGATTTTCATACCTACCGCTTTTATACTCGTACAATTTGTCTCTATCCAATATTACTTGTACAAAATCGATGACTAACTATACTGTTGCTACAATAGTCAACCATTTCATATTTAATTTCAAACTATGACCTGTTGGTTTGATTTTTCTATAAATCCTCTTAACGTACTCTTCTGGATACTCACAGCGAGAATTTTCATTTTCGTCCGTGATAATTCACTTTCAATGTGGCGAAAGTCTCTCAAAAATCCACAAATCATTTAGACAGAAATTCTGCTGTTTCGGAAATCGGGTGGTCTGCTTGTGATTCAAATAAAATCTTACTAGCTCCATTTGTAACCTTGAACTTCCCATTACTAAAACTTATGGTATACCCCTTTGCATAAAGGTAGTGCTGAACATAAATGCCCAATTCGCCATCAAATAGTGACTCTATCTTACGGCTTTTCAATTCCTCGTGCAATGCTGAAAGAAAAAGTGCATAATTATAGCCATTTGACCATTTGTTTTGTATGAGATGCATTTCGCTTTGGAGAAGGCGTAGTCGCAAGTGAGATACACTCATCCATTTAAACAGCTGTGGATAGTGTATTAAACAATACCTCCAATCTTTTTTAGGCACCGACGATTTTGCAATTATTCCTTTCAGTTGTGCTTGTATATCAGTATTTGGGTCAAGTGTGTCAAGCAGTTGTTTGACAACATTACCGCAATTAGCGAACAATGATTTTAAACTGGGGGTATTTACAGCTTCATTTGGATCATCAACGCACAATGTTTTAAATTGACTTACCGGTAGTGTGTAATCACCAAAAGTAAGTAGCGCACGACGTAATAAATGCCCATGCCTTGGTTTCACATCGTCAAACAAAGCAGATATTTTATTCCAGTATTGTATAAAATGTTCTTTTTCATATTTGCCTTCACCACTCTTTGCAAGGTAAAGTGCTGAACGAATCTGCCCACTGAAATAACAGTGTTGTTCTGCCCTGTAGATTTCTAGTGCAAAACTCTTATCACCTATAATTATTTGTGCCTTTTCTTGCTCCTCTACTATTTGTTGTTGATTAAAGCCTAAAACTTTACCCTTAGTCGAGAAATATGTAAGTAAAGTATCACAGTTTTTAACAAGAGCATTAATGCTTTCAATTGCATTGCGATATAAGTTGTAAACATCTATTGTGCTATTAAGCGTGAGGTTTTTAATTATACGTAACCATTGTTTTAATGGGCCTTTATCTACACCCTTTGTCTTAAATAAATACGTTGTTATAGCGTGAAACAAAACACGATTAGTATAGGTACGCCCTTCGGTTAAAGCACTAAATATTAAAAAGTTTACATCTTTATAATTAGAGTTTTCACATAAGAAGTTCAGTGTATAAAATGCCGTTTCAAACACTTCTGCACTAATCTTGCTATAGTCCAGGGTGTTTGCCCAATTCTTATCGTCTTGAATTATTCCATTGTTCATTAACAGAACACCAAAGAAAGCATAGTATGTTTGGTCAAAATCTTCCTTGTGTTCCGTCCAAAAAAGGTCAGTCCAATCACAGTCAAAATAAAACTCGAACTTATCAATATATGATAATTCTAACTTTTTCATCCTGCCTATTAACCGTGCTTTAAAATTCTCAAATTCCGTCAGCGGTTTCCCACGGGCATTTAATTTAATATATAAGCTGTCCTCCATACCGAGCTCCTGCATTTCTAAAAACTTGAAAACAAGTGGTTTACCACCCGAACCAGCCAGTTTTCCAGCAAGATGGTCTATATCCCCAAATGTTGCTTGTATATCATCGAGCATAACAAGAGCGGATTTGATAGTCGGATCGTGCATCCAACCTGAAACGAACCACTCCGAATCCTCAATCTCCACTGATGGGCTTGTTCCAACCGCAAAAACAGCAGAACGGTTATCAATCAGCTTTTTCAAAAATTCACGGGATGTTATACGAGTTTCATATGTAAACTTATGCAAGAGAGGCGTTTTGGCCTCCTCATTGCGAAAAGCATACAAATGTAGAAGGAAGAGTGTTGTTAACCGCTGTTGCCCATCGATTGGTACGAATTTTTCACCTTCAGCTTTTCCATATACGAAATTAAGGTCAAGTGGTGATGTTTCCTCCAGGATAGCGGCTCGCATATCAATAAGCAAATTGGAACGCACGGTTTTTGCATGGACATCTTGTCGTCCTTGGGCATAATCCCGTTGGACAATTGGCACTTCAACCCGATATTCATCAAGTAATTCAAATAAAGTATCAATTGTTTTTTCACTCATTGTTCTGACCTCCCATTAAAGAATGTATCTAGCGTTTGTTTTATAGCTGAAACATACTCTGTTTTGTCTTTTTCGTTCCATGAATCCATACCATTAAGATTTTTTGAATACACCTTCAAAAAAACATTTTTTGTACACAGCGGTACAAAAAGTCCCTTCGATTCGCGTTCAATAATTATCTTTCGTTTGTCTACGAATTGTGCTTCCTTATAACTGCGATTTGTATGGCAGTCGAGCAAGGCAAGGTTACCAAGGCTATCATCTGCATCATCTGTTTCATCTGCAGTTGCATGGATATGCTCAATATCCCATTGTTCTCGCTTATAAATGTCAAACGGAAAACGATATTGTTTTTCACTTTTACATACAAGTGTTGCGATGTTAAAGAGTAAGAGCAACTGGCGGATCCTTTTCTTATGGGCAGTTGTATCAAGAGCGAGTATATTTAAATCATCGTACTTAATTTTAGCCTTTGCAAGTAAGGCTGTGGCAACCTCACATTTTCGCTTGCCGCGTGTAAGTGAAAAAATCTCTGTAATCTTTGTGCCATTAGCTATTAGATAACCGATTGTGTGATATTTATTTAAGTCATTATACCAATCACGAAATTCGGAATATAACTTTTCAACATCGCTCCAAAGGGCATTAACGAATTCTTCTTTTCCTTTTGCGTTTTTCAGAGCTGCTGAGAAAACCAAAAACGGAAAGTAGTTTTGACTTGTTGATATCGGATTCTGTGCAATTGCATTATAGTCCTTTGCAAGCAAATCAAATAGCATATCAATGCGAGTGCCGCTTTGCTCTTTTTCGCAAAGGAAATACCAAAAGGAATCATCACGCAACCCTTGCTCTATCCTGTCCCACGCTATGGAAATCTCAGTTTGCCTCTTTCTTGCATCTATGCCGAAGTTGTCTTGGTTAAGAATCAAGGCTTTAATAAGTTCCGCATTTGTGAGAGGAATTTTTCCCAGATTCACTTTTGTGAACATTGCAATCGGGTCAATATTATGAGGGAGCTCGTACCATATAAAAAACACACTTTTCCTAATCTTGGTGTTAAGTTCTTGAATGGCAACTGACTTATCAGGTTGAGATTCAAGCCATTTATTCATATTGCTATAAGCACGGCCCATATAATAAAAATCAATATTTGAATCATCAAAGTTTTTTTCGTCTGATAAAGTCTTTAAAAAAGAACCGCTATTTTTACGCGTTTCGTAGTTCAAGTCAAAGGGAGGCACTGCAGAGCGAATTTCTTGTGCAGCAATTTTCATAAAAATATAAATAGTAGTAAGGCGTTGCTGACCGTCTACCACCTCGAAAGAACCATCCTCGCGTTTTTTCACTATAAGCGGCTGAATACAGTATCTTTTATCCCCTTCAATTGAAAATTCAGACACATCATCAAGTAAAGCTGATACTTCAAATTCTGTCCAACGATACCCTCGTTGGTATGAAGGTACGAAAAACCTAAGGCCTTTCAGTTTTCCTATTGTCTTTTTATCAATCGCCATATCTTAACCTCCATTGCTAATCATATTGCTTATTTTAATTTGAACACCATCTGGTAGAGTGAAAGCTTGCTCATAGGTGCTACCTAATGTATCTGCTATTGCTTGTCTTATAAATCCACCTCATCTTATTACTGCTAGCTATTATCACTGGAACCTAAGCCAATCATCAAATCCCAATTTAGCTTACTATCTTATAACCAATTCCAATACTTTATAAGTACTATGAATTACAAATATCCAGTATGGAGCATAATGCTAGCTGCATTTCTTTTTCATTTTTTTTAAGTGATTCGGAATTATCTAGATAACGCCAGTTGATAAAATCATCCTTATGATTATCTAGTAACTTTTCAATTGTAATGCTTTTAACATTTTGTTCCTTAAAATAGTTATCTTCTAGAGCATTTCTTGTTGATTCAGGAAGATTATTGTATAAATTTATTAATCCATGAATTCTGTCAGCATTTTGACCTTCTTTTAATAGTAAAGATTTTAGTGCAAGTTCAAGAGCAAAAGGTAAAATAAAATTCACTACGTAATCACATCCTATTGACAAAACGTCTAAATCATTACTTCCAGATGCAGATTTTGCATCTCCTCTTAAAGCTTTACTAACTCCACCATTATTCTTTATATCTAAATTCAATTTTTGAAGTGCATATATAACCCATTGCATTGCTAGTGCTTGACCCTGCCGCAAATTTTTTTCACTCATCTCTCTATTGCTACCCTTCTAAAGCTTTATTATTATTCCTTCACCTGCACAACTAATCAGTATATGAATTATATAATCACTATCTTATACCCATCTCCTAAAATACAATTAATTTTATTACTCAATCTCAAACTCTTGCTTTACTACATCTCATAATTACTATTAGTAGAAACTAAGCCAATCATCAAATACCAATTTAGCTTCCTAGCTTAAACCAAGTAAAAATGTAACTACTTTGTATAATCTTTCATATCTTGACTGGTTTCAATCGCAAATATCTATAAATAATAACCTTCTTGTTTCATGAAAGAATTATAAGTTTTTTCAAACTCAATTGGTAATTCGGGTATTATTTCTTTTATTTCTTCCATTGATTCTCTACATTTTTTATATGCATCGTCTTGTCCCTTTTTAAATTTATCTAGTTTGTCACATATTCTCAATATAGCAGCTTCTAACTCATACTCTTTGCAAGGTTCAAAATCGCCCTTGTGTGCTTTTATAATTTCACATATAGCGGATAGTTCTTTATCTTCTGATACCTTTATAACAGCAGCCCTAATATACTTTTCTTCATTGTGCTGCTTTTTATTATTAAATTTAGCAATATCATGTAACCAAGCAGCATCTATCAATAATTCTTTTCTTTCGCCATTTAAATCTAGCTTTTCACTGAATTTTTCACACATTTTTACTACTCTAGCAGTATGGTCTTTTAATGCAGTATGGTCTTTTAATTTAGTTTCACTTTCATCAATATAATTATAAAAAATATCCTTTCCTTTCATTTTTACCTCCATCAACCACAATCGTTTAAGTCATTATAATTATTACTATCAGTCAAAATTCAAAATAACCAAATCCCAATTTAGCTTTCTATCTTATTACCAAATTTAAATATAACAGATATATATTATATGGATAATGTGAAGTTGCCTAGAAATAATTTTCTTTTTCATCTAATACATTCTAAATATATTTATGCCAACATTTTGGTATCACTAACTTCTTTTCTTCTGACCTTAAATCGGCTCTTTGAATAATTTTACTACAATAACTACTACCACGTATTTTACTTTTATATCTTATTAATATATTAATTGGTGGATTTAACTTTTGCACAAGATAATACCTACATTTTTCTTTATATAAGGAATCAAATATTTCACTTTTGGATAATTCCCTAGTTATTTTCAACTTATTTGTTGTATAATACCCTTTTTTATAACCATCAGTTGAATCTTTAAAGAAACTAGTTTTACCAACAGGCTCAACTTCACAAATGCGGATATCTTTGTCAAAATAAATTATTGTAGAACTTACATATTTAGTATAATGAAACCATAACCAAGTATCATTGTTATCTGTAGAATATGTTTCACCAACAGAAAATTGATAATTATTATAACCTTGAAGGTTTTTGTTGAAACCTTTATAAAACAAATCTATACCTCACTTTTCAATTTATAACAATATCCAGAAACTTTTCTAACATTTCTCTCCTATGTATTTCTCGTGATTTAACCCAATCTTCTATTAAGTGTTCATGTGCTTTATCCATTGAAACAGCCTCCATTTATGTTGTTATTTCTAAAATATATCACTTCACTGCTTTGTATTTTTTACCTTAGTTACTTTATACTATTACTATCATCAGCAGTAATCCCAATTTCGCATATCTGAAACCTTAGTCAATCTCAAATCCCAATTTAGCTTACTTATTTTGACATGAAGGGCATCTCCTAAGCCAAATATCACAGCCATTTGCCTCATATTCAAAACCACAATTCATACAACACATTTTATATAACCTTTGACCCTTTAAAGTTCCTTTATTTCCTATAATTCCTAAATTCTTTTGTTGATTTTTGTTTATATATCCTGTAATTGTTGTCTTCTTATTTATATTTCTTGCTTTCTGCAAATTAATTTGATACTTTTTAATTTTATGTAGCATTGGAATACGTTCAGACTCCACAACTTTTTTATCCTCCTTACATAGCATAGATACCCTCATATACCTGTTGTTATGTTTCTGATAATGATATGCCTTAGTAAATGGCACAGCACCAGGTCCGTTATAGATTTCTTCTATATCACCTGTTTCTCTATCCATGTGAAATGCAATTAAATAGTCTGGTGAATCACCAATTAATATGCTATCTGCTTGAGTGATTTTTATTTGAACTTCTCTTCCATCAGGTGATTTGCCATCATGTACTGGAGCTGAAGCCTCATATAATGATATCCCATAATAATAGACTGCCATAACCTCACCAATTGAACCTACTAAATGCCCATCTAAAGTAAAGTGCCTTCCCTTAAACACATCTTCAAGATTATGTACAATATCAATTAACAGTTTTATTTTATCTTTGGCTTCTTCAATCATCTCTTTGGAATATGTCTCCATTCCTTCTATTACCTCACATAATATTTCAATTTAATATATAACTTTGTTTGTACTAATAATTGCATTAATAAATCCCAATTTAGCTTACTATCTTATAACCTACTCTGTATTATTAGCCTAATGGCAAGTTTACTATATTCATTTTTAACAATATGATTTTTCTAGAATCTTTTTAAGAACTAGGCTTTGTAGTAATCCTTCATAAGATGTTATCTCTAATATCTCATGGATATCTTGATTAGATAACCATAAAATAGGTATTTTTTTCTGTTTTGCATGTTTTAGTTCTTTTTGGACCCAAATAGAATTATTAATCTGTGTTGATTGGATAATACACACAATATTTGCTCTATTTAATTCTTCAAATACTCGCTCCTGATGATTAATACTATCATTATCCAAAATATCAATATAAACATATAACCATTCTAAAATCTCCAATCGTTCTTTTATTTTTTTAAGTATTAAATAATCCACATCATTTCCACGCAAAGTGTAACTAAGAAAAACATTGACTTTATCCAATTGTAAATCCCCCTTATGCTGTCAAAACTAGCGGAAATAGGACTGCAATAATAACTAAACCGAAATACATAATCTGAGACCCATTAAAAAATGATTTTCTCACCCTATGCTTATTCTTATTTATAACTTTTTCCGTTAACTTATATCTTTTTCGTATTTCATTTCCTTCTATAACCATTTTTTCTCTTAATCTATCTTGGTAAAAATATAAAACTACATCGACTATGTAAAAAAGACTCGGTACCAATATACCAAAAAATCGAACTGCATCAATTAGCTTTGAATAGGATGATTCTTCTTTGTAAATTGCTGTTAACAAGGTGAATACTGCAACTTCTACTGTAATACATAATTTTTTCGTCTCAAGGCTATTATTACTAAAATTTAGAGTTGCATTATGTAATTGCTGAATTTGTATTTTATTTAACTCATCAGCTATGTCACTATTATTATTTGTTTCATTGTTATACTGCATTATTGATATAACTCCTTATTTATATAATTAATTCATTTAAAAAAACTCCAATTTTATTGTAAGCGCTCAATAACAGAGTGCCTTACCTCCGAGCAATAACTTTGTTAGAATATTTATTTGCCGCAGGCCTCTTGAACCTGACTTGACCACGGCATTAATAAATCCAATAGTCCCGGTTGGCAGCGCCAGTTTGTATCAGGCATGTACTGAAGCAAATATTCAAGATATGCTCTGACATTCAGGCCGCTTGCCTTAGCCGTTTCAACTATGCTATATACAGCAGCTGATGCATCAGCTCCCTTTGGAGTATCACAAAACAACCAGTTTTTTCTGCCTACTGTAAAAGGCCTGATTGCATTCTCTGCAGCATTGTTTGATATTGAGAGCCTTCCATCTAGAAGATAATTCTCCATAAAAGGCTTTTGATTTCTTGCATATGTCACAGCTTTGTACAGTGCAGAGCCACTTAATACATTTTTTTCAAGCCATGACCAAAAGGCCTCTAATACCTGTTTTTCCAGTTCCAGGCGCTTTAAGTAACGCTCCTTGGGACTGAGGTCCTTTAGAGAGTCTTCGATGTTAAACAGGCTGTTGCAGTAATCTCTTCCGATTTCTGCAGTTGTCTGCAATGCACCTTTGGCCTTCTTCTGAGGGATTGCTTCTACAAACTTTCGCCTGAGGTGTGCCCAGCAGCCACATCTTGTGATTTCCGGAAGCTTGTTGTAACCGGAGTATCCGTCACAGTGGACGTAGCCGCTAAAACCCTTTAGGTAATTTGCAGCATTTTCGCCGCTGCGTGAAGGCTGGTAGTCATACAGTATGATAGCAGATTTGCCATCGTCTCCGCTTCGATACAGCCACATGTACTTTATAAAAATAGAGCTAAAGATTTACAAAGCAATGGCATTCATCGTTTATATCAGGTTCAAATGCTCATTCTAGACTCTGCATAAACCATAAGAAGATTCCTTATAATGGATATTATCTATAGTATTTTTAATATTGATTTCATCATGTGATAGCATAAACTATTATGGCAGTAATTGGTTTTACTACCCTATTGTAACAGGTCAAGTTAATACACTAGATACTATCAGCTCAGTTGAATAACTTATAGAGCAGTTATTGAAATTACCCTTTCTAACCATTGAAGTAATAAATGCAATATCACATTTTCTCTTATTATCAAATTTCATACTCTCATCTACATGAGAATAAATGTTATTTGATACTGCGATTGAACAAATATATTTGTCTGTTTTAGTATTTTGTAACCTTAAATACTTCACATTATCATTTCGCAAATCCCATTTAGCAAATACAGTTCCATAGAATATCATAGGGGTATTGTAATCATCTTCTTCATTCAATGCCACGGATAATCTTTTTCTTCTGATACTTCTGCGAGTTTCTCCTTCACCAAAAGTAAAATAATTACATCTATCATTGTTATCTTTTTCTCCTAGTGGTTGTGTTGTTCTCTGCCTTTTTTGTATTTTATTTAATAGCTCTAAACAAGACTTTAGCTTTCGATTTATTGAATCGTGATTACGTATGTCATTACAATAATCGTCCATCTCTTTTTTGGTTGCAGATTTAAAATTATAAGAACAATCTGATTCGTGTTTTGCTGATGGCTTTGTTTTAAAATGTGGAGTTTTTGCATTAGGATGGAATGATAACTGCGCTATAAAACATTCCGGGCAAAAGAAATCACCGTAATATTCATCATCGTATTCATTATCTTGTTTTTCATGTATACCTTGTAATTTTTCTACAGAAATAATCTCTTTCCTGCTACACAGATAACACTCTTCGAATTTTGTATTCCCCATATTGCCTCTCCAATCTTCTATACTTTTTGAGTGAAAAAATTTAGCTCTATTATTTTTGCTAGAATTCAACAACTTATAATTTAAAATCTACGTTTTTAAATTATATTAATATTTTAATCCCATAAATCTCTCAGTATTATCGTCAGTTCTCTGTAGTCTAATAACCACATTTTTATTTTTTGTAAAATAACTTAATGCTTCAGAAGAAAGTTCCTCAACATTAATGGTAACAAAATATTGACCTATATTTTTTTCTTTCAAATAAGAATCAACATAGGTTAATACTTTTTCCTTAACCGATGGAGCAGGCTTACTATAAGAACCATCATGGAATAAAAAAGTTAACCCCTGTTCTTTATCTACTCTATTTAGCATCAATGATAAATCAAACATATTTATTTTCATGTAATATCTTCCGTGAGCATCCTCATCTTCAATTGAACAATTAATTTTAATTCTTCCAGTTTTAGCATTTGCTTTTAAACTTTCCTCAAATCCAAAAATTAATTCACCCTGTGTTTCATATAATTTATTATTTAACATGTGAAAATGATTGACTATGTTTTCTGTTTGCATTGAATGAAAAATATAATCCTGTTTATATTTTTCAGTTAAAACTTCCAATATCCCAAGTTGCTTTTTTCTGTCTTTTTCTATATCAGCTTTCTTGGAATATAATTCAATTTTATAATTATATTCAGCAATTTCTTTATATTTTTCAGCTATTTGATTGCTAATCTCTTGGAGATCTCTTACTAAGTTTGAGTTTTTGGCAAAGTGCGTGTTCTGAGATAATTCTCCTAAAAGTCTGTCTCGTTCTTTGTTTAATAGCTCTAAATTAGCTTCAATTTTTTGAAGTTGTTTTCTAATATATTCCCCCCTGTTTCCAATCATAAATTGATAATAATCATACACTTCTTTATAATTTTTTATAATTGCATCTGGGAAATAACCAATTGTCTGTTTATAGAAATCTTCAAGCCCAATAAATTCTTTTATTTTGCTTAAATTATTTTCTAAATCTTTAATATTAGCATAATGTTGTTTTTGAGCAAACTCTAACTTTCTAATTTGCAAATATAAATTATTTATCCGTGATTTCAATTCATAATATTGATTTTCATCATTATTTAGCTTTTCTGCAACATCAGCATTGCTAAGTATACTTTTTAAAGAATCAATGTCATCTAATGTTTTTTGATGTGATAGTTTAATTCTTTTGATTTCTTTTCCTATTTCTTTTATATCTTTTAATTGTTTATCCAAATCCTTAATTACATTTTTTTGTTGCAAAATATTACTTTCATAGTTGCAAGGAATCAAAGCCAAAAAAGATAAAATTTGATTTACGCTTGTTGCATTTCTATTTTTTATTTTTATACCAGTAAAGCCCTCTTTTTCGTCTCTAATAATGTATTCTCTTATAGCGGAAAAAGAAGGAGCTGTTGCTATATTAATATCTTTGAATCCAGAGTATATAATATTCTGAATGTATTTCCTAAAATCATCTTTGGTTAATGATTCCCATAAGAATAACTCATATTCAATTATTCCTGAATCAGAAATATAAGCAAAACTATCATCGCATAATCTTCTGCCAATCATTGATTGCTTTTCATTATATTCAATATTTAGTACTACAAAAATATCCTCTTTTTCTAAATTACTCTTACCTTTAAATGATTTAGGAAGATTTGCACCTAAGCAATACTGAATGCTTTCGACTAAAGCAGTTTTACCAACTCCATTAGTTTCATCGTGATTATCATTTCTTTCACCTAATATTAAATTTAGTCCAACAGGATTAAATTCAAAGTAATTTTTTACTGATTTATTTGCGAGACTTGTAACTGTTAAACTAATAAATTTCACTTTTCACACCTCCTAATTTTATTATCTACATTCTCTATCATTCCTATTGAATACATAAAGCAAAGTGATAATAAAAGGATTTGTTCATATTCCCAAGAAATCACCTCTCCGGTTGTCTTCTCAAACTTTTGGAACAAAGAATCTATTATCATAGGCTTGTTTAATAATCCATGTAGGAGTTTACCTACGTATATTGGATTTTCATATTTTGCCTGAAACTTATTGATTTTATAAATATCCATTCATTACTCCTTTTTGTCATCAAAGATATCACACTCATATATCAGCCAATAGCATAGCGTCTTTATGTATAATTTTAAATTATACTCTGTATATTTTATTTTATTTTTATAATTAACAAAGATCTCTTGAACCATAGCCTCTAATATCTTATGTCCTGTATCATATAAATCAAAATTATTATTATAAGACTCAATAATAACACTTGAAATAATTAATTTGCTTTTAGCAGACAAAAAAGCTGTGCTACACATTACTTGTGAAATAACAGGAAAATATAAACTCAACATGTCATATTGTTTAACCATACTACTATTACATCTCATATTAACAAATTTTTCAGTTATATCTTTTGTAAATAATTCGTTGTTTCTCTCTTTTTTTGTATCAAAATTCTGATGAAATTCTATGATAAAGTCCCTGAAAATATCGTTATTTATATAAATATCTTCATCTTCCGATTGTTCTAAAAATCTTTCAAGTTGGAACTGTGTTACACCATTTTTACTGTTTTTTCTATTTATCGAATTATCTATTACCCATTGTTGATTGGACAAATCCCATAAATAACACTTTGAAGATAAATTTTTTTGACCATCGAAAGATTCCACTATAAAATATGCATTGCTATATTCATCTACTACCGTAGCTCCGCAAGTAAGCGTTGGTATGTTTCTATTTCCATCTGTACTAATAGTGTATGCTGCCTTATGGATATGTCCACATAAATAAACGTCTATATTATAATCAATAAATTGATTAATTGTATCCTGCAAATCTTTCTGATTAAAACAATCAAGACCATGATGACCGATTGCTATGTTGAGAACTGGCAATTTTTCCACTTCTTTTAAAGCCATAAAAAGTTTAGTGGAATTAATTTTTAACGAACCTTCTTCTTTGTCTCTTCCACAGGTTAATGCCGTGTTTAATCCTAACAAGTTATAACTTTTATTTTTTTGTACCCAATGAATTTGCCCCTTTGGGTAATCCAATCCTATATATTCTTTATAAAATTCAAAAAAATCTGATTGACCTTCTAACAAAGAGGTTTCCATATCATCATCAAATTCTGATGAATCATCTAAGAATGTTTTAAGCATTGCTGTTCTTGGAGAACTTCTATGGACATCATGATTGCCAGGTACAATATATAGAAAATCTTTATTTAAACGAGTTTTTAATAGAACTTCATCAAAAAAGGTTGATAATCCTTTTCTATCTATTTTCCCTTGATAAGATAAATCTCCTGTTACAACGATAAAATTAATAGTATTTTCTCTTGTAATCTCATCTAATTTAGCTAATAATCTGTCTCTCATCCTTAAAGTATCAAAATTTTGAAAACTAAAATGTATATCAGATAGATGCAACCAAGTTAAATTACTGTTCATTTCTTTGCTCCTTAATTATCCATATTATTTTTAAGCTAAATTATTTATAAAATTATTTTACTTCTGTTTCTCTATATTTCTTGATTTCAGTCTCACATTATAGCCACACTATCTAATTATCTAAGTGTGCATTATTGCTATTACATGAACCTATACACTCATCCAACTACTTGGTTAATGTGTATATTTCAGTTATTAATTGCTAAAATTTGTAATCTGTTCTTAAATTCTTCCTTATTATAAGTATACTTCCATTATTCTACTTTTTCCCCTCTTGTCTTTTTCTCTTTTCCGACATAGTTCGACATGCTATGTCATTTTCCCAATAAAAAAGCACTGTTTTAAAACACATAATTATAAATTACATATTTTAAAACAGTACTTTCATCCGCTTTGCTATTTAATCAACCATATAACTATATTCAAAAAGTGTAGGATCATCAAAGTTTATTTTTTTTATAGTTCTGGATGCTATAGCTGGAATATTAAAATATACATCCTTGTTATACTTATCTACAAACATTGTATAATAGTGACCTCTAAATATGTAATATTTAGAAATACTGCTAACAAATTTTACATTACTTATATTTTCTTTCAATTCTTTTTCCGTGGAATTTAACCTATCATTATCCGGGTTATAAAGTTTTTTAAAATTCTCCTTAAAATGAGTAGAGGCTGCATTTAGATTATCTTTTAAATATTTAAATGCTTCGTCTTTTGACATATAAGGTTGATTTGACTCTTGATCAATTGTAATAAGCGCATTTAATGAAAATAAATGTGAGCTAGCCGGATTATAATATTTAGTCGTTATATTTAATTTATCGTATATAGACATCCATGGTACATATATGGTATTGTCCACAAGTTGAGGCGATGATTCCATCGTGATTTTTTCATTATTTACAAGTGCAACGGCATCGTTTACTTTGAAAGTAATCGTCAAATTCTTATTCTTATTTTCAATCGTAATTTTGTTATTTTTGTCCGTTAAATTCGCTTTAATCTCTAACTTATCACATATATTTTTTATTGGTACCATTAATACCTTATCAATAATTTTCACTTCTATATCAGGTGTAAATGTGCCATTAATCATAACTGCTGTTTTTGCATTTCCATCTGTATTAAAAGTTTTAGTCCCATCAGGGAAAGTATACACTATAGCTTCTATCTGAGATTCTGGAAAATCCATCATATAACTGTCAGACCTAAAGGTAATTCCTTGATTTTCAGAAGAAGTAGCAGTAGTGTTATTCCCCCCCAATGTTTTAGAATCTGTTGTTGTCGTAGCCGATGCCATACAACCCCAACCAGGCATCATCAAAATTAATATTACAATCATAAAACTAACTAAAAAATTTTTCACTTTTATAGTCCTCCCTTTTATTTCCAAATAACCCTAATGGTTTTCTACACGTTCACAAGTTCCACCATGTTCCCCAAAATAATCCTCTATTTGTGCTATTAGTATATTTGCGTCGTCATACTTTTCTGTTTCAACATGGTCAGCTATAAATGCATTTCCCCCTGCTTCTATAATCTGATATTGTTCATCATATGTGATTGCATATGTATATTCTTCATTATCCATTGTGCAAATTAGTGTGGTGGTTTGGGTATCGGAACGATTATTTTTCAATGTGACATGTGCTGCCACAGCAAATACAATATAAGCAATCACGAATACCGCAATAATCCTCAATGCTATTTTAAAAATATTCTTATTTCGCCTGCTTTTATTAGCTAACTGCTCATTTAGTATCGCCAATTGTGCAGCCACCTCATTTGTATTCTTTTCAGCTTCAATCTTTACACCTAATAGCTGACTTACTGGTATTTCAAATAAATCAGAAATACGCGTAAGCATTTCAGCATCTGGAACGGATAAACCTTTTTCCCATTTTGATATTGTCTGGCGTACAACATTTAATTGCTGTGCCAGAGTTTCCTGTGACATTCCTTTTTGGTTTCTAATTGTTTTTAAATTTTCACCGAACATGTTTAAGCACCTCCATTTACTTTTGTGCCTAATAATTATCATATGTTCTATCGTTGCACAAGCAATGCATTTTAACATGTGGAATTTCTATCATCACAGCCAGACCGCCCAATCGCCATAATTAAAAGTACCGCTACCGTGATGTAATCTACCATCAACGTTCAATTGTCGAAAAGCGTCTCGCATGCGGATCAGAATTTCCGGCTGAATGTCCAAGCTGTGATGAGCTGGAAATACTCCTTTCACGGGCAGCGATGCAATTTTCTCAAGAGACGTAAGATATGCCTGAGGGTCGGTTGAAGGGTAGTACGCAAACAGCGTGTCCTTGTAGACAAGATCGCCGGTAAATAAGTATCCTCGTTGCGGTTCCCAAAAACATAGATGCCCCGGAGAGTGTCCCGGTGTTTGCAGTGCAGTGATTACGCGTCCGCCCAGATTGATGGTGTCGCCATCGTGTAGTACCCGCGTCGGTGTTCCCTGAAAGAACTTATAATTGTTGACGTCATAACCCTCCGGCAAATCGCAACGGTCTATAACCATACCCCGGATAGTATCCATCGACAGGGGAAACTCACCGTTCAGCCAGTTTAATTCCGCCTCATGGGCATAAAACTCTGGGTAGTATTCGTGCCCGCCAATATGATCCCAATGAATATGTGTCGCCACGGCAGCCACCGGCTTGTCCGTCAGTTTCTTCACTTCTTCAGCAATATTGCATATGCCCAGTCCTGTGTCAATGAGCAAACACCGCTCCCTACCTTCAAGCAAGTAGCAGTGCGTTTCTTCCCAATGGCGATATTCGCTAATAATGTGAGTATCTACATCAATTCGATCGAGTGTAAACCAGTTTTCCATTTTGATTATTCTCCTTTGTTATGTGTAATAAATTTTGTCTGTTCTACCGCCAAATTATATAAATAATTGGATACCATAATTCAACTAACTAAGACTGTTTTTTATTACATCCATAGTCTTTCATAACCTTTTTTTGAAAGATTATTTGTTTCTTTTAAAACTTCTTTTAAATTCGAATTTGCTTTAAACCAATCATCATCTATTGTTAAATGTGACCATAAATTACAAATGTTCTGTATGTTATTTTTATGAAATTGAAATTCTTCATCAGATAATTCTGTCGCTGTTAGTGCTTGTATATATAATTCTAATTCATGAATATCAATATATTGAAACCTTTTACTTATATGCTGATATTTTTTTGTATTTGAAGCATTCATAACTAAATAATATCTATTGTCTTGAAATACCTCATTAAGTTCGTCTTTATTTTTACAATTTATCAATTTATCATTTATTTCGTTTAAGGCATGTTCATTAATTATTAAATTTGTATAAATGTTATGATTTATAACATAATTAACATGTATGTAATATTGAATAAATAAAGCACTGATAATAATAATAGCAATTAATAGAATCGCTATTATTGTATCCTGATTTTTAAAAAGTTTTTTTAAGTTCATTTAATCACCTCTTAATTATAATATAAACTATAGTGTAAGGGTATAAATATACAATTTGATAATCTCAAAGTTTTATACGTCTTAAACATAATGTAACGCTCACATTTGTCCCCTAGCTTCTAAGTTTTCTCATAATCTAACACTTAAAGTGGGTACACAATGCAGGCAATTAATGTTACAATCCATGCGAATGCAAGACCAATCGTCGCGCCCGACATTTGTCTTTCTCGTTTTGTGAGGTCATGTATGTATGTTGAATTTTCCCTTGCCTGAGCGCTGTTAGGAAAAAACAAGGGCACGAAGATTACCATAAATGAATAGCCCCCGACTGCTACGACTGAAACAGTAAAAAGACCCAGTGGCAATACATTCAATACGCACAAACAATCCCAAATAACGCTCGCAAACAAAAGCAACAGCATAAGGATTCGCTTTGTTCTGATTTTCATTCTTTACCTCCTATGATATAAAATACTTGCAACTCACTTTTGTCTATCATCTATTTTTAGTAATAATAAACGAAGTGCGTGTTATCTATGTACTGCGCAATTCACTGTCTAAACATAATGGGAAGTACAGAATTCTTTCTGCGATAATTATTTAAGTTTAGTGGTTACTTTTCATTTAACAGAGAATATAATTTCTTTCGTCTTAATGTCTTTATTCAAATATATTACTAATTTAAACGTTTGTTCTTTTATATTATCACATAATTTAATGAGTAACAACAAAAATAGAGGAAGACATCTTCTCCAACAAACAAACTACCTCTAAGTTTTGTTCTGGAAACAAATCTATGGCTAAAACAATGCATATCTATTACTCCACAACAAGAAGTCAATCTTTCATTAATAATCTAAGATCTTTGAATAATAACTTGCATCATATTATTATGTGCTTCCAGAACCTTTTTCCTTCCAAAACCAAGTTTCAACATAATCTTCACAAAGAAAGGTATTCTAATCATTGGTTGGTTAGTTTTTTTCTGCGTTTGCTTACTTATTTTTCCTGAAATAGCAAGTTCTCGACCCGCTTGTATGTATGAATCATATACACTTAAAACGACAGGGTTTTTATTTTCTTCTTTACAATTGAACCCAAACATTCCTGCTGATTTCCGAACAAGCATACCTGCGATTTCAGCATCCATGAATTTTGCATAAGTTTTAAAAAAAGAAATTATATTTTTGGGTGTTTCATTTTCTAAATTGTCACAAACTACAAGTGTAACAAAAGGTTTCTGGCAAATATTCTTATCTACATGATGAAAAAACAGTCCGCTTTTTGTTAAATTGAATTCTGCGATTTTTGCAGTACTGTAATTTCTCTCAAATAGCGTTTTCAATAAACTAGACATTTCAAAAACATATACAGGCGTTGAATATATGATAATGTCTGCTTCTCTCATTTTATTGAAAATCATTGTAATATCATCTTTATCATCAAAAACACATTTTAGATAGTGCTCCGGTTGCTGACAGGTCTGGCAGTCAATACAATGATTCATTTTGAATTCTGAAAGATTGATGACCTCACATTCTGCCCCTTGTTGCTTAGCACCTTCAAATATTTTAGTAATTAAAAAATGTGAAAATCCTTTTGCACCCCTAAAGCTTGAATTTATAGCTAATATCTTCATAATCTCCCTCCTTAATTCGAACATTTTTTGAATTTGTAATACTTAAGCTTTGATATCATTCCAAAGTAAGCGAAATATCTCTTTTTTTCTATTTTCAAATAATTCCTGTAAATCCTTTTCATCAGTATTTTCACATAATCGAATAAAAGGAAGAGCAATAAAGAAAAACGCATTCAAACTATAAAGGTTTAATATGAAATCTTTTACATTGATTTGCCTTATTTCTCCATTCTTCGTGGCCTCCTGCAGCTTATCCCCAAAAACATTCATAGGACCATCCCCAATTTTCTCAAATACACTTGTTAGCATTTCCTTCATTTCTTTTTCACTGTTTCGAAATTCCCATGAAATAAAGCCTAGAATATTTCTTTTTTCATATAAAAATTCAAAATGCTTATCAATAAATACAGCAAGGTTGTCTTTAAAGCTCTTTTCTTTAAGGATTATTTTAAAAACAGAATAATAAAGCTCTGTCAAAGTGTTTTTCAGAACTTCATGAAACAATACGTCTTTGCTTTTAAAGTAATAATGAAGAAGCATTTTGTTGACTCCCGCTTCGTCGGCAATTTCCTGCATTCTAGCTCCGCTCTTACCTTTATTAATAAACACATTTGTAGCTGCGTTTAATATATCTTTCTTTACTTCTTTTTCGTTCATCTTGATTTATCACCGTCCTAATTATTTTCAACCATTTGGTTTAACTGTATGGTTATAATCTATCACAATACTAATTAATTGTCAAACTTCGATATTCATTTTATCCAAAGTAAAGCACGCGGTTACCTTATTTATAAAATTTATACGTTGATTAATGTTCTCTAAAAAAAATATCAACAGACCTAATCTATTTGGAATCTGTTGATATTTCAATATGATAAGTATGAGTTATTTATTGGACATCATACTAATTATACAACCAATTTTCTTTTCTCCATCTTCTGAAAAAACTAGAAGATTACATTATTAGAATACTCTGCAAATTGAAAACTTACTCAACAAATGCCTTGAAATCTTCTGCATAATTTGTAAGGTGAAATTCCAATATATCATAATTTGCAATTCCATTTGTATTAAATGGATCTTCACTAATGATTTCGTTTACATCTTCCATATTTTTTGCGTTGCATATAATCACCCCGCCAGTTCTAGGGTTTTTTGGCCCTGAGCAGATAAAATTATTACTTTCATAGTATTTATTTAAGAAAGTGATATGCTCATCCAAATACTTTTTAACCTCTTCCAATGGCTTTATATACGTTAAATTCACTATAAACATTTTCTTTTCCTCCAATTCAAAATTCAAATTTTATTTTACTGTAAAGTTGTGTAGCCGATTCAATTTGACCATATAAGCTTATCCTTGCTTCCATCTGTAAGATATATTTTATCTATTGTGCTTAATTCATCCTTAATATTAATAGTAAAGCTCCCTGTTGTGTAAAATCTTGAAGCAAATTGTACATACTTAATTTTGATATATAAGCTACTGTTTATTATATCATATTCAAATCCTTTATACGCTTCTGCACTACTTTCTGTACCACCTTTAATTATAATTAAATTATCACTCACTGAGATATTACCAATGTATATTCCTTCACTTCTTGGCTCCCCAATTATAAAAAAATTCATATAGGTAAGTACAATTAACACAATGATAACTATTAAAATAGCAATAGATATCAATAATCTTTTTTTCAAATAATTTCCCCCTTTAATTACAGCTAAAGCATTATTAACTGTTGTGCGGTATCATATGTTGATCACGCAGTTCCAAAATGCAGATCATTGGTATATATCTTAGCCCATCTGTTATCTGCTCTTTATCCGTTTCAGTAAAACCTAAATGACGATATATTTCTTGGGCATATGGTGAAGAATTAACGGTTATTTTGCCAGACATATTATCCAAACAGGCTTTCTCAAACAGTTGCCTCCCAACTCCTCTTCTATGGTATTTTCCATCTACAAAAAATAAAGCAATATGGTCACCTTCGCTACGTGTAGCTAGAATCCCTACGAGTTGTTTATTATCGAAGGCCCCATATATTTTTAGTATTGCGGTGTAGCTAGGTTCGTTCAAAAAGTTGGAGAAAGTTTGTATTCCTTCCTCTGAATAATCAGGTGCTTCAAATTCCTGAAAGACCATTCTCGCTAAGCGAAATGCTTCATTAAATTCATCCAATGACAGTTCTCTAATTTCCATCCATATGCCCTCCGTTTGCCTTCGACTCTTCTAAATCGAAAAATTTATAATTCTCTGATAGCTACCGTGTTGCTCATTTAAAGATTGTACTGGTGAATCCCTAAACATAACGTCTTACTTTATTCATATAATCTTTGTACTCTTCCCCAAATTTCTTTATGCACCATCTTTCTTCAGACAGGATAATCCAATGTGCTGATATTTGAAAGACCATCAGCATTGCAAATAATGGCAGCGACTGGGTAAGCAGTACACAGCCTAAAAAATAAATAAAATATGCCACATACATTGGGTTACGTGAAATCCAGTATAATCCTTTAAGATTGATGCCATTCTCTGCAGGTTTTGCAAAATTTAACACGGACACAAGGCACAGCAACGCTCCTAACCCATATGTCGCTAACCCCGCATAAAACCAATATGGCCCAGTCTTAATCTTCAGGAAGAACGGATAGACAAAGATCAGAATGCTTGAAATCTGATAAAACCAGTACGCTATCTTTTCTTTTCCAATTAGCGGCGGGAAGAAAGCCGCGCGTTTTACCCCTTCCCTATTCAATATGCTTAAAAAGCCGAATCTTATCAGTATAAATGGAATTAGCAAAAGAAATCCGTTCATTTTTTCTCCTTATTTTCACGCCATATTATTCATCTACATATGAATCCGTAATTTTTTTACATAGCTTAACAAAGCACTCCACTTCTTCTTCTGATAAAGTATCTTCAATCAAATCCATAATTGTATTTCTAAACTTTTCTGATCTTTCAAGAAAATCCTTGCCACTTTGAGTAAGCGTAATATCATAAATTCTGCGATCTGTTTCTCTCCGTTGCTGAGAAATATAGTTTTTCTCCAATAGCCTTTTTGTCAATTTAGACATTCCTGCTTGAGAAATTCCACGAATTTCTGTTAATTCCTTTGTAGTTTTCGTACCTTGCTTATCTAAAATATCCAAAATAGTATATTGTGCTGTAGTCACTCCTTCGATACTAAATCGATTTATATTACTGATAATCATGCATTGAAAAGGGATATAATATTCTTCTAATTCTTTTTTAGCCATAGCGATTCACCTTCCTTCCTATATTTCTTTAGATATTTTCCTGTTATAGAGGACGTACAATTCACTAAATCTTTTACTGTTCCTTCAAACATGATATTACCACCATGCTGCCCGGCAAGTGGACCTAAATCAATTATCCAGTCAGCTTGACAAACTACATCTAGATTGTGTTCTATTACGATTACCGTACTTCCATGATCAACCAACCGATTTAAAACTTTAAGCAGCTGTGAAATATCCGACATATGAAGTCCTGTGGTAGGCTCATCCAATACATATACATTTCCCTTGTTGTCCAATTCTGAAGCAAGTTTTACTCTTTGCAATTCTCCCCCAGACAGTGTATTTAATGGTTGTCCCAATGTAATATAAGTAATTCCAACATCCTTCAATTTTTTAAGAACAACTAATATATTTGTTTCATAGAAAAAATCCAAGGCTTCATCTATTGTCATATCTAAAACTTCACTGATACTTTTACCACGCAATTTATAATTTAATACTTCATCCATAAATCGCTTTCCTTGACACTCTTCGCAAACGGTTACTATCGTATCCATAAATGCCAAATCCGTATAAGTTACTCCTAATCCTTTGCAGTTAGGGCAAGCCCCTTGTGAGTTAAAACTAAACAATGCGGACTTTACATGATTTTCCTTTGAAAATAGTTCCCTTATGCTATCAAACATACCAGTAAATGTGGCAATATTTGACCGCTTCGAAGTCTGTATCGGCTTTTGATCTATAAATTTGATATCGGAATAAATTCGGGGCAAAACCTGATTGATTAAAGTACTTTTACCCGAGCCCGCTACACCTGTTACGACTGTCATTACTCCTTTTGGAATGTTTACATTAATATTTTTAAGATTATGTAAATGAGCATTCTCTATGGATAAATATCCAGTTGGTGTTCTGTAGTTCTCTTTTAGCCTAAATCTTTTGCTGAAAGACAAACCTGTCAGTGTATCTGAATGCTTTAATCCCTCTAACGAACCTTGGTACATTATTTTCCCGCCATTGATTCCTGCTTTAGGACCCATGTCAATAACATAATCTGCAATTTTAATCACATCAGGATCATGTTCTACTATCAAAACGGTATTTCCTTTATCTCGTAAAAGTTTCAAAAGTGTGTTAATTTTATCAACATCATGAGGATGCAATCCAATACTCGGTTCATCAAAGATATAGGTAAGACCTGTCAAACTACTTCCTAATTGCCTGACCATTTTTATACGTTGCGATTCTCCTCCTGAGAGCGTTGTAGTTTCCCTATTCAAGCTTAAATACCCTAATCCGATGGAAACTAAGTGGTTTAACCGCTCATTAATTGCCTTTACCATAGTAGCTGCTTTTGGCTCATGTATTGTCTGGATAAACTCTAATAAATCTGTAATTTGCATTTTAACACAGTCTGCAATACTGTTCCCGTTTATTTTACATTGCAAAACGCTCTGTGACAATCTAGCCCCATAGCAGAGTGGGCATGTTTCCTTACCTACGATTTTAGATATTTCTTTTTTATATTTTGTTGCTTCTCCATCTTCCTTTTTTAGAAAACTCCTCTCAATTCTAGGGATAAGTCCTTCGTACAGTGAAGTCTTAGGCCATTCCGGATCGCTAGTCATTACTTTAATATCCGATTTGTATAAAAGCATTTCTAGTTCTTCCTCTGTATAGTCTTTTAACTTTTTATCATTATCAAAAAATCCCGAATGAATATATCTTTTTATTCGCCATCCTCCTGGTTCAAATGTAGGAAATAAAATAGCTCCATCATTCAGCGATCTGTTTCTATCTAGTAACCGATCAATGCTTATCATATCAATCTTTCCAAGCCCTTCACACTTAGGACACATCCCTTGTGGATTATTGAAGGAAAAGACATCAGAATAGCCAATAAAAGGTTTTCCTATACGAGAAAATAGTAATCGTAATAAAGAATATATATCTGTGATTGTTCCAACTGTTGATCTTGCATTTCCACCAATACGCTTTTGATCAATAATAATTGCCACTGATAAGTTTTCAATAGTATCCACATTTGGTTGTCCATAATGTGGTAAACGATGACGTATAAAACTTGAGTAAGTTTCGTTTAACTGTCTTTGCGATTCTGCTGCTATTGTATCAAATACCAGAGATGATTTTCCCGAACCAGAAACTCCAGTAAAAACAGTTATCATTTTCTTGGGAATTTTCACTTCAATATTTTTAAGATTTTTTTCTCTTGCTCCAACTAAATGTATATATTCTATATCAGCTTTTTTATCCATACATATCACCTTTCGATAATGGTTTAATTATATATAACCTAGTTATTATATAACCAGATTATATATAATTTACTACTTTTACATTTCATTATCAATAGGTTTTTCAAAATACACCGTGCTAAAATATAATGCCTGATATTGATTTTTTACAAAAGCTGATAATACTTGCTTTATCTGTTCTACGTAAGATTAGTTCTCCTTATTACATTCCCCTAAATATTGAAGAATCATTTTGTCATATTTTGATTTTCTATACCATCCTATCCCAATCATTGCAACTCCAACAAGTATAGCAACCATTCTTCTAATAGAATAAGGTGAAAATAAGCACGAAACTACAATGCCAGTGCCCGCACCAGTAAAAAAATCAATAATTGACTTTTCATGTTTAATATTTTTAATATGGTTAAGTGTTTCCATTAAATTATCATCAGCCTTTATTTTAAATTCTAAATCATTTATACGTTGGGCACATAACAGTTCATTTGCGCTTACATCCAATTCTGTGCATAGCGTTGTAATAACTGATATATCTGGCATATAATTTCCGTTTTCCCAACGGGAAACTGTTTTATTTGTAACTCCGATTCTTTCACCAAGTTCTGTTTGGGTCATCCCTTTCTCGTTTCTCAACTCTGCTATGAATTTTCCTATTCGTCTCTGATCCATATTAGCCACCTCCTTTAACAAATGAAATTATAGCAAAGCTTGTGATTTATGTATTCCCCATAGATAGCGAATCTCTTTATTTTGGCATACTTTTCTTGTTCATTTTTTTACCGCTAAACAATAATTAACATTTTTAGGTGCTGTCATTAGATTCATTGGATTTGCCTTGTTATACGTGCTAAAATACTGGTCTGTTATTTGACTTGGAGTTAAATGTTCAAAAATCAAGAAACCATAATCTGATAAAACTTTTTCCATCTCACTATAGGAATAACATGCAAGCATTTTTTCATTTGCTGCTTCTGTTAGTTCCGAATGCTTATTCCCTACTCCTGCACTAAAGTAATTTTCATTTGGATAATCAAAGACAATCGAACTATTAATCGTGATTATGGAAGCAATAATAGAAATCAGATTTTTAAATGATTGATTGGACAAATAATATGTCATACCAAGCAAACTGCAAAAGCTTATTTTGTTCTCATCAAAGTTTATGTTTTCAATTAATGGCTTTTCCCATTTTGTTGTTACGAAATCTGCTTCAATAAAATGAACATTATCAGCTATATTAACACCTGATTTTTTTAACCGTTCCTTCTTATCACTTGCCGTAGCTGGATGATCTATTTCAAAAATCTGTAATTTTTCAGCCCAATCAGGCTGACGATAAGCAAATGTATCATAACCAGCTGCAAGAATCAGATATTGCATCGCCCCATGTTGTACTGCTATTTCCAGTGATTTTTCCATAAAAATTGCTCTTCCTAATGGAGTAGGAGATAATTGGTTATCAACGATCCATCTTAATGCTTCTTTATCATTTCCAACGAATGATGGATTAAAATATTTAATACCATCTGACAGATTTTTTGATATTGTCCTATATTCCTCTTCCGTTAAAAGTAGCCTTGCTATGTTGTCATCAAAAATTTTCACATTGTTATTTTCGCTATGATATGCTCTTAAAAATGCACATACCCGTGCCGTTATACTTTTCCCTTCCATCTCAATCACCTCATTTTTTTAATAAGCCCAATTATATATGTCTATTAATTTGCTTACAAGGCTTGATTTTTCAGTGATTTTGTGGTAATATAATAGTAATTTCAAACATATTTTATTTATTTCGTTGCATCTTTTGTAACGATTTTTTTATCTATTTCTTAGTTTATATACCCTGGTCATTCTCTTTTTGTTATATACCTGTCCATCTTAAATATAATGGGAAGCTAATTTTGTAAGTTGATTTCAGATTATGACAATCTACAGATTCCTTCAACTAATTCTTTTTCACTAATATAATTTACATTTTCATATCCTTTAGACAGAGCATAACTGTATATAATTGATATTGATAGATAAAAGATAAAATCAATTAACAAAAACAGTAGTTATAATATATTGATTCATTTCATCAGGCAGCGAATAACCAGTTATATATTTGCCGCTCGAGCCTTGTTCTACATACACCTGACCATCAATTAATACTAGATAGACATGTCTGTATGCCATGTGGTCTTTGCTGTATGCGAGCAATTCGCGTTCATCATAGCCGAAAATAGGGGTGCCGGGTTGTGCTGCCTCGTCGAGTTCAATATATTTCTGTGGAATTTCAACACGCGTTAAATCTTGTCCAGAATCCAGTGCTTGCTCCAACTCAATGAACACTTCAGGATTAACATTGACATCTTGTTCAATATTAATATACGGCGTATCGCGACGCTGGCCATTGCCTTCTTCTCCCGTATAAACACTATATTCGCAGGTGAGTTTTTTTGTCTCGTAATTGGCGATATCCGCATAATAGGCTTTAATTGAATTAAGCTTGGATTCCGCACAAAAAACATCATTACCGCTCACTTCGTAAAACTCGAAGCCATTTTCGTTAATAATTGGGTATATTGTCGACATGCTGAGCTTTTCTCTTGAACTACCTGTCAGCAAAAATGTCATAGCATCGTTAAAGGCATTGCTGTTTAGCGAATCATAGCTGATATTTGCAACTGGTTCACCACGTTTAACTTCGGTTGAGCAGAGGAAAAATGGTTCTTCCGAGAATCCCTCGCGAAACTGAACGTATTTCTTTCCATCCATCTCAAACCAATTTGTGGCTGATTCGTATTCACCCATCGGCCAATAAAGTGCTTTTCCCGATTCAGCATAGACAATATCAGTAGTCTGGCTACTGTTTGCAGTACGTAAAAAAACAATGTAGCCAATCGGTATACATGCAACTAAAATGTTGAAAACCAATATTACCATAGGGATGATAAACCATCTTTTTTTTACAAAATTGCCTTTTTGCTTCCTTACTCTATGAATTATCAAAAATACCGTGCTTATAATTATGAAAACCATGGCAATGCAAAACAAAACCGCCATAATCATCATAAAGAATACCGCGCCCATATTTTCTCGCCTCCTAGCATATTTAATATATTGGTGTTTTTATCACCTAATTCCTAATGCGAAAATATAAATATAATGGAATTTCAGAAATCCCTTTAAACTGCTGATTATCTCCATAATTTTAAACGGTTACACTCTTTTCAAATAATACAATATTGACCGTGCTAACCTTATATTCCTTTGTAATATGAAATCCGCATTTTTTATAAAAATAATGATTCCGCTCTTTATCAGCTGGAGTTTCCAGTGACCAATGATGTGCGCCTTTAAACTGCCTGTCAAGAAATTTCATTGCTACCTGTCCAATACCGTTATTTTCGTATGCAGGTATCACACAGAGTCCTCCTAGAAAATATGTACCATCGTGATTATCTCGCACTATAATATTCCCTACAAGAATCTCATCAACCATTATTTTGTAGACAGCACAATTTTCAACAGAGAGTTTCATGCTTTCATATGTACGCCCATACCCAGGGCATTCTCCGTACTTGATGTAATCATCATAAAATGCCTTATTTTGAATTTCTATTAAATCTTCAATGTCATCATTCGTTGCAAGGGAAAATATAACATTATATATCATAGTTTAATCTTCTCCAAATATAAATAATTTTGTTTTTTCATTTTATCTTTATTATGACTTTTTAATAAACATAATGGGAAGTATGATTGCAGATCAAAAGCAACACTAACTCAACAGTAAATAAGTGCTCTACTTCAACCCAAAATTCATACTGCTTGCTCTTCATATATCCCCTTAATATCTTATACTTATTCCAGGCAGATAAGCAACAAAACCTTTAAAATAAGCTTTTTCATTTAATGAAGTGGAAATCAAATCCCAATTTAGCTTTCTGTATTTTTAATCCAAATTATATTCATAAATTGGATTTATAAGTTTTAATACTGATACAATAGCATTATTATATCCTGACATTTTTTCTATCTCTTTTTCATCTGAAATCTCTTCCTTTTCAAATTGTATTCCGATTTTTTTAACTACTTCAAGGTTTCATTCTTTTTTCAATTAATATATTTTATAAGTTAATCTACAAGTCTATAATCATACCTGTCTGTTAATACGTTTAATGGCACTGCATTAATCCAAACATTATTATCATCTATCCAGTTAACCTCCGCCGAGGATTCATTGTAATTCCAATATATATTTTGACTTTTTCTTTTTTCCTTTATATATACTAGCTCTCCTCTAATAGCATAATCTACTGTAGCTCCTCCATTTACAAGATAGATATTAATACTATATTGTCCATTTGGAGAAGTTACTTCTTTTACAAACTCGCCTTTTGGTATATTATCAATACTAATATAAAAGATATTTTGATAAATACTAAATCCTATAGCAGATACAGTAACGATTAAAGTAACAATAATGATAAGATATTTATTTAAAAATCTTTTATTAACTTTTTTCAACATAATAATTTCTTTCTACAAATTATTTTAACAGTACAATAGTAGCTTGCTTATTGCTTATTTAACTGAACTTCTCGTTATCTATGTAAAAGACTAGTCCATCATAAACATATTGGGAAGTTTACTAAATAATTTCACCAATAAAGGTCCCATATTACATGAGCAATTATTTGAGAACAGGAAAATCTATCAAATGTTAGTGGATCCACATAGTAACCCAATAATTCATTATATTCCGAAGCTCCTATAGAATACAATCCATCATATTCATCATCTTTGCCACATATATCAAACATTAATGTATTATCATTAATATCAAAATCATTTATAACGATATCCTCATCACCCTGGTCATTTTCTTTTATGGCTCTTATAAAGATTATCATATTACTTCTATTTGTTTTACTTTCTGCATTACATAATTTAGAATATATTCCTTTAATTTTTTCAATATGTTTATCACCATGATGAATTAAGAACTCATCAGATACTGTTTTAAAATCAGTCTGTAATATTACATCCTTAACTGTTGTCATTATATGTTCCTCTTTATGTATGATACTTTATAATTCTGTACTTGTTAAATAAGTAATTTAAACATAATGGAAAGTTTTAAATTCTGCTTTATATTAGCATATCTCTTTTGAATATATAAAAGCATCATCTTCACCTATAAATTCTTCAACTACTCTCCATTTAGCCTTTTTGGCTTTTATCACGTATATTCTTCAGCATTCGGTGCATCATGAAAGTATCCAAATAATTCTAATAAATTATTAACATCCTCTTGACTAGAAATTTCATTCCACATTATTTATCCTCCAATTATATTTTTTCACACCACCCCATTGCAAAACTGTATGAGGTTAACCCCTATATTAATATTTTATAAGACAGTATACAGCCAATATAATGGCAAATATAATTAATGCACAAAAATCAACCCACTACTTTTCATCTCTTTTAATAATAACTTGAGCTGCCGAAAGGATATTATATAACAATTCACAGAACAGTCTAAGCAAAATTAAATAGATAATAGTAGAACCTATTATTTCTAGATAATATTGAGTATATAATACAATATTTATAAAAGAGGGCATTGTTGCTACTCGTGAAATTAAAATACTAATTAGTGGAATTTTATATATTATTATAATTGCTACACAAATAAAAATTCCTTTTGCTACGCTTTCAGGTTTCATTTGTCCCATCTTAAATAGAGTTTTCATGCTACACCTTCTTTCATTTTAATAATTGACCAAGTCATAGAGCCTTACTCAAATAAACCATATCCACTAATTGAATACCGTTATCAAACATTGGGTGGTCATAATTGTCTATGAAAAAGTCCTTAACCCTATGGGAAACCCTAAAACCGTTTTTTTCATAAAACCGTAATATCCATGGGATGTCACCTGTTCCCACAAGCATAGTCTCGTACTTGCCTTTGTAGTTTGAAAAAATGTGACTCAAAAGTTTACTGCCATACCCTTTACCATGCCATTTTTCATAAGTAGCTATGTTTTTCAGCTCACATACATCATCACTTTCCCATGTAACTACACAAACGCTTTTTAAGTCGCTATCATATAAGGCGAAAAGCTCCCCTCGCTCTAAATAAGTGTCTATCATAGATTCTTGTTCATCAGCTAACAAGAGTAAATCCATGAACTGCTTTTTGTTTTCGAAAATATTTTTTATCTCCAAAATGCACCTTCCAATCTTTTGCCTTTAGCAATGGCATTATTCATTATATACATAGAACTACGCACTCATTATCCCTATGCAGTGAAAACATATTGCTTCACATTTATTCTATCACCAATATTATATTTATTTCTTATTTGCATGCATTACGAGAAGAACCAAAATTACAGAGGACAATAGAAAAAAGATAATCATGGTGTCTGATTGTGTATCAATCAGATGCCATCTCATTAATGGGGAAATAACCATTGCAAATATTAAGCAAGCAAAAATAATATAAACACTTTTTAACCCAAGCTTTTCAAGGCACAAATTTTTTTCAGATCTTGGCTTTTCTATAAATTCACTAGATTTTATTTTGCCATCTGCAATTTTCAAAATTTCATTTGCATTGTTTAAATATAAAAGCATAATGCCAATATTCCCAAAACTAATCATTCCTCTTCTAATATGTTCAAAATCACTATAATTCTTTATTGTACTTTTAAAGAAAACCCTCTCAAATTTAATTGTATTTGATGAAAAGATTATACTGCGAAAAACTATATTCCTATAGAAAAAGTATACTGTAATAAAAGAGATTATAGATAAAATAATAAGCTCAAACACGTCACCTTTATCAGTGAATCTATCTGTAATACATATGGATAAACTAATAATACTGAGAGCAACAGGGCTAAAGAAGCTTATCCATAGCCTAACAGAATACTTTGGTTTAAATATAATTTCTTTCATAGCTACTAACCTCATATTATTGAATTCAATTTTTAATTATAAGTAAATATTTACCATTACTCAACAATTAGCTCATTCCAGCAACTCATTTTTCCATTTTCTATATGTATATATCGCTTGAATAACTCCAACTACAGTTATTATTATAGAGTATCCAACAGTTAATATTTTGGAATGATAAACATGCCAAACCAACAAGCACGCAAAGATAGTAAATGGAGTTATCCATAAGGTTCTAATAAATTTTCTTCTGTAACTTAAATTCCAATAACAGATTTCAAAGCCTTTATCTTTTTTCATTGTCACACCTTCTTTCTGCTCTGCAAAATAAATGCCCACGTAATTCAAATTGATTTACGGCTACCTATCATAAACATTATGCGAAGTTCAAATCGTCTTAGGTTCAAATATGGATAATTGCTGGCCTGCGCAATTTATCAATGCTAATCAATATCGCACATAACAACAGGATTTCCGTGCTCCTCAATCAGCTTTACAACATTTTCAAAATCAAGAAATACAGTTGCAGTATTTTCCATGGGATGAATACCAATCTTCTGTCCTTGTAAGACCTTATCGAATACTACAATGACATTTTTCTGTGTATTATTTAATATTCCAAAAGGTGTTACATGTCCCTTTTTCAATGCCAACAGTTCAAAAAGGGAATCTTCATTGGCAAAACTCAGATTACGGCTTGGGATTTTTTCACTGAGCCTTTTTAGGTCGATTGTTTTATAACCTGGGATGGTAACAAGATAGTAATTTCTTTTTTTATCGTCCCGCAAAAACAGATTCTTGACAATCCATTCTTTATGTGGAATATTCATTTCATCTAAATCTTCAATGGTATATGCTGCATCATGTTCATACGGCTCATAAGCAATATGATATGAATCTAATAGTGCACAAGTATCTTCCTTATTCATCTTCAATATAGTCCTCTCAATATTATTATTCTTCTTTAATTATTATTTGCGTCTTATAAATAGTCAGGCCTATTGAATGGTTTTCCAAAGTAATTGTCCAGCTTTAAAAAGCACTTCTATTCGTTCGGTATCTCTTAACCATGAAAGATAAGAACGCACGGTGCTGCCAACTAATACATATTGTTCGAAATTCATTGTAAGATTATATTCGTTAAAAAGTATCTGTAAGACCTTTTCAAACTGAATCGGTTCTTGGCATATTTCCAGTATCTTATTCGCTATATCATGAACTTTATCAATGTTAATTTGAGCGAGTGGAGCAATATTCTCTGTTGCTTCTGCATGGGCAGGAACGAAAATCGCTGCGTTTAATGTTTTTACCATTTGTAGTGTCTCAAGATATGCTGCAACATCGTAAATAAATCCTATTTGGTATTTTTGCAGCGTTTCTTCACTTGACAAACAGTCTGCCAGATAAACCACATTATCCGCATCCCTGAAGCCCACCATATCAAAAAAATGGCCGGGAAGATGCAGAACACTCATACCCTCTGGAAGCACATTCTCCGTAAGATATTCTGCATTGCTTTCCTGAGCCATCAGGAACTTGTGCCGCAAGTCCTTTGGTGGAAATCCACCATACAAAAAAGACGGTTCCAACAGCGGATGATTTGTAAAGTCACAGTCAATACCCGGAGCATAAATTTTGCATCCGGTTTGATTTTGCAAATATTTATTGCCACCGATATGATCAGCATTGGAATGCGTATTATATATTGCAATAAGTCGCCAGTTGTTAGCTTCTAGTGTCTGCCTGACCTTTCGTCCTGCATCCTTGTCACTTCCACTGTCAATCAGACATACATCTGTCTCGTTGAGTTTAACAATACCGATCTTTGCAGGACTTTGAACATAATAACTGTTTTTGCCAACTTGAATTAACTCGTACATTTGAAATAGTCCTCCCTCTGGAAATATAGTGATTGTCTTTGTTAGATATCAAATTAAACATAATGTGCAACTCACATCTACTGAAAAGCTACCCTATTTTAGCTTAACAAGCAATTGAGGTTAACAATAGAATTGCAGCTTTGCTAAAATATCAACATACCGTTATCATCGAACTTAAAATCAGGCCCCCAAGCAACTTCCCAATAATAACCATCCAAGTCAGAAAAATATGCGTGGTATCCACCCCAAAAAACCTCCTGCGGTTCTTTGACGATTTTAGCTCCTGCGTTTCTGGCCACTTCAATTACTTTTTCAACGTCTTCTTTGTGTTCAACATTATAGGTTAATGTGATTCCACCAAAGCCGCTGGATATTTTCGGTGGGGCTTCTTTACTAATATCTTCCGCTAGTAAATCCAAGGGGAAGAGCTCAAACTTTGTGCCGGGTGTATTAAAGAATACAACCTTGGGGCTATTGTCCTTTTCCTCTGTTTGAAACCCTAACCTATCCCTGTAAAACTGAATAGCTTTTCCCATGTTTCTTACACCTAAACAAATACAAGTAATCTTATTCATTCATAGTACCTCCCTGTAATATAAGTAATGAGCTGACCATCTTAAACATTAGAAGAAATTCAATCAGCTACAGCTAATGCTCAATTTCCGTATGTCGCTAACTTCTTGCGCTTTATTATATCTTCAATTCCTTTAATCAATATTTTTCTTTCATCTTTTTTTGAATAGTTTACATTTACACATCCCTTGCCTTTTCCTGGATTTGAAAGTTCTTCTTTTAACATAGCAATATATTCGAAATCCATTGAGTGCATGGAAAAATGATTTTTAGCAGGTGAAAATGCAATATAATTTCTGAGTTTACCACTGCCAAGTTTATATGTTGGCATTTTGAATGAAATAACTTCTTCTAATTCTGAATGGTTTTCTCGCATATAGTTGATAAAATAAATCATCCAATCTCTTTCAACCTCTGGAAGCGCAGAGATATAATTATCAACTTCTGAATTATTTTTAATCATAATAGCACCTCACATAATATAAATTTTCTTTAGTTTAACTATGCTTAAACAAAGAATTTCATGTTATCTATGTAATAGACTAGTCCAGCATAAACATAATGGGAAGTTGATTCTGTAAGTTAATTTCAGATCATGACAATCTACAGATTCCTTCAATTAATTCTTTTTCACTAATATAATTTACATCTTCATATCCTTTTGACTGAGCATAACTGTACATCATCGATATTAATTGAACATCTTTACTCAAAAAAATGACACCAGAACAATCATATACTGTAAGAAATATTTTGCAGTCGCTCTCTATGAATTCTTTGTAATTTGATATACGTTGAATATTCTCCCCTTTATTAAAAGCCATTAAGGTAACAAAAATCATATAATACCTATTATCTTTTGCAATATTATATAATTCATTTCCAGTTAATAGATTATCGTTAAACAAAGGCTTATCAATTAATTCGTTACCATGTAATAGATGTATCTCATTGTAATCAATTAACCACTGATAGTCACTATATGGCAGTGGCTCTAATAAATACGAAAGGTAATTGCCGTATTCATTTGGGATTTGAAAACTAACTCCCTTATTTTCCATTTGAAATATCTCCCTCTCACTTTTTAATAAAGACTATATTTGCTAAACATAATGGGAAGTTATCTATCTCTACAATTTGGAATTTGTAGTGTTCCTATCATGTTTATAATTCTTTATCATCCATAGGACATCCTTTTTCCACCCATTCCGTAAAATCAAACCATACTTCTGGCTCGGCACTTCCGATTGCTCCCGCATCTAACCATCCACAAAAAACTGCATCTGGCTCCGCTTTTATAATTAGTTCACAATCACCGTTGTCGTTGCCGATGCTTATATATTCGGGGGCATATTCCGAAAACTCATTACATTTATACATTTCAACAAGGTCATCTGTCCCATATAAAATACATAGATTCAGACAAGCGCCATTCATTATATTTAGAAATTCCTGATATATTTGGGGAATTCTTTGCTCGATTTCTTTTTCAGCCGCCACTATAGAATCTTGGCTTGCCGGTTCATATTTTTCGATTATATCAAGTTTATTAGTAAACATATAAAAATCCTTTCTTCAACAAGTATAAGTACCCTTGGTTCAAAACCGCTCAATAAATTCAAATTTCTAAGTCTTAGGCTTCTATTGTTTCAATCATTTCATAAACATAATGGGAAGTATGATTGCAGATCCAAAGCAACACTAACTCAACAGTAAATACTCAACAAAATTCACGAAAAATCTCTCTAAATTCATTCTCATTTAATAAATATTCTATAATTTCCTCTATACGTTTTCTGCTAATTTCATCAACAAGTAGCATATCACTGCTCCAAAAATATTTTCCGTTTATGTTTTCACCTGTCTGTTTATTTTTCTGTACGAGCGTACCAATATTACGGTATGTAAAAAATGAGGCAATCCACTTTTTATTATCATTAAAAGTTACAATAACATATCCATCTTAAATATAATGGCAATTTGGTATTTTCTTTCAAATTACCCAGTTCAATCATTACAAGAAGTTGACTTAGTTGTCAATTGGAGTTTCTATATTTAGATCAATATGTTTCTTTACGCCTTTAATTTCTTTAGTAACAATAATAATACCAGCTAGCGCCATTCCAAAATCCATACCAATAAATATTGAAACTACATTAATATATCCATACGTCTCCGCAAAACATAGTATAGCTATAAATATCAAACAAAAGGCAATGAGAAACAGAAGAAATTTCTGCGAAAGAAAATCTTTAAAGTCCTCTTTATTAAGACCAATATTAACCCCATCGAACCATATAAATTTACCTAGTAGCATAGTAACAAACAGAAAAAACATTGACCAATCCTGTAGATATAGAATACATAGTAGCATGAGAAAAATACAACTAATTATATAGCAAATAGTTACTATCGAAAAAAACTTTGGTTCTATATCTAATTTGAAAACCCTTTTATATATTATTGTAAACACCTTATTGAATAGTAGCATTAGAAGAGGGATATGTATTCCACTACCCACTATAGTCTTTATTGGTTCAACGTTGTAAATACTTAGTATTTTGCATATAAGAAGAGTTAAAAATGAAATTACAAAAACAGCAAAGGCTATACTCAGATGCTGTGCTGTTAAATTATTTGTATTTCTTAACCTGTTACCCAGCTTTTTAAATAAGGTATAGGCAAAATACAAAATAAGCGTAGTAATTATTAAAGAACCCGCTACTATCCATATGTTCATAATGTGTTAGCCTTTCTCTTTTGTTTATCTTGTGTTCTATCTTTTATCTTCTACTAATTTGTATCCCTCATAAGTAAGTTTATCAGTTTTGGCTTTTCCTTCTTCAGAGTAGAAGACTCTATCAGTAATAAAACCATAGATTCTATGATTATACTCATGCATATTACGCTCATACTCTGAATACTTATCTATGGAATCACATTCAGTGCCTAAGAAGCTACCGGCTGAAGACATTATTGCACAATCTGTAAACTCAAGGACTTCAAATTTATTAACATCATCTACAAATAACGGTAAGCACCCACAAAAAGCATCGTCTTTATCTTTTGAATACGGGAACTCTAAGACTTCAAAACTATTTGGATCAGCGTTTATTACCTTATATAAATAACTGCCATCACTTGCATAAACATATACATTATTCTTGTCCTTTGCATAACGATATCGGCCGTTGTTATTAATAATCTGAAAGCTATCTGGATCAGACCCTTCTATCTTTTCATATGTAAAATATACGCTTTGATCATCTCTTGCAAAATCAGGGTAGTTTAAAACCTTGAATTCATCTTTATTTACATTGATTGGCTCAACTCTTCTACCAACACCTTCGTCATAGGAGACATAATTCCATGTTGAATTTTCATATACATATCCTGGCTTGAATGTACTATATAGTAAATATAATATCATAACAACGCAACAAAAAACACATCCAACAGTTATAATTTTTTTCTTCATTAACCCTCCACGAATTCAAATTGGCTTGTCTATTATAAACATGATGGGAAGCTCAACTCCCCTGCAAATTGAAAATTGTATTGATAAAAACTACGTGCATTTATCGAATATCTTGCTTATTTGTTCTCTATCATAATCCAATATCCACGCATTATATTTCTCATAGATTGGACGCAACAATTCTTTATCAGCTGCAGCCAAGTCTGCACCTCTGTCATCGTAAAGATGAAACAGGACACAATCATCAGAATTAACAAAATATACGTTTGAAACCAACTCGGAAATACTGCCACCGATATCTCCAACAATAATTTCTTTTAACAATGGTTGGTAACAAAATGGCTCTTTGGCACTCCAATATGATTGTAATTGGTTTATGGAATCATATTCATTCTCCTGATGAAGAAAAACCATTTTCTGCTCATCAGGATGAGGTAATCCTAGACCAATCAATTTTTCTAATGTGTCTTCTTGTAAATCATATTCTTCATCAGGATATGTATCTATTCGTAGTATATTGGGGGGATGTGGAAGACTCAAATAGATACTTATTGCCCGGTTAACTGCGGCATTAACATATTCCAAATTATATAGATTTTTATCAGCAGGTAAATTATCAATGTAGACGCTCTCATCACCGCCGATTTCAAAACGAATACCAATTGGAGCATTATACAAAATCGGTTTATTTATCAACTGCATACCAATTTTGCGTACGGCATTAGAAAAACTTTCGTACAAGAAATTCATTTCTACTCACCTCCTCATTTAGAATTTATATAATTGACCTCCACTATAGCTTCATAAATACCTATGTACTATTATTTACTTCATAAACATAATGGGAAAGTATGTCTGCATATCATTTTACTCTTTTGGAGTAATTCCCATGTCGTAACCAAATTGCCAAAAACACATGTCAAGAACCTTCATTGGTGTATAATCTATGCATCCAATGCTAGCCCCCTTTCGAAGATCCTCAAACGCTTTTTCGTTTTTAACATAGTACTCTACCAACGAGGATAATGATCTCGCACTAAACCTTTGCATTGCAATGCCACTTAGAGACAATCCTTTCTTAAAGTAACGATCGTATGCCGGAACGCAGCCGATTGTCCCAAGCAGAATCTTGGTAACCAGTGTGTCAGTTGCAGTTTTTCCTTCTTTAAGTTCTTCGGTGATGGTTTCCAAACGGTATACTTCTGTAATATCATTGGCAAGTTTTTCTATCTTCTCAGTAACTTTGTTATTTAACATACTCTTGACATCAAGCTCGTACAGTTCAGCATATTCATCTGAAGTGAGCAATTCAACAATAGGCATATGTACCAAGTAGTCCTTCTGTAATAAGAATGCACCTCCACGTAACATTCCCCAGCTTGCAAGATACCATGCTAGATGCAAACACATGTGATCAAGTACATCTGGACTGTGGTTTTGCCTATTCTTTTGAAAGAACCCATAACAATGCTCCCATGACAAATAACGATCGTGCTTGTCTACGCTTAAATCCTTGAGATATGTCTGTCCTGCTCCAATCAATTGCTCACAGAAGACCTCTCCTTCTTTGTTCTCAGTATTGCATTTGAATATTTCTCTAGATGTTTTACTTGTGCAACCTTTGTTGCCACTCTTTTCAATAATTTGCTGTGCTTTTTCCTTATTGCGAACAAAAATTACATAGCGCTCATGCATATTGTACTGTGAAACAACCCTGTATGATTGTAACCAATGGAAAGCATAATGTTGATTTCCGTTATTCCAAAATGTAGAACTATGCCTAAATACCACTTCTGGTAACTCAAATCCCAATATTTCCTCAATCTCATCAAATGTCAGCTTACAGATATCATCCGGACAATTTCTCAAATACTGCGTCAATGCTGCATATTTTGTAGGCATCACTTTTCCCTTTCTTACCGTTATCTATATTCAACAGGTTTATAATATTCCTCTTTCAGACCCTATGACCGCATCTTTTAGCATCATTATTTCTGCATCATTTCCCACACAATCTTTGTATTTGCATCTTTTTATATTTAAATGCCTCATGGATGGATGGTTAATTGCTAAACATGTACAACTATGTTCGCCAAATATAACGTTATATTTTAAGGCGTTTTCTTCTAATCTAAGTGCTTTAAAATGAGACCAGTTTTCTAACCCCTTATTAGCTGCACTCGATAAGAGCTCTGCTGCAAATTTGCCTAGAGTAATTATTAGTCTAGGTTTTATAATTTCAATTTGATATTTTAGGTATTCAATATTTCTCTTTTTAAACTCTTGATCTTTTAATCCAGGAAATTTACCTGTCATTGAATCTGTTTTTCTTAATCCCATAAATACATTAGAAAAAAAGCAATTTTGCATATTAATACTAGCTTCATTAAATAGTTTAATTAAATTCTTCCATGTTGGTGAATCCGTATCTTTCTTCCTTTTATTTAAAAAATCATAGTAATATTTCTCTGTAGAAAAATCTTGCCCTAATACGAGAATTTTAGGGAATACATCCGTTTTATCATATAACCATAAACCTCTGCCCCCCGGATAAAATGCCGTTTCATTTATCATTTTTATTACTGGGGCTACAGTATCAGGAAAATATTACTAAATAATACTTCAGGCAATTTATCTCTGCTTAAAATTGTTTTCATTTTTATATACCTTTATTAATATTTTTTTATATACAACTTTTCTATTTTTTAGTTGCATCAGTTAAACGTAATAATGAGAAAGTTAAAACTAATTAGGAAATTGAAATTTGGCAAGCTTGGTTTTTTAATTAATCGTATTTAATCAATCCCAGACAACTCTTCTTTGGTTGGTTTCCTTACGTGACAAAGCATTGTGCTCTCACATGCACCAAATTCTATAAAGTTAAATTTTGCTTGTAACAAACTAACATGATTGGCACCATCTTTATAAGTTGGGGCGTTAAGTTGAATCGGGTCATCTTCCCAGAAACAAACTTCACAAATATCATAGCTGCCATTCGGCTTTTCATCAAAAGTGTAATATCCACAACAAGGACACTTATATTTCATTTACTCTCTCCTACAAAATTATTGACTGATTCGAGATGTATATTATCTAATCATTTTAAATTTATTACTTTTCTTGTATCACCCAAGAATTCTTTTTTATCAAATTAAACAGCATGGGAAGTTAACTTTTTACCAAGTAAATATATTGTCATTTCGGCGAAACACGTTTTAAATGCTTGCACGCAATGCTCACATTAGGGACTTTTACCCACTGGTCATAATCCCCTATAATACATATTCGGTATTTCGCTCGTGAAACGGCAACATTGATAATATTAGGTTTTTGACCCACCCATTTTGCTGCACCACTACCAATAGCTGAGTCACAGCCTAATACAAGAATAACTTCTTTTGCTTCTTTTCCTTGGAAAGTATGAATGGTTCCGCAATGAGTGTTTACCCATTCTTTTTTTACTGTTTCATAAATGTCTGATTTATGTTTACTAATAACCGAAAGGACTCTGCCCCTTATCTCATAAGCCACTTTCTTGAATGGTGAAATAATATATATGTCAGGTAAATCTTCCGAAGATTCCAAAGCCTTTTCAAAGAGCAAAACAGCTGCTTCATTCTGTTCATTTACATTTTGATCGCCTTTCCCTCTCATTTTGCCTTTTACATCTAACCAAAATGATTCATCTATCGATAAGCCGGATTCAGATTCTGGTTTTATTGTTTTTTGAAACATCCTGCTGTTATAAGCAACTTCATTTGAGATTTCAAACATTGGATTTAAGCACCTGCGATGTAAAACAAGAGGACATCCTAACCATAATTGTTGACCTTCAAGTGTTCTAAACCCACCATAACGATTTAAATTATCACCTATCATTTGCACAGACAATTCAGGAATCCGGTAATTTAAATCGATATTATTTTTATCAGCAAACCTTATTTGAAGTTCAAATTTGTTGGCGGGTATGCTGTAAGTTTTTATCAAAGCTCGTGCACAATATGCGGTAAATAATCTATTCCTTTAAATTCTTTCACAACAATAGATTTGATTGTCTTTTTAATTTGAGGCTGAACATAAGTGATACACATCTGCCAACTGCCACCAATGCTCTTGCAGTCATCTTCAATCAAAACATCTGGGCGAACCACCTCAATAATATCCTTATACTTTTGTCCCTTTTCCCTATAATAAAGCTTTGATCCAACAAATCCATATTTTACGAGCAATGCCGCTATTTCTTCTGCCTGTTTTCCTCTGCGTGAAGTGCAGTAGATTATATCCGCCCCTTGCTGTTGCCAACCTTTAATAATGTCAACTGCCATTCCGATGGGTATATAGCCATTATGGTTGTATAGGTAAAGCCATGCTTTGGGTTTTAAAATTGTACCCTCAGCAAAAATCATTACTTTTTTCATTCCGACAGAATCGGATATTTTAACATAAGCCAAATTTTATCCTTTCAATTACGTAGTGTAAACATCACTAAAATCTCATCCATCTTGGTAAAATGAACCGCATTATGCTCATTCTAAAAAGTGGATTACTCACTAAATTGGAATTTATCTTTGGAATATTCCGCTACAAGAATCCTTTACTTCTCTTCAGTATACCTTTATTAGCTGTTTATTAGCGTGTTATAAACATAATGGAAAGTTCACTGTTTGTTTCATTCTTTTTTCAATTAATATATTTTATAAGTTAATCTACAATTCTATAATCATACCTGTCTGTTAATACGTTTAATGGCACTGCATTAATCCAAACATTAGTATCATCTAAAAAGTACATTAATCAATGAATCTAGAGATTCCGGTGGTATTAAAGTAATACCGAAATATGCCAACCCTTTACCTGGAACATCAATCGTGTGCCAATAAAAATCAATATGTAAGAGTTCCGTCAAGAGTGGCTCTATGAAATCATCATTAATAGAAATACAGTTATATTTTTCTGGCTCATATCTATCAAATCGTACTCCCTTTATAGGTTTGCTTTGCATAATTCCAAATTCGTGTCTGGGCATTTTATATTACCTCCATGAGAATTGATTGCTATACGAAAAACTTTGATTTTATTCAAGTCACTTTTTTATTCGAAATTCATTTATTCTATCAATACCATTTGAAGAATATTCATTTGTTTTTTCACATATATTTTTTAATTCTGTTGATGGATAAAAAAGGTTATCACCATCATTAAAATTCCACCATAATTCACAAATTTTTTTTAAATTATTTTCATGAAACTCAGCCTCTTCTTCGGGTAATTCACCTCCTATCAAAAAACCCATATACTGATAAAAATATGAAATATCAATATATTCCAGCCTTTTTAGTTGACTATATGAATAAGTACTTGCTGAGTAATCCAAAATTCCACTTTTGCTACTTTCTTTTAATATATCTTTCAATTCATCTAAACTTATATTATTCTGTTTCGACAATTCATAGTCAAGAGAAATAATTTCATTCCTAAAATTATATAAAGTATGTTTAGCAGTAGTTTTTATAATATTATTAGTCTGCATACTATATTGAGTAAATATTGCTATTATAATAATTAATCCAAATATTATAATACTTTTGATTTTTTCTTTTGTAATCATTCAATTTTCCTTCCAAAAAATCTTTTATCTGACTAAAATTCATATAATTAGACCTGTTCTTAAATTCTTCCATATTATAAGTATACTTCCATTATTCTACTTTTTCCCCTCTTGTCCTTTTCTCTTTTTCGACACATTTCGACATGCTATGTCGTTCCCTCAATTGAAAAGTACTGTTTTAAAACACATAATTATAAATTACATATTTTAAAGCAGTACTTTCATCCACTTTGCCAAATAATTTTTCTACAGCTTTACCATTTCCCCGCAGTGTGGGCATTTCACATAGCCATTTTCCACAGCAGAATTCAAGTCCATAACAAAATACCTCATGCAATGTGTACACTTAATCATTTCCTATTTCCTCCATCCATAAATTCACATAGGACAGTATACTCCAATATTTTTTTCATAAAAAGACTTGACTTCAAAACATTACAAAAATAAAAATCCCAGACTGCAATCTGAGATTTAATTTATTCTTTGATTATTTATTCAAGAGCCATTCAATTAAGTTTATTTGCCGTATTCCTTCATAATTTACACCTACACCTATTTCATCTAAATTCAGTAGTATTTTAGGATAGTCATTGGGTATTCATTCGTAATGGTTCCAATTCTCGTGCCAATGTTTTTTTAGCTTCTAACTTGAATAAACTGGTTAATATCTTTAATTAAATAGTCTTCACCAGTTGAATGTAGCACATCATAATGTTTCTGTAAATAATCAAAAACACCATACTTTTGAAACAATCTAAATGTTTCTCTGCCTTTCATATTGTTAGCTTGTTTGTAATTTTCTAAACAAAAAATCTTAAATTCTAACTGTGCATTCATTTCAATCACCTACACTTCCGGATATATTATTTTACCAGTTGTTTTTTCTTGCATAAATAATTCAAAAAGTTTTTCTGTGCTGTACTGCCAAACTTTTGTACTTTCTTTTTCAAGATTTGCATATAGCTTTGATTCATATAAATCCATAATAGCATCTTGCTCATCAAGTTTTAATTCTGATGCTATTTTATCAACTAATGGAGTACAAACATATGGAAATATAGCATCAAATTGTTTTTTATCCATATTAAGCTTCCTCTTCCTCAATCTCTATAAAATCACAGAATGTTAAAGCACTTTCTGTATGAAATAAAATCTGATTAAATAACTGCTGTATTTTGAGTCGTTTAATCGTTTCATCTATATTTAAAATCCCTGCTTCAAACAATTTTACAGTTGCATAGACGTTATCATCTGCTACTGGACCTATTACAATATCATATTCTTGATTAAAATCCTTATTAGTTCTGTTTTCCAAAACAAAATCCAACCACTTTTCATCAGGTTCGCTAAATTCTAATATAATTAGGTCCTTCTTTGCCTTATCATAATTAAATTTGTATTTGGATAAAATAATTCTATCAGAACCATTCCTATCACTTACTTTTTTTGCCCAACGTAGCGCTTGTTCACGATTTGAAGTTGTATAAAAACCTATTCCAAAATCAAGGAGTCTATTGCTCTCTAGAATTTTAGGTTCTTTTACAACTATATCGCTTCCATGATAAATTATCAATACAGTACCCCCTAGGTATTTATAATGTTTATATTATATCACCTTTCTTATTTATTTCCACTTCATATCTTCAAAGTTAATCAACATTACATCTTCCATACTATTTGCCAATTCTATGCAGCCTTTAGTAAACCCACTTCTAGAAAATAGTATCAATACATTTTTATTATAATGAAACAACGTGCTCTGGTGCTGTAATTCTTTCAACTCAGCTTCACCAACTGCTTCATTTGTCCATTTACACTCTGCAAAAATTGCTTCATTATCATCATTGTCTGCCATGATATCTATTTCGGTTTCAGAATGTCTTGTTTTATCATTACCCCACCAGCGTCCCATGTCAGTAAAATCTATTGGTAATCTTCCTTCTAGATTTTCCTGCCATAGATACTGCTTGCAGATTTCTTCAAATACAAATCCCATATAGGCTGTAACCTGTTTTTCCACCCTCTTATAAACTTTATCCTTAGCGCCCTGCTGAATAAGTGCAAGATTCGAAGGAACAAATCTATACCAAAATTGAAACATACTATCTGCAAGTTTATAAATTGTTTTTTTAGACCTCTCGGACTTATATGGAAACTCTTTAACAATAATTCCAAGTGACATCAACTTTGTAATATAGTTACTTGCTGCACTGGTATCGTTTAGTCCTGAGCTCTGCGAGATTTCTCCCATTTTGCTGGAACCTGTAGCAATTGATTTGATGATTGCATTGTATTGCATTGGTTCACGACATTCCTGCTTAATTAAATTTGATGGTTCCTCAAACAAGTACGCTGATATATCAAAGAAATTATCCTTGATATTATCTTCCATTGACTTTTTATCATCTATCTTTGACATATATAAAGGGATTCCACCTGTAACACCATACGCTAAAGCTAAATCCTGCATGTTAAAATTACTATAATACTTGGTGCATTCTGAAAAAGTAAACGGTTTAATCTTCATCTGAGCTGTGCGCCTACCATACAACGGACTTTGATATCCAAGCACCTGATTTTCCATAAAAGATAGAGATGAGCCGCAGAGTATTAAATATAACTTGGAGTTTAAAAATTTATGATCAATAAATTTAGCAAGCAAAGATGATATTCCATTATAACAATTTGCAAGATATGGATATTCATCAATAACCAATATAATTCTTTCATCCTTTGCCATTCTATAAACTTGTTCAAGTGCATCATTAAAATCTTTAAATACAGAGTTGGTTTCTGTCCCAGTCAAAGCCGACATAATACTACTGCTGAACAGTTCTAAATTCTGTTTTTCATTAGACTCTAAACCAGAATAAAAGATAGCTTTCTTATCTTTTATAAACTCGTTAATCAAAGTTGTCTTGCCAACACGTCTTCTTCCATAAAGGACAACAAATTCAAAGGTATTTTTGTCATATAATTTATTTAAAGTCTCTAATTCATTCTCTCTTCCAATAAACATTTTTACACCTCTTACTTGATAACAATAAGGTTAATCGTAATTAAGTTATTTACAATTAACCTTATTATTATACATATAATGTCCAAAGTCAATGAATATCTTTAAATCCTTTGCCAAAGACTTGACTTCAAAACAATGCCCTCACGCCTGCCGTGCTAAATTAAAAATAGCAACCGATTATAGTTGCTATTTTCCCCCAGCCATACTTAACATATTCAGTTGATAATTTCGCCCTTGTTTTTTGCTAAATTTTCACGCCATTTGCTTAGTTCCATAGTTGTCAGTTTTGTCCAATCTGTTTCCTCACCAATAATTCTTAAAGGTTCTTTTGAGCGATAAGAACGTGTTAAGTTACCTGGAAATTTTTTGTCAGTAACATTAGGGTCGTTTTCAAATTCACCTGTTGGTTCAATTATATAAACGCGTTCCCTTCCTTCCCCTTTTGCTAATGCCGCTGCAAGTCCGGCGCCATTGGTATTAGCAGTGAAATAAATGTGATTCATTTGAAGTTCAGGCTTGTAATTTGAAATTTCACCCGCTGTCAGTAAATCACCAACCTTTAAATCTGCCTTAGTACCATGATAAAATGGTCCTTTATCAGAAGGTTCACCCTTATATAATTCAGATAATTCATAATTTCTTTTTGCATTATCTAAGTCATGCAGCTCCTCATAGCATTTGGAAATGTTTACATATAACGTGGAGTATGCACTCTTTACATTATCATCATTTATATTTAGCGCACACTGTAAAGATATTTCCATCCATTTCAATTTGTCTGTAATATCCTTTTGTTGACTAGCTAAATGATAAGCTGCAATAAATTTTTCATAGTCATCTGTTGCTTCATCCCATGCTTTATGAAACATCATGTTTGCTTCTTCTACGTTCCCACTATCTTCTAAACTCATCCCCATTACACAGAGTTTAATAACAATGTTATTAGGATCAAATTTTATATTCATCTAATCTTACCTCCAAATTAATTAGTCACATATTAGTATACTTGCATATGCCAAGTATTATAAGTCTATATTCTCCACTTTCCTTGTGTTATAATTAAAATGGAGAGAGATTATACCCTCTCTACTGCAAATTATATTATTGAAGCAGCCAGCTTTTTGGCGTCTTCTAATATACCCCAACGCTTATCATAATTAGTAAGAATAATTACACACCCTTTTTCATCTGGAAGGCGAAGAAACATGTTGTAGAATCCAATTGTTCCTCCCGGTGTGAAGTTCGTCTTATGTCCATACAATTCCTCCATATACCACCCACAGCTATAATAGGATCCACTATAGTCTTCCTCACTAATTCCCTTGTTAGTTTTCATAGCTTCTTTCATAGTTTCAGCGCTCACTAATTCATTATTTTCTAACGCCTTGTTCCAGAGATACAAGTCCCGAACATTTGAATATATGCCACCGTCTCCCAATACTGCACTGTAGGCATACTGATCTTCTACAACAAATTTATCATTCTTTAAAACTGAACCATACGCCCTTTCAGGCACTGAGTTATACCCCTCAACATAAGCTACTGTATTATCCATTCGAAGCGGCTTAAATATATTTTCAGCCATAAAATCCTGATATTTCATTCCGGAGATTTTCTCAATAACCAATGCAAGTATTGCAAAATTAGTGTCGTTATCACCATCAACCCTGAATCCTGGCTGAAATAAAAGTTTATCATTCTTTTTTATCAACTCATAAACATCTTCATCATGAAGAGTCGTTCCATTTTTCGGCCATAAACTTTCATATTTAGGTAGCCCTGATGAATTTTGAAGCAAATTTCGTATTGTAACTTTTTTTGCATACTCAGGAAAATCAGTGAGCACTTTATTAACCGGCCAATCTAAGTCAATAAGATCTTTTTCTTTAAGTATTAATATACCCATACTGGTAAAGGTTTTGGTTATACAGCCAAGTCGATAGTTCGTTGCTGGGGTAGCTTTTTCCCCAGTTTCAACATTCCTCAATCCATATGACTTTTCAAAAACTTCACCATCCTTCGCTACTAATACAGAGACAGAAGGCATTCCCTCGCTATTACATGTTTTGTACATTTCATCTGCAATTTCTTCTGGACTTTTTGGTCTAGATGAGCATCCATAAAATAAAGCTGCAATAATGGCTGCACAAATAAGGAACAACACAATTTTCTTGATTTTAAACATACTAAAATCTCCTCCTTAGTATTATAACTTTTGCTTTTTATTCTATATTACTTTAATCAAGTTAAAATTATTATAAGATGCTTAATTCCAACTACTTGGTTAATGTGTATAATTCAGTTATTGCTTGCAAAAATTAAAAATTTGTTCTTCAATACTTACTTATTATAAGTATACTTCCATTATTCTACTTTTTCCCCTTTTGTCCTTTTCTCTTTTCCGACATAGTTTGACATGCTATGTCATTTTCCCAAATTAAAAAGCACTGCTTTAAAACACATAATTATAAATTACATATTTTAAAGCAGTACTTTCATCCACTTTGCCAATTAATTTTCTACAGCTTAATCATTTCCTATTTCCTCCATCCATAAATTCACATAGGACAGTATCCTCCAATATTTTTTTTATAAAAAGACTTGACTTAAAAACATAAAAAAATCTCAGACCGTAATCTGAGATTTTGCTTATATATTTTTTACATTTTGAATAAGAGCTTTTAATAATCCCTCAATAGAGCTCTTCGTTCTTTCGTCTATCAAATTGCCGGCCTCATCAAACTTCGTATTTGCGTTGGCAATAAAGACTTCAGGTTTATTCAAAGGGATCATATTTAGTGAAACACATACCTGCCGCAAATGATACTGAACTCTGGCACCGCCAAGCATACTTGGAGAAGCACTCATTATTGCAAGTGGTTTTCCGTACAAAGGCAATAAGTCTCCCCTTGACGCCCAGTCCAGCGCATTCTTCAAAACGGGAGGAATTGAGAAATTATATTCGGGTGTCGAAATCAGTATAGCATCCGCTTCAGACAATTTCTTCTTAAATTCAGCTACTGAAGCCGGCAGACCTTGTGCTTCAATGTCTTCGTTTAAGAAAGGTATATCGGCCAGATCAATAATATCCAATACTACATTCTCCGGAAGCAGCATTTGAGCAGCTCTCAATGCTGCTTTATTATATGAATTGCTTCTCAAGCTGCCTGTAAATCCAACAAGCCTTATTACTTTATCCATAATTAATCTAATCTCCTTATAATTCTTTTGTAATATGTTTTTTTATAAAAGTATTGTTATTCAACTCTCTAAACGCTGAATCTAGTTCTTCTTTAGTATTCATAACGATTGGACCGCCCCAGGCAATTGGTTCTCTTAATGGTTTAGCAGATAAAAGGATAAAACGCACACCCTGATCTGCTGCCTTAATCCAAAACTTATCGTCATGACTGAACAACACAGCTTGTTTTTCATCAACTAAATCTTGCGGGTTATCGATGCTCTTATCTGGGTCAAATATTGCTTCTCCCGTAAAAATATAGACAAATAAAGTATTTTCAGCGTCATTGATAAAATGCCATTCCTGATTAGCCTGTAATTCAACATCCAGATAGGTTGCTTTAATGTATTTACCCTCAAAAGCACCTTTATGACCTTGATACTCTCCGGCAAGCACATGAACCTTTGCTCCATTTTCATTAATCACCGGTACATTTTCTGCCTTTATATCTCCATAACCTGGTTCCGTCATTTTGTCTTTGGCCGGCAGGTTCAACCACAATTGAGCGCCTAACATACGTCTACTTGCTTTTGGCATTTCCTGATGGATAATACCGGAACCAGCCGTCATCCACTGGCATTCTCCATCTAGAATGCTTCCGCTGTTACCAAGACTATCTCCGTGCTCGATATCCCCATAGATCAAATAGGTTATTGTTTCAATTCCTCTATGTGGATGCCAGGGAAAACCTTTTGTATAGTCTTCAGACTTTTCTGAATCAAAAGCATCTAACATTAGAAACGGATCATAATCCTTTGTATCCTGATGCCCTATGACACGAACCAGCTTAACACCTGCGCCATCAACAGCTGGTTCACCTTTTGTGATTTTTATTACTTTTCTCAATGTATTCATGTCATTCTCCTTTCGGTGCATAATACACATTAGTTATTTTCACATCAAACATGCAATTGAACTCATTATTGCATTATCTATTTAACCAAATCCATCCTTTCCCCTCACTACATCTTTTTTTATATATACCACTCTATTCTACTAATAAACATTTATACAAATTTCTACATCGAAGCGCAACCATCTGAAATCAGTATTGAGACGCTTTCAGATATATACAGCATGCATAACCTCCAATCAACTTGGTTCTAAGCCTTGAACATTTTAAAAATATATGCTGTGCTATTTAAAATAGTAACCAATGCACATAATTATTTGACTTTCTATTATCAAAATGATAATATTTTCATAGGCTGTTAGGAGGGAATGTTATGGAACAAAAAGTTATGGATTGCTTTACACACCCAATAAAATGCAAACTGTTATTAGAGCTATATTCTTCTGGAAAAGCAACGGCTAAACAACTTGCAGAAATATATAACGATATTCCACAGGCAACCCTATACCGCTACTTGAAACGTATGACAAATGACGGTATTTTAAAAGTAGTCGAAGAAAATCAAGTAAGAGGAACAATCGAAAAAACCTATGCGGTTGCCATTGATTTAGACTCCAATGAGCAGGAGCTAATTGGTGCAAACGCAGGTGATGCTTATATGCAAATGTTTATGCAGTATGTCTTTGGCTTTATTAAACGGTTTCAAGTGTATTGCAAGAATCCAAATATAGATATTTTAAAAGACAAGTCGGGTTTTTCTCTTGCGCCGATTTATGCAACTGATGAAGAATTGGCATCAGCAATGGAGGAATACATGAAAATCATTCAGCCTCTTTATAAGAATAGGCCTACGCCGGATAGAAAATCACGAACTTTGGGCTTGATTATTTCACCACCAGAAAATTACAACAAATAAGTTTTTTAAAGCTCCTTTATTATCCTTTCAGTAAAGGAGCTTTTTCTTGACATTATATTATCATTATGATAATATAATCAAAATGATAACTTTTGAATTGTTCCGATAGCGCTGACAGTTATTATACCCTCAATTTTTTAACACTATAAAATCGTGAGGAGGTTTGTTTGATGAAAATACTATTAGATAATTTACCAATCTTAATTCCGCTTATTGGTGTCCAAGTCGCTTTTGGCTTAATTGCTCTCATTCATGTATTGAGGCACCCGAATTACCGTTTTGGAAATACAATAATGTGGGCTTTCATCGTAATGCTCGTTAATATTTTCGGCCCAATTATCTATTTTGTCTTTGGAAGGGGGGAAGATCAATGAAAGATGTACTTTCCATAAAGGGATTATCAAAAAGTTTTGGTACTCAAAAAGTCATAGTTAATCTTGACCTTTCTGTACCGGAAGGTACTGTTCTGGGATTTATCGGGCAAAATGGCGCGGGTAAAACAACAACCATGAAAATGGCGTTGGGATTACTGGAAGCTGATCGTGGAGAGATTATAGTTTGTGGTGAAACCGTGAGTTACGGACAGACAAAAACCAATAATCATATTGGGTATTTGCCTGATGTCCCCGAATTTTATAATTATATGAAACCACTTGAATACCTTGCGCTTTGCGGAGAAATTGCAGGGCTGTCCAAATCGGAAGCCAATGTCCGAATCGATGAACTTTTATCCCTTGTGGGGCTTAATGGTGTAAAAAAACGCATCGGCGGCTTTTCCCGTGGCATGAAACAACGGCTTGGAATTGCGCAAGCCTTGTTGTCACGCCCCAAGCTACTTATTTGTGATGAACCCACAAGCGCCCTCGATCCTGTCGGTCGAAAAGAAATACTTGATATTCTTCAAAAAATCAAAGGTACAACCACCGTAATTTTTTCAACGCATATTTTATCTGATGTAGAGCGCATTTGTGACCGTGTCGCAGTGCTGCACAATGGTAGCATCGCTATCAGTGGGACACTTTCCGAGATTAAAACCATGCACGGTAGAGACCGCCTTTTGCTAGAATTTTCCCAAAAGTCAGAAGTTAGTCAGTTTAAGGCTTGTGCTACAATAAATCCACTGCTTCCTCATGCGGAAGAAAGTGGGACAGAAATCATTTTGCAGGGTAAGGATATCGTCCATATTCAACGTGCCGTTATTTCTGCACTTGCAGAAACTGGATTGTGTCCAACAAAAATGGAAATTATGGAGTCGTCCCTTGAAAACCTGTTCTTGGAGGTGGTAATGTGAGAGGATTTATTGCATTTATAAAAAAGGAACTTATAGAAAATACTCGGAACTACAGACTACTTATTATGCTCGCCATTTTCTTAATCTTTGGTTTGATGAGTCCATTGCTGGCAAAATTCACACCCCAGCTTATGGAAGCCCTTATGCCGAATCTTGCAGAAGCATTTGAAAACCCCACTGCATTAGATTCGTGGACGCAGTTCTACAAAAATGTTTCGTCACTTGGTCTTAGCTTGACAATTATCCTTTTTAGCAGTTGTTTGTCAGGCGAATATGCCAAAGGTACGCTTACCATCATGTTGACAAAAGGATTGTCACGTCCCGCTGTAGTTCTGTCAAAGTTTTCGGCTGCTGCGGTCATTTTAACCGTTAGCTATTGGCTGTCTTTTGGTGTTACCTACGGCTATACAGACTATCTTTGGCCGGCCGCTTCACTTCCGCATGTCTTTTTTGCAGCGTTTGCCCTGTGGATTGCAGGATTACTATATTTGTGTATCCTTATGCTCGGTTGTGTATTGTTCAGGCAGGCCTTTACCAGTATTCTCTTTTTGCTGGTAATAAGTGTGATTATGGGATTAGTGGAACAGATAGAGCAAACTGCAGGATATAGCCCGGTTATTTTAGTATCAAAAAATATTGATTTGCTTTCCGGAACGGTGACAGCTTCCTATTTCATAATACCACTTATTGTTTCGGTCTTTATGTCGGCTGCATTATTGATGATGTCTATAGTCGTATTCAATAAAAAGCAGTTATAGCAAATAGTTAACTTCAAAACATTACATTTTGTACAGCTCCCATCTGTATTCCCCTACTATATATTTCAACTCATATCTTTTTTCCTGATCTCCGATTATACTTTGGCAGCTATAAATAAATGACCTCACTCCTGCCATTCTGCTTTCCTCGGTATATAAAATCTTATCTATTTTAACTTCCTGCTTGATGCCTCTCTGGTCTACATACTTAAATCGGTAAGGCATCGGCTTTTCATTCCCTTTAAATAGGACCAGGGTATCTATAGGCTCTGCCAGTATCTTCACAATTGATAGCCTCCCATCATTAGATAATTTCCGTCATTTACGCCACCCTGCAAGGGTTCTACATCGTTATTTACAAACGTTGCCCGTACAACAGCCCTCTCCCCAAACCTTTTACGGATATCGTCTATGGTATATTCCAGGGTGCTATTTCTTTCATAATCATCTACTTTATGATCTAGAAAAGAAAGCTGCTGATTATGATTTTTTCCAAAGTTCGATACAGATACTCCTATCTGTCTTATAGCCTCACCTTTCCAGCATTCATTAAATAATAAGCACGAATAACCATATATATCGGTTGCTGAATCCATAAAATTTTGCAGCTGAACCTGATGGCTGTATCTGACAAATGTATTTGTTTTAAGCGAAATACTAACAAGTGATGCTTTCATGCCCAGCCTTCTTAGTCTCATGGCGGTTCTTTCACATAACGATAAAATGACCATATAAACTTCTTCCTTGGTATTTACATCATAGGCAATCGTTGTGCTGTTACCTACGCCTTTCTGTATGATTTCGGCGTTTTGTATCACTGGAGAGTAATCAATTCCATTTGCATAATTCCATACCAGTTCTCCATGAGATTTCAAAAGTGCCTTCATGTGGAGAACATCTGCTTTTGCCAAGTCTCCAATCGTATTTATATTAATCTTTCGTAATTTTTTTGCTGTGGCCCTTCCTACCATAAAAAGCTCGTCTACAGGCAGCGGCCACATTTTATCTTTGATTTCATCTGGAAATAAGGTATGGACCTTATTGGGTTTTTGCAGCTCTGAGGCCATCTTCGCCAGGAGTTTGTTGCAGGACACTCCTATATTCACGGTAAACCCCAATTCCTGTTTTATTCGATTTTTTATCTTATGCGCAGTCTCTACAGGATCTCCAAAATATTTTTCACTGCAGGTAAAATCCATGAAGCACTCATCAATGCTGTAACGCTGAATTACAGGGCTATATTCAGATAATATATCAAACATTGCATTGCTGCATAAAAGATACAAATCATAATCTGGAGGATAGATCAGAAGTTCCCGACATTTCTGCCTTGCCTCAAACAAGCTTTCCCCTGTTTTAATTTCATATTTCTTTGCAGGGATGGATTTAGTTAATATAATTCCATGACGATTTTCAGGATTTCCAGCTATAACTGCAGGTACTGTTCTAATATCAATTTGATACCCCTTTTCAAGAAGATCTACAGCGGTCCAGCTTAAGTAAGCTGAATTGGCATCGATGTGCATAATGACCATATTATTGCCTCCATCCTTATAAACGTTTGTTCTTCGTCATTATATAGAACTAATGTTCTCGATGCAATAAAAAAATAAAGGGAAATTCACTTGAATTTTCCTTTATTTCTAGCACATGAATGCTTCCTCAGATTATTTTACCTTATTTATTTAGCGCTGAGGTTATATTAACCGTCTTTGAGTTTTTATCCCAATTAACTTCACACCCTAGGCTCTCACTTACAAATCGTACTGGTACCATTGTTCTTCCGTTTATGGAACACGCCGGAGCATCTAAGGCAATATTTTCCCCGTTAACGGTCGCTTGTTTGCTATCCAGTTTAAGACTGATTTCTGTATTTCCTTTCTTTGCAATGACTGTACGCGTATTCCCGTCCCAGGTTACTTCAGCCCCCAGCGTTTCAAAAATCGTCCTAAGTGGGACCATTGTTCGTCCTTCTTTTAGAACAGGTGCTACGTCAAAAACAAGAGGGGAATCATTTACAATTACCTTGACAATATGTTTGGGTACCAAAGTAATAATTGCGCCAGAGGAGTCCGTTGCTATATATCGGTATCCATTCCATGAAATGCGATCCAAGTAAAGACCTGTCTTGATCGTGCCCCAATTCTTCGCATCTGTTGAAGTCAAAATATCCCCACAATCATGTACTACTTTATATTCATAACCATTCCATACGATATCAGAAAGGTTATAATCCAGATAATTTAATTCTCCGTCCCAATTCACTCCATCAGTTGATCTCAGGACGGTTTTCTCATAACCAACGATGACAAATTGCTGTCCATTCCATACAACACCATTTAAGTCACACCTTGTTTTCCATGTTTGAGAAGACCAGTTGATACCGTCTTTTGAGTTTAAAATAGTTCCAAACATGCCGACAGCAACAAATTTTTTACCATTCCATGCAATATCATTGATTGAATCTTCAGTTTTTGAATCCTGCTTATCCCATTTGGCTCCATCCTGTGATGTTAATATTGCTCCGTCCCAACCAACAAGTACAAACATATTATTGGCCCATATGAGTTCTTGCGTGAAATGTACGTCAATTATAGCGATTTGCTTCCACGTGATGCCGTCATTGGAAGAAAGGACTATATGGTCCCCTACCGCGATAAACCTTTTCCCATCCCAAACAACACAGGTCAGTGCATCACTTACGCCTGAATCTCTCTCAACCCAAGATACTCCATCTTTTGATGTCATTATCAGCCCGTCTGAGCCAACAATTACGAATTGTTTACCATTCCATACAATATCTAAAAATCCTGTATATGTTCCTTCCTGAGTTCTGTCGATCCACTGATTACCATCCTGAGAAGATACAATGGTTTCACCTCGCCCGACGGCAATAAATTGGTTTTGTCCGAAGGCTACGCCATCCAGTTCTTCGTTTACACCTGAGTCAGCACCACTCCAGTTTATAGCATCTTTAGACTTTAATATGGTACCTTCATCACCTAGCACAATAAATTGATTTCCGTCCCAGTAAACAGCCGTCAGATAGCTTGTTACATTGGGATTACTACGTATCCAGCTCACCCCATCATTTGAAATCAAGATATTCCCTTGGTCTCCCACCGCTGCAAATTGTTTCCCGTTGAACTCAATATCTTCCAAATACTGTTCGCTGTTCGTCTCTTTCTTGTCCCACGATTTGCCGTTCTTTGAAGTATATACATCGCCTTCCCATCCAACTGCAACAAATTGATTGTATCCGTATGTAACTCCCTTTAGGCATTGCTCAAGCTTCTGTGTTGATACCGTCCACCTCTCTCCATCCGAAGATGTTAATGAAATTCCTGAAGGTAATTGTGCTTCAATATAGTCACCCCCAACAATAACATATTGACTGCCGTCCCAAGTAACTTCTTCTAAAGAATAATCTGTTCCTGAGTTTATTTTGCCCCATGAAATCCCATCTTTTGAGGTTAAAATAATTCCATCATCACCTAGGCATATGTATTGTCCACCTATCCATTTTACTGAATTTAAATAACTAGTGGTTCCAGAATCTCTAGGTGTCCATTCCTTACCGTCTTTGGAAGTTTTAATTATGCCATCACTACCAACTACAACAAATAGGCCATTATTATATGCGATATCACTTAGATTATATGTCTGCATAATTGTTGACCACTTCTCTCCATCACTGGCATATGCAGTTAGTTGAAACGTGCTGCTAAGGATGATTGTGGAAATTAGAAAGCTAAAATAAAAAATCCTTTTAATTTTTTTAAATATCATTTTTCCCTCCGATAATTTGTAGTCTATATTATTTTTCAAATATTAACCATCTTATATAACTCTAGGTTAGTAAAATCTGTTGGGGCAACTCTTAACCTATTAATCACAAGCTCCTTAAGTCCCATAAGCCACATTTCATCATCTTCCTGTAATGCTTTTTTTAAAGCATTCTCAATATATGGGATCAATATGGGAATATCTATAGCTTGAAGTGTTTCTAATGCTGTCCATGCACCTGGCCAATTCATATCTTGTAGCCACTCAATCAATCCAGGAATTGCTGATTTATTCCTTGGATAACCAATTTGTTTCAATACCAAAGCAGCGTTATCCCAATGATTCTTATCCTTTGGCTGAATTAGCTTGAATATGTCCTTCTCATCAATTTCTATTAATTCTTTTACAGCTTTTTGTTGTATATTAGTATCTTTATCCCAGCTTAACTTTTGAAGCAATGTATCAATATCTTGTTTCATTTATAATATCTCCCGTTTGCTCTTGGCCTATTTTTGATACTCTAAAGCTTTTTCCTATACGTTCATCATAGATTATGACAGGTTCAAAAGCATCATCATCAGGGAAGCCCTTCTCCGCTTCCATAAGTGTAATAAGTGTTAAACCAATATTTTTAGCTGTTTTTGTCCTCATATGCCATCTTGTCTCTGCACATTCTGCATCTACATATTCCTTACCACAGATTGTAGCTACTAACTCTCTGATTTCATCTGCAGCATAAAGTTCCTTTGGCATCTCTAAAGAAATAACATATTTCTGCTTGATTTCTTCTATATCTTTTATTTCTTCACCTACTAAATTTAGCATTTTTCTACCTCCAATAACCTAAAGGTTTATCCTATTTTTATTTAATTCTTTCATACGCCATCTTGTACACTTCTTCATCCGTTCTGACTGAAACTATTACGATACGCATAATACCATCTTTTCTTTCTATACCATACACAATTCGTAAACCTAATTTCAGCAGCTTTATCTTCATATAACCAGCTAAATTACTTGTTAAATGATTACCTAAAGGTTTACCATATCCACCCTCAGAATTTGGAAGTGGATTATATGATACTTTATTAATAGCTTTAATAACCTGCTTTCTTTGAGTCCCATCAAGAGCCTTAATATCCTCTTTTGCTTCCCTTGTGTATTCTATAGTCCATTCCATTATTCAATCTCCACTTCAACCCCATCTAAATCAGCTTCTGTAATTCCTAATTCGTCCATAACCTGTTCTTCTGAAAGTAATCCATCCTTTGATACATTTTTCATTCTTTCTTCCGCTTCAAAATATAAAGCATAGTCCTCCAGTGCTTCCACCATAGCTTCATATTTCTCAGGATTAATTAAAACACATGAAGGAGAATTGTTTTTTATAACTAGCTTGACGCCTTCCTCTTTCACTTCTTCAAATATTTTATTTGCCTCTCCTTTATTAAAACGTGTAATAGGAACCAGCGTATTCATAACGTCATTTATTGATAATGTATCTTTCATAAAAAATACCTGCCTTTCATTCAATCTATATTTTTATATTATTCTTATTATATATATATGTCAATGAATTTATCAATCAATTTATAAATGAATTTACTAATATAGTTTAGAATATTCTCTGATTTCTATTATAAAATTAATTTACCTATGCGCCCACCTATTTCTCACCATTACCGCTAAAAGGTGTTCTTTATCCTCTTTCCTAGAACAGACTGTATCAAGAACGTTCATAATAGAGTTATCTTACTGATTATTTTACATTTGACTGGATAACGGCAGGAGTTAAAGTCCCATTAAAGGTCCTGAATTCTATAGTTTCCTTTGAAGCAAATGGCAGTAAATTTATACTTCTATACTTATCTTCGCCAATATTTCCAATGATACTTTGAAAAGTATGTATATCCGCTTCATCGGGCATCCTTGCTACCAGTCCAGTATGGCTTTGAGCTCTCGCAGATTGTGTATAGTGACTATCGTGTACACCTCTAAAAACACCTTGTTCTCCTCCGGCAATTTTATGAAATACATCTTCAAACCCACTACTCATTTTAAAAAATCTTCTCCAACGCTGTCTTTTACCAGCTAAAGCATTTTCAACTCCTATGTGGATGTGGCCTCCCGTATCAAAGTTTACCTGTGCACCTTGCCATTTTGCAACTTCACAAACAGTTTCAAGTGTCCTCCATGTTTCAGGGGGATCAGTTAATATTGGAGATATAAGTTCTCCGCCTCTATTGCCTGCTGTTACTGACCCATAATCTCTGTTTAATCCTCTAATAATGCACAAATATGCTAATTTATCATTTTATAGAGAAAAAACTCAGACTGGTGTCAATATAGTAGAAAGTCCAACAAAGTACAAAATGTTTTATTTAATTATTATAATAATAAAAAAACTGTCTTAAGCTTATATTTTTAATATACATCACTCAAAACAGTTTTTAATTTACTCTTCTAATTATAAATCATAAACTTTTTTTAAAAGATTCTTAATATCCTGAAAATTTAATGAAATATAAAGATACAAGTAAAGAAGTATTCCTATCATACCTATGCTATACCATTTTAGTTGAATAAAAAATCCAAATATGCATAATATAAACTGCAATATTAGTAAGATTGTTTCATCTTTTAGCACAACTTGATCGGCTTTATAACTGATATAAAAATGCTCAATCAACCAAGACAAAACTAATTTATCTTTTGCCACAGTTTCTCCTAAATTAAAACGTATGATAAAAAACTCTATCAGCTTCACTGCCAAACAAATTGCAAAAGGAACCGACAGAGAAGCTAAAAGTGTATTGTTTTCCTTTAACACACTACCAAACTCCCAAGGTTTCTCTTCATTGAAATATTTTGAAATAAGCACCATATTGTATATTATAGCTGACACTCCCCAAATCCATACTAATTTACTTATCATTTTTTTGTTTTTTTGGCTTGTGAAACGAATTTTTCTCATCCCATATCCTCACTTTTTCTTTTTATCTGAACTCTTAATGTATTTCTAAATTACAATATTAAACCTCCAAACCTTTTAAAAAATTATTGTACTGTTTAGCCTAAATCAACGTACAATTTACAATAAGCTAGAGAATACTCCCCTTCCTTGGAAGTATTTTCTAGCTTTATCCAATATGCAGCTTTGATACCTATCATGCTTCAAAACTTCAATGCTAAAATTAAGTTAATTTATTTAAGTTTTTTCTTCAGTTTTTCTTTATGATTATTACACTATATCAAGCAGCGTCTACTGCCTTTTTTTGACGGTATGTAAAAGGTCCTCCTAGTTTATGATTTTTTTCACTCACCGTTTCATAGACGTTCTCAATTTTTTTCACATAATTAAATTGAGTATCGGTTTTTGTCCATAACTCACCTTTTATATATATAAAGGAAGCCCCATATGTAGTAACTGCACCTGCAATTGCAATTGCTTGGCCTAAAGCTATGCCACCGCTTGTTAGTGTTAATATAAGCGATGCTGTGCCTGCTACATAACCCAAATCTATCTGATAACTACCTTGATAAGAATATCCTTCTGAATCTATTTTCCTCGTTAATCTTTTATTTGATTTTTCTATGTTTTTTGATGAGATTTCTTTATTTTCAAGTAAGTCAAATAATTTTCCATTAATTTTATCATACTTCATATGTCCAACTAGATTGTTCTGACTATCATACATTTTAGTTTCGGTTAATGTTTTACATTCTTGTTTTTCGATGGTATATTCTTCACCATTTGCAATAAAAGAATCTGCGCTAGTCTGAATAACTTGATTATTTTGACTCCTGTTTCCTGCAAAAGTTATTGCTGTTGAGAAAAGCAGACAAAGAATTAAAGTGAACGAAATCATAATGTATTTTCTTTTTTTCATAGTGTACCTTCTTTCTCGTTTTCCATAAAAAAATAGATTAATTTAAGAATTAAGCTTAAATTTTCATATTATTACAATAATTTGTGCCTTTCTACTCCCCCATTAGGCATCCCCCCTGACCTTGTAATAATTATACCTTACTATTTATATTTTTAACTATTTACTATTTTCTATTTTTTTCTATTAATCGACATTTTATCTCTTTGTTCTTCTAGTCATAATTAGAATAGCTAATCGATGACTTCTGCATCATCACTGTCACCTTTTTTATACATAGCTCGGCATTTGTCTTGTCTATGAGCAAAGGAAGTATTCACATCCTTGACTATCAAACCTTTAGAAATAAACCCGACTGCTAGCCCTCGACCGTAGCCGTAAGCGTTCTCTAATCCGTAAACAGATTGTTTCTTTTCAGTGAAATACTTGTTCGCTTTCCTAATCAACTTTGGGAATTCAGCTAGTGTATTGACATAGGTAATTTTGCCGAATTTTATGTTACAGCAGTCTAAAATAACTGCTGTGTGAGAGTCTTTATGCAGGTCTATACCCACATAAATCAGTTCTTCTTTTCGCTTGCTCATGTTGATTTCCCTGCTGTTTGGCAACCGAACCACACCCTCAACTGATAAGTCTCTCTACTGGAATCACATCCTCTGACGGCCAAGGGGACAAGGGAGGGTAAGTATTATTGGGTCTGGAAGCCCTAGACTCCGTAACTGGAGTTATCCCTGAAATTTCAGAGGCACCTAAAAAAGTTCCTTTTTCTTATAATCTCCGATTCCTATTATAACATTATTACCTATGGGTCCACCTATTTCTAACCATTACCGCTAAAAGGTGTTCTTTATCCTCTTTCCTAGAACAGACTGTATCAAGAACGTTCATAATAGAGTTATTTTACTGATTATTTTCCATTGCTGCATAACTGTTAATGATTCCTCCCCGCCGTTTGTCATGATCCGTAACATTAAAACTTTCATTATTTTTAGTTCTTGACCTTTCAGCTGCATTTATAAATCCTGCAGCATATTTTACATTTGCCTGGATAACGGCAGGAGTTAAAGTCCCATTAAAGGTCCTGAATTCTATAGGTTTCCTTTGTTTTGAAAGGGGAAATATTATGAAGAAGTTTTTATTCTATACCACAGCTTGCTCTGCTATTATTCTTGCTCTTGGCAAATTATTTATTATTTAAAGGAGACTAACTATATGAAAAGAATGGATGAAATGGAAATGGCAATTAATCTTACATCAATAAAATGGGCATGGTTCTATACTGTTTTATTCTTGTTTACATGGACAATATTAGACTATGTAAAGCAAGGTGATTTTAACACTCCTGCGTTCCTACTGCTTATGACTCAAAATTTAATTTTCTTGGCAATCAGTCAATATTTAAAATGGAAGCTTGGCAAAGATGAAAAATAAAATTAAGGAACTTCGCAAACAAATAGGGTTGCGTCAAGAAGATCTTGCCAATGAACTAGGTGTAACTCGCCAGACGATTAATGCAATTGAAAACGATAAGTATAATCCAACTTTAGAGTTAGCTATGAAACTTGCCAAGCTCTTACACACACCCGTTGAGGAAATTTTCGAACTTAATGTACAATAATGTCACATTGATAAGGACAGCCGCCTTTATTTAAAAGGTTCTGACTGTCCTCATAGTATCTAATATCAAATCGCCAGACTTATTGCTATAGTCTCAGCAGAATGCCATTCAATAGATCATATCTAGCAATCACAAAGTCATACTCTCTAAATTTCAAGTATTAAAATACTGTTACACCAAATTCGCAAATATTAGCCTTCAACCTGATCTAAATCGGATTCTGTAATTATCAATAAATTCATCGATATTTATATCTTGTTATAAATTCACTATATCTTGATAAAAATTTAGAAAATAAAAAAAGATTTGTTAAATACGATATGTATCTTACAAATCTCAACAACTAAAAAGTAGAATTATAAGGATGGGCGGTGTATCCATCATCTCAGGTACTCTTTACAGAGTGTGCCGGGAACCATTTCCGACCTCAGATAATTCTACTAATACTTATTATATCCTTTTACCCGCTGACTGCCCATCTATTTCTAACCATTACTGCTAAAAGATGTTCTTTATCCGCCTCCCTTTTCCCTTAAAGAAGATGAATGATGAATATAATTAAAGTTATTTATGTAGTAACGTAATAGATAATAATAATATATATATACTGTTTCTAGTAATACTGTTTCTATTAGTGTCCTTGTTTTCCGTGTACGGGAAACAAGGACATGGGTAATTTCAACGTTTTCACCGTGTCCTTGTTTTAAGGACATGGCAATCATATTGAAATTCTAACGTTTTGCTCCGTGTCCTTATTTTAAGGACATGGTCTAAATAGACAGTTTCAAGCCATTTCTCTTTAATAATTCCGTTCTTTTAGTAAGAAGCTTTTCGTTCTCATTTTTTAATGATTGAAGTAGTAATTCATTACCAGATAATACTGCTTTAGAAACTTTCTTCATGACCTCTGTAATATTTTCATCTAACTGTTTTAATTCAGGATATTGTTTATATGCTTTTATCAGTTCCTGCTTTTCTGCTTCCATCTTTTCTACTTGTTCTTTTTCATCGGCTTCTTTCTGCTCTTTTGTTTTCATAATTAACTCTTCATTTTTATTTTTATTGCGAATATCGAAAATACTATTTGCAATACATGTTTGAAGGTAAGATTTTCGGTTTATAAGCGTTTTTTTGTTTTTTACCATAATTTGTACGACTAATCTAATATGGTCGGCAGTAAGCTGATTTAAGAGGCCCTCAATAGCCTCTCTCTTTTTAACATTACCCCCTATCGATATCTGTTCTGAAATATTCATGTCCTCTACTGCCATAAAAATATCTTCTATAAGTTCTGCATGATCTGGATCACAAAGTTTTAAATTATCAATATCCAGCCTTTGTCTAAGCTCCATTACACTGGCTCTTTCTTTAACATGTAATTTTTTTATACCAGACTTTTTCTGCCTTCCCGCAGGTTTGCTATTCTGGTTTTCTGTGTTTTCATTTTTCTTCATATCTTCAGGAACATTTTCATCTGCAACTACTGGATTGGGTAGTGCCACTATTGTGTAAATGTTTTTGTCAAAGGTTCCAGTACTGTTCTTGGTACGTTCAACTCTTATGTAATCTGCATCTGTTAAATATTTAAGGTGTTTATAATATCTATCTTTTGACATTTGTAATTCTTCCAGCATGATGTTTCTGCTTGGAAAAGCCTGATTTCCTCCACCTGCAAAACTAGCCAGATAGCTATAAATACATTTTGCTTCAGGAGTTAATCGCTTATCTCGCATAACAATCTTAGGGTTTAAACCATACCCTTGTGCCATAATTCCCTCAACTCTTAATATATCCACCAGCTGATGTTTCTTTTCTTTCTTTGCCATGATTTACTCCTTTCAAAAAATGAAAAAAGGAAGATTCTAAATTTATCTTTAAAATCTTCCTTTAAACAATACCTATTTAATTTTTTTTAAAACGCTCGATGCAGCTTCCAGTAGTCATCCATATTGTCTACTATCACCCTCACTTCATGTCTTTTTATAGTGCCGCCGCTATAGTAAGCTGTAAAGGTGAAGGTCAGCTCAACAGGTTCTTTCCTTCCCCATTTATTGATCGTCGATCTGTCCCAAAGACTTCCTGTATAAATGGATTCCCCTGCGGTGTTTTTCTTCCCGCTGTTTTTCATATTCGCCTTATAGGTTGTTCCATTTATGCTACACGTAACCTTTTCGGGTGATCCTGCAACTTCGGCATTTAGCATAAACTTTTCACCTGACCAGAATACATTTGTTCCTCTGGCTCTTGGCACTTTTAACTTCATATATTCTGCATAGGGAACACTTCGGTTTATCTCATCTTTGAAACGGTTTAAATTATACTTCTTACGGTTTATCTCCCACTGCTCCGTATGATAAACCTGCCCCGTTATTTTCCCCTCTGAAACTACTATGAATTTGTACGTTCCCATTCCAGCTCCTGTCTGATCTCTTACAGTACATACCACTTCATAGGTTCCCGCCTGTGCTTTATCCGGTAATGCTCCCGTATCGGTGACTGGATAAACTATATTCCCTACCGCTGGTGTACCATCTACATGTTTGCCATTAACAGATATTTCTCCCAAAGAATCTGTAGGCTTTATATTCTTTTTTCTATGGGTAAATATATGTTTTCTATCTTTGTAAACCTCTGTTGTAAGATTCAAAATGTCCTTTTCCACATCGTCTATCCCTACATTAATGCTAAAGTAGTTGTTTTCTGTTACCTTTGCTGGACTTGTACTAATTCCTGCTATCCAGGGTGCTGTGGCACTGCCCTCAACATAAAAGGTTAGCTCTGCTGTGTTGGAAACTTTATCATAGGTCGAATAACCCCCAGGGATTAATCCTCTTGATGTATCATCGTACTGCCAATGATAAACCGTATATTTGCCATCCACATAGAATCGATCTATCGGTTTATCTAATATTTTAAGACCCTTTGCTTTTGCTATGCTTAAAGCCTCGTCAATGTTCACTGCTCCTGTTGTAACGGCCTGCCCGCAGATGGATTTTATGCTGCCGTCTTCATCATAAATAATGGCTGCATCTGGATTTTCTCCATCGTTATAAGGAATATGAGAATATAGCCAATATTCTTTTTTGCTTTTATCATTCTCGTAATCTGAATAATAGATTTTATAGGATACTAACTGTCCTTTTTTATAGACAAGTGGTGCATCTTCTTTCTTTTTAACTGGCTCTACCTGTTTCATGACGGCTATACCACTTCCTTTGCTTTGCACGTTCCATCCAGCAAGACTGTTTTCATAGGCAAACTTTTCAGTAAACTGCAGCCCCTTGGCATTCCCGTCATTTATCATTTTAAGTCTCAGATTAGAGATCAGAATATTTAAATTATTGTTACTGTTTATGCTGCTAAATCCTATTATGGTATTTCTGTCTTTTTCTTCAGCTATTTTACATCTTTTTATCGTAACGGGATTTGATGTGGTATCAATCCAAACAAATTCTTTTCCAGCCTCATGGAAGGTAAGTCCTAATTTTTTTGAGTTATCTCCCCCTCCGCAAGCCATAGCCCCTCCGACCACAACGGCAGAAGAAAGTCCCCCAAATTCGTCAGGTGAAAGGGGCAGTATTTTAAAATTACTCAAAGTCACTCCTTGATATTCTCTGTATTTAGTGCTTTTATAATAATTTATAGTAACCGTCTTTCCTGCTTTTACTAAAAGAACATTGCTTCCTATAAGTCTTCCTTCGGAACTGTCCGGATTATCAATGGAACCGGAACCCCAATCGGAATCCCAGCTTGCAATCAACATTTTATCGGCCGGAGCACTTATACTAAAATATTGACTTCTTCTGGCTTCTCCATCAGGAAACCATGAGGTTATAACATCTCCGTTATTGGCCCATTTCTGATTATAACTTTCTCCTAATTTTAAGTACTCTATACCGGTCAGTGCATTTAACGCCCTTCTGGAATCTCTGCTAAGCTCTACATAAGCTAAGTCTTTCGGTGACGTGAAGGTTCCTGTCACGGGTGTCTGAGTTCCTTCCTGCAGGTTCATATCCTTTGGGTTAAAGGCATTATCCTCCTTTGAGATGTAACCGGCTTCAATTGTCTTAATTACACTGCGCCCTCTTCCTGCATCAGAGGATAAGGTATGGGTCCCTGCTTTTAAGAATACAATGTAGGAAGATACCGCCTCATAACCTCCACGTTCACATTGCTCTGCAATTCCCTGTCCATCCAGCATGATTGTCCTGCCGTAATTTCCATTGTAATCAAAGTCGTTATTCATAGTAAATTCCGCATATCCATCTTTTTCAAGGGTAAACACCACTTTTCCTGTTCCAGAAGGTTCATTTCTCCCATTTCCCCAACTGCTAAAATCCTTTTGATAGATTATTTCCTTATAATATCTTGTACCATACTCTGCATCCTGCGTGGGCTGGACAGTAAAAGTGTCTATAGCCGGTCCTGACAGTACCTGCATATCATAGCTATATTCATATTTCTTCCCAAGAAGCAGGGTTATTCCTTTTTGCACTGTGGCTGGATTCTCTTTATCTCCCTTTAACCAGAGCCGGTATCCCGCTTCTTCCCCTAATGCCCTTATTTTTTCCGCAAGACTTGCAAGCTTTTCACCTGCGCCTGTATTGATATCGGCGCTTTTGGCTCCAGTCTTTTTCAGATACTCATTGGTATTGGCTAACTCTTCCTTCCCGGTACCTATAAAGGCTGCATAACTATTTTCCTCATCAAGGAAAACAGTTCTTTTCAAGGCTTTCAGCGCAATATCATCCGGAGAAGTTCTATATTTCTTAAAATACAGATAATAAAAGTTGTTTCTTCTCCCTCCATTATATCCATTGTTAAAGGAATAAAAGCCGTTGTCATGCAGGGTTATCTCTCCGGTATAGGAATCCAGGGTGCTGGTGCTCCAATCTTTTATCCACTTTTGGCTTTTTAAGTCGTAAATGGCTGATTTTCCATAAAATCCTCCCTCATATATGGAGATTGTATCTTTCTCCCTGTTATAATAGCCTTTATCCAGATAATTTTCAGTTCTGCCGCTTCCGCTAATTTCCGCAATCAGATTTCCATGCAAATCATACATTTCAGCAGAATGTCCTAGCGCTGCCACCACATAAAAGCAGTTTCCTCCGGAATCTAAAACCATTCCTCCTGTTATCTTATATCCGTGGGCATTCTTGCTGTATATATGTTTTTGACAAGCATTTACGGTATCCACCAGCCATAAATCTCCTCCCCAATCGCTATTGTAGTTATAGTCCTGTCTCTGGATTAAGATTTTTCCGTCATTACTCCAAGCTTTTATAGCTGGGACTCCCCCTCCCATTAAACTCGGCTTAGAAAGATAATTGTAAACAGGAGCAATATTCTTACTAATCTGTTCTGAGGACATATCAAAGCTGCCTATATAATACAGGCTGTCTGCCAATTTTGCAGCATAGCCTATCTTTCCTTTATTCATGCGAGGCTGAGCAATGGTATTATCACTGATTACACATTTGTATTGCCCTGTTTTAAGGTCTAACCGATATATCCCTGTGCCATTTGCACAGTATAACCTTTTCTCATCATTGCTCAAAAATACTTCACCGTCTAAAAAAACACCTTTTATCCTTGTCAGATATGCCCCGGTGTTTCGGTCAAGAATGATGGCGGATTTAGTTCCATTTACCGTTTGATTGGCAACAACATATTTTTCTCGGTTCCTGTCTATATAGATACTGGAAACATTATCCGTACCAATAGGATAACTCCATACTTCTTTTGCCGTATCATTGTCATAAGCTGCTATTTTAAAAGAATTACTGTCGCCTCCATGAACTAAATACATCATTTCTGAATCACAATTATTTGCCCCACCACCTGCTGTATTATCTACATTTACTGTTGCCTGTCCCTCTTTTGATCCATCCACCAGTTTCACTAAAGAGACATTTCCATCTATGCCTTTTTCAATCAGTGCTGCCTGGAGACTGTTCAATTGATTTTGCACCGTCTGATACTCACTGGCCTTAACCATGATGGCAATATTCGCCTTAAGCATTTCTAATGGTTCTATGCTGACAACAGGAGCAATATTAATGACCTCTGTTCCTGCTGTGGTTTCTGCTTCTAAATAATCTGACGGATTTATGTATTCTTCCAAGGTGGGTTCAGTCCAGATATCCTTTACATGGAGTTTAACCGTTGTTTTCCCTACCCCCTCTTTATTCCAGCCTATGGTCTGATTTGTACCAAAAGCTAAATTTTCATAACCATTTACTGTAGCAGCATTAACAAAATCACCCATCTTTTTATTGTCTAACGGGTTGTGATTTACAATGCTCCAGGTTCGTTGCAGCTGATCACCATCACTTTGACTTCCGTCTGCTGCTTCAAGCTTGGCTGTATTGGTTCCCTCTGCCCTTAAAAACGCAGTCTGCATATTGATTGCCGGCACGGGAGGTTTATCGGGAACCACATCAAATTCCTTGTATGCATCATCGGAATCTCCCTTGCTGTCAGTTACCTTTATCCGATAACTGAATCGTTGCGATGCATCCCCGGTTAAATCGTACCGTGGATATTTAGTTAAAAACTCTACAGTTAAAGTCGTCCAATACTGGTCTTTTATTTGGCTCTTGACTGTTCTTGTTTTGATACATGCTCCGTTTTCCTGCGGTGCTGCCTTAGTCAGGCTAATAAGTTCATTACTCTTTAAATCCTTTATGGTGATGTCATAGTCCACAAGTGGTTTATCCGGATAAGTGGCCACATTAAAGGTCAGTACTTGCTTTCGATTCTGTTTTTGAACCCCTCCCAAACTATCCGTTACATAAGGAGTTTTTCTAACCTCAATAGTTTTGGTGTCCGTAAGCTTTTGCCCTGTTGGTTTTAAAGTTACTTCCAAATTAACCGGATACGTTCCCCTCTTGGGATAGGTTACGATAGCATTATATCCGTCTCTTTTTACAGTTCCACCCTCTGTTCTAAATTTATTCGATGCAATTTTTTCTTCATATGCACGCTGGGCAGAGTATCTTACTCCATCTACTGTAAATTCAGACCAGTCTTCTGCATCTGCAGGCCAGCCTTCATAAGTATATTTATCAAGGTCTAATATTGCCTTTGCTTCTATCTCTCTGCCATCTATGATATTTACTGTCTTTGTCGCTGTGTCTGTTAATCCATTAACGGTAACACCTTTTATTTCATAGGTTACGGTACATTGTTCTGCAAAAGACTGACTTATACTTTGCCCTGTATTTTGTCCCTTTGCTCCTGTTCCTTCCCAGGTGGCTATTAATTCTTTTGTTCCATTACCTACCGTTCTGTATACCTCAGCATAATTTAGTACTGTTTTTTCCCCTACTCTGCAAGCATCCACAACATTAAAGGATTCATTCATCTTTGCCTCTTTAGGCACTTCCAAATCTGCAATAATGCTTTCAGGATCAGGGTCTGGAATTTCCACCATTTCTTTCACATCATACTGAATTATAACGGGAGTGAAATACATAAATGCATGTACTTTCTTATCTACTCCGTTTCTTCCTTTATTCAGCTTTGAGTAGAGACTTGGAAAGTTTTTTGCTACATCGGCTTCCGGATTGTCAGAGTTAGGCCCGGCCATAAGGCGGAAAACCTCATCAATTTGCTTATGGTCTAACTTATATGCTAAATCATATTCTTTTATACTGTTCATGCTTGCATTGTATGAAAAACTGACTGTTTTACCGCTTGCCCAATAATTGGTTACGTTTATATATTTTGATGCATAATCCTTATAATTATCATCAAAATATGGTTTACGTTCCACGTTGCTGGTGTAATGTTCTTTATCATCCCATTTGAAATTAGATGCATTATATTGATATACCTTTACATTAGATACCTCTTTAGGAAATGTTATACTGGTATTCACATCGTACATTGTCCCATTTGGCCCAACACCATCATCCCAGATGATATTACCCTTCTTATCTTCTGTTCCCCATATATGCTGCACCCCTATATCCAGGTGATATTTGGTTACCTTTTTTTCTACAGTAAGTGCTTTTACCTGATTTGGGGTAATAAAAAACCCCGAAAGAATCAGGGTAATCATTAAAAGTACAGATATACTTTTTCGTATTATTAAGTTGTTTGTCATTTATCAGGATTCCTCCTTTTTCCTTGTCTTTTACTTCCTATTTTGATATATTATTTACATGGATTGCCGTTTGGCGGATTTCGGTCACTTCCTTATAAGGAGGTGATGCTATGGTCACACATTCAGAACTCTTTCAGTTCGGATTGCTTATTGTAGCCATTGTTTCCTTGTGTATTCACAAGCGTAAATAAATGCAAAACCGCCTATTCCTTTTCGGTTTAGACGGTTTCTCAAATCACTGTATTTGGACTGAACCGCCATACCAAAAGCGGTAATCCTTTTCTTTATTATATCCACATTTACATAAAAAATGCAAGTGTTTTCCTATCTTTTCTTTTTTAAGCTACTTTCCTTTATATAAAGGATTTGGCATAATGCCTATTACATGATCTATATTCTTATATCTTGGGAATACAAAGTACTGGATAGTTGTTATATCACATTTATATTGACCATCACCTGAAAAGGCTACTATGTTATTATCTTTCATCAGGTACATATTTCCCCAACCTAATTTAGTTGTTGGTTCTCCATTAATTTCAACCCAAGAATACCTCCCATTTCCACCGTTGGTCACCTTATATCCTAACATATCCTTTACAAATTCATAGCTTGTGGCTTCAGCTAGCAGGCTTCCGTATCCTAAGTCTATATCTTCCTGTTCATACGTCTTATAATTCTTTATAACGGAAGCAATGTCGGTTCCGGATGTTGACTTCCCTTCTTCCTTTTTTTCTCCAGGCAGAACCCTTTTACTTTCATCAACAAGCCTATATATAACCGTTGCACTTTCCGCTCTTGTCAGTGTTTTATCTGGTCTAAAGGTACTGTCCTCATAACCTGTTATAATTCCGCTTGCATAGGATTTTATGATGTCATAATCATGTTTCACCGTGGAATTTACATCCTTTAAACTACTTTCCAGTTTATCATAGTTATCAATTTTTTTATCTCCTAAAATTGATGAAATAATAAGAGCCATATCACTTCTAGAAATCTGATTGTTTAACTGCTCTGCTTTAATGTCTGTACTTCCAAAATATTTTAGTTCCAAGGCTTTATCATAATATCCTTTCGCCCAATTGCCTGTTGCACTGTTTCCGACATCCTGCCCTGTAGATGCAATAAGGGCCATCTTTATAAACTCACCATAAGTAACAACATTACCTGGTTTAAAACTTCCATCATTATATCCCTTAACAATACCTTTCTGGCTCATGGTATTTACTGCTTCATAAGACCAGTTGGTATTCTTAAGATCGTTATATTTTGCGTTTCCCGCAGATTGCGCATTACTGCTCCCTGCATAAGCTACAGTTGCAGCTCCTATCAGCAAGGCTCCTGTTAATAATACGCTTACTAATTTCTTCATTAATTTTCCTCCTCAAAATCAATTAATTCTTCGATTAGCACGTTTAACGTTTTAGCAACCTTATGTATTTGGTACACATCTCTCGGAAGCCTTTCACCTCTTTCCCAGCCTTGTATCGTTCTGTATGGTACACCAGATTGCTCTGAAAGTTGTTTTATAGTTAAATTATTCTTTTTTCTTAAATTTCTTATATTATTCATACTTTAACCATATACCTATATGCGTGCATAGTCAAGTGGTTATTTTATTTCTTTGTCCTCTATCATTCATTCATCCTAATGACAAGCTTCTCAATGTTAATGCTTGTTTGTTTTGGATATTTAAAAACCCTGAAATTATCAGGGTTAGTATTAAAGGAAATTAGTTAATTATTTCAAAAAATAATTAAACGTCCTGCACAACAATAGGACGTTTAATTTAAAAACCATATTTTGAGCAACCGTTCATCGGTAGCTCTTTTTTATTGTAGCCATTGTTTCCTTGTGTATTCACGTTAATCGTTTTGGACTGAACCGCCATACCAAAAGCGGTAATCCTTTTCTTTATTATATCCACATTTACATAAAAAATGCAAGTATTTTCCTATCATTTCTACCAATTCACTTCACTTTCAGGAATGCATTCGTCTATAGTCATTTCTACCCCTTCCTTTATAGATTTTGCCAATCCAGGTACAGACAGAAGATACAGCATTTCTTCAATAGCTCGCCAATCATCTTCTGAAATGATTACAGCATTTCCCTTTTTTCCAAGGATCTGTACAGGCTCATGACTCTCATTTACTTCATTTATAAGATTAAATAAATTATTTCTCGCACTTGTAACATTGATTGTTTGCATAATATCAACCTCCTTGTATTTCATTATGTACGTTTTTATGTGAATTTTCAATGATATCCAACAATGAGTGTTTATCGTTCTAACCCTCTGCTTATTATTTAATTATCAATGTACTATTTACATTTTATTCCATATTTGCATTATACATTGCTTTTTATTATATGTAAATATTTTACATTTAAATTATAGTTTTGATACCTAACTTTTTTCTATTTCATTGAAAATCCATCGTGCATAATATACAATACAATTGTTCAAACATAATGTTTATTGTATCGTTTGGAGAGATTGGAGTAAAAATGAAAAGTCAAAAGTGCATTAAATGCAACCATGAATTTACTTATAAAGAAAAGTTCTTTACTTGTTTAACGCATAATTTTGTTTTGTGTAAAATCTGTGGAGCCAAGTATAGAACTACATTTACTAGCAAATTGTTACTATCCTTATTATTTATTGGGTTAGTCTTACTTGAACGACCTATTTGTAAATTCCATGAGGTGCCCTTAATTGCATTTATTCTTTTATATTTAGTTATATTGTTCTTGTTGTACCCAGTCTTTGCTCGATTTAATATAAAACCAATAACTGAACAAGTCGAAAACAAAGATCAAAAATAATCATAAGGTGTCATTACGACAGATTGGAGTAGATATGAAAAGTCAAAATTGCATCAAGTGCGGTCATAAATTTACTTATAAAGAAAAATGGGTTAATTCTCTTCTACATAATTATATTCCTTGCAAGCTTTGCGGAACCAAACACAAAATTGCTAGGATCAATAGCTTTATATTTATTATATTATTATTAATTCCTGTTTTATTCCATCCAGCTAACCATGCCATAAGTCATGTTTTATCATTTGGGCTATATATCTCTTATTGCATTTTCTTGACTTTACTGTACCCATTTTTCATTCGATTTAATTCCGTAAAATCAACAGATGAACACTAATGTTTGTAGTTAGGGTTATTACCTTATGCAAGCTCAAAAATAGCAACAGCCACCTAAATTAGAAATTTAGATGGCTTAAGTCTGACTTTCGGGCTAACCACCAATGCAAAGGCGGTGATCCATTTCTCCTTTATATTTGTCGATTCAAATATTGATTAAAGATTTCGTAGTCATTGAAATTTATATAGAAATCTGTTACAATTTACCATGAAAAGAGTCGTAAAGAGTGGTGGCTGGCTCTGTATCCCTTGGAGGTGATGTACATGGATACATCTTTTAAATCTACAAAGGAGAAAAGCCATGAGTGTTTATCAAGCTTTAATGCTTATGATAACATTTGCAATGTTAGTGCTTACAATTGTAAGTCTCAAATAAAGCAAAAACCACTCTTCTGGTTGGCGCCTTGAGTGGTTTTTCGTTAACTCGTTATTCTATTCATTGAGCCAGCTATCACTACGGCTCTTTTCTCTATTATATCCATATTTTCATTAAAAATGCAAGTCTTTTATATAATAAAGTCATATCTGTAACCTTAACAACAGCATTCCCCTAGAAAAAAGAGTAACGAATTTTTTCCTTTTACAATTGTAAGTCTCAAATAAAGCAAAAACTACTCTGTGAGTTTGGCGACCAAAGAGCGGTTTTTGATATTAATTATCTCTTTTTATGAGCCAGTCATTACTACGGCTCTTTTATCTATTATATCCACATTTTCATTAAAAACGCAAGTCTTTATCGATGGCCCTCCTTGTCACAAGTTCATTTTGTTTTATTTTAGCTTCCAAAATCTCTTTGTTTTCATCTGTATCTAATTTAAGCCATAGCTCATTCTTATACATTCTAAGCCTGTATAATTCATCTCTATACCAAATATACTCACCCTTAAAAAGCTTTCTATATAGTGTAAATTGTGGCCCATCGTTGATAACCATATATTCTGGTTTTTTCATTTTAACCTCCAACATATTCATATCCTGAAGTTCTAATCATTTCTGCATCCGGTAAAATTCCTCTATATTGAAACTTACCAGCATCTATTGTTACAACAACCATTGGTTCTGTTATTGTATTTTCATAATCGTTTAGTTGTTCCTTAAATTTAAAGGGATAATTTATCTTTTCAGATTTTGAATGCGGATTGATATAATTAAACCATCCATTCTACCCTCCAACATATTCATATCCTGATGTTCTAATCAATCTCTGATCACGCATAAAAGTCAGCCTATAATCATAATCTCCCATGTCTATGGTTACTATGACTCTAGGCTCACTTACCAGGCTTTTGTATCCAGTAAGCTTTTCTTCAAAAGTATAGGGGTATTCTATTCCTTTCTCCTCTCCTACCAACTGACTGCCGTTATATCTTGTCATGGTCCCATCACCTTCAAAGTAATATGTAAGGTATTCCTTGGGCTGATCCTTAAAATCATTTTGGATTAAATATTCAATCGCATCATTTCCCGCAGTTTTATTAAATACCTTATCTCCTTTGGCAAAAGAATCTTCATCATAATACAGCATTGCTGCTGCGGAGCAGTCGTCACAAATATGCTTTAACTGCTCCTGCTGCAATAGATAAATGTCATTGTCTACCTGGTAAATGGAGAAGGCTGAAAAAATCAGAAATATTCCAAAGAAATATAATAGGAATTTCATTTGTTACCTCCTTCATCTACACTGACAGTTTTTCTGAGGCTACAGCTCCATGAACTATATATATCCCCTGGTTTTCCTCATCGGATATGCCGAACAGTTTGTTTGCAGCTATTTTTTTATTGATTTTAACTCCTACCTCATAGTTGATTAGTTCCCTGTCATCAAAAGTCTCTGTTCTGTATTTAGGAACCTTTGTCACATTTACAGTTATATCATCCTCATCAAAACCCACATCTTTAATATCCGAAATCATTTTATCTGTTATCGCTGTCGTGAAATATCCTGCCTACCTTGCCTGCTCCTTTGCAGTATTTACTATATTTTCTACTCTGTCCATTCTAGTGTTGTTTACCATCTGAATTGTATACTGACACGGATACGGAGCAATCAGAACAACACAGATAAAAAACGCCAAACATTCCTTCATAAGCTGCCTCCTATGGAATCATTACACTTGCTGTTGCAGTGTTTGTCATAACCTCAGAACCGGTATTAAAAAGAGGTCCCGATATAACAATAAATACCGCTGCTATGACCCCCAGCCCTATACATGTAAATATAAACCCTTTCATATTTACATCAAACTGCCAAGTTTAGACACATTCGAGTGTGCAATACTGGTCAGTATTCCCTGTATGGAATCTGAATTTTTCCCGATTACAAATGTGAGAATTAATACTGCAAGTAATGCTAAACCAATTACATCATAAGTTATACCTTTCATCGCTGTTCTCCTTTTCTTATCTAAGTAACTCCAATGTTTTCATTGAATCAATTACAATTAAATACATAAAATTTCCCGCTATAATAAATGCTTCTGCCAAAGCAAACATATAGCGGATGGTATTTAGTTTTGTCATTTTCTTGTTTTTTCTTGTCCTTCGATCTGACTCTGCCTTTTTCTGTATCACGTTTAACTGTTCCCTGAACTCCTCCGCAGGAAGTTCGTCAAGCTTAACAAGTACGTTTGCAAACATGCTTCCCAGTTTTGTCCCAAAGGTCTCCTCAAAGCTTGTTGTAGCTGTTTCATTTTCCCCTTGCCTGATGTACCTAAGTGCAGATATAAATGCCTTTCTGGTCAGTTTGGTAAACGGTATTAGCCGCGTCAATATGTAATTTGCAGATATATCTTCACCGCTTGATATAATGATGTTTTTCATCTGCATGATTATACCTGTCAACTCCTCGTCCATCATCTCTGCCCTTCTTTTTTTAAGTCTAGTCATGATGATATAAAAAAGAGTTTTTCTGCCATGTACCATTTCTTTGGGATAGGTGAGATAATAAAGAAACAATCCCAGCACAAGAAATTTACGTGTTGTCACAATATCACCATGCATCAGTTTCAATATTCCTAATAATAACAGCCCCACGATTACCACCTTTCGTATGAGATTATACTTTTCTATATTCATATTGATTCCTGCCGATGCAAAGAGATCATCTTGTTTCTTATCCATCAGTATGGATTTTATTTTTCTAACCCTATAGGCAGGGCCGTCTCTGTAACGTACGGGCATCATGCTTTTGTCCCCCAAAAATCCCTTGCACGTCAGATATACTCCGGCAGAAAACATAATCACGATAACCGTATAATATCCCGTTGTAATGTGCATTTTTCCCCTCCTAAAAATCATATTTCTGTTTTCCTAAAACAGGAAAAACCATAAGGTTAACTGCTGCCAGAAATACCAGCAAGGTAAAAATGAACAGTCCTGCCGGCTCTACAAACTCATATTTTAAAATGGTATTCCACGAATACCCCACCATATTTTTAGCCATAAAAAGCATCAGAACAGAAAACAGAGGGCATAGTATTTTCACCATAACCTCTGTTTCCATTCCTTCTTTCTTATCAGCCTCTATAAAATTGGTGATTTCCTTTCCCTGCTCCATTATATTTTCAAGTCCTTGAAGAATATCAACGTCTTCTTTCACAGCATTGTATATATTATCTGATAGCATTGTTGCCCAAATCGTATCCCAGTTAGCAGTAAAATCCTTCAAAGCTTCCCGCAGTTCATCATCCCCTACATAAGAATTTAGCTTCAATTTTAATTGAAACAGGGCCTTCTTTGATAAAGTGGAATCACTAAGTGCCAGAATACATTTATCTATCGTTTCATAAATATTCTTATCGGATATCTTATACTGATTTATCAACTCAGCTATAAGGGTTTCTCCTTCAAATTAGCCGTTAACCTGTTTTATAAATAATTTTGTCCGTACATATCCATACGGCATGAAAGCCATTACCAGCGCTATTAAAACTCCCTTATAGCTAAAGGCTCTGAACATTACAATACTCATGGATATGAGGATTAAAAACGATAGAAAAACAAATGCCCGCATCTTTTCCTTTATATGTTTTCCGTTGGTTATCACTTTAAATATCTGGCCTATGTGCTTTTTGATTCTGCTTTCTGTTATTCTCTGATTTACTTTAGGTAATGAAATACTTTTTATAAAGTAAAGTATTTTTCCTCTAAATATTAAAAATAGACCTATGCAGGTCATCAGGCACATGAAGCGCAATACAATCCTATCCATGTTACAGTTTCCTCCACATTTTTAAAAATGCAGGATCACATACATGCTTTTCATTATCCGGAAGGGCTTCTGATAATTTTTTTAATTCCTTTTCAAATATTTGATAGGCTTCGTAGTTTTCCTCTGTCCCTATTTCCGTTTTATCCTTTCCTATGTCATAGGACCATACCCAGTCATCTTCAAGAATGCGGTATCTGCATATCTGATGCATGGTAATTCGCATCTGCTCGTTATCATACCTCATCTCCCAAATACCTTTAAGCCTTTTCTGCTTTCTGTCCCTTGGCAGGCTGAAAAAATTGAATATGTAATGAAAGCTTTTGGCAACCTTAATCATATTGCACCCTAAGTCGCCTCCACAGGCTCTGGTAATCTTATCTGCAACATCAAAACTGAAATCAATGGTTTCACTTGTATGAAGTGTTACCTTTGAATGTCTTGTGCCCATGTTAGCTGCCTCAACTGCAATATTCATCATTTCCCCATCTCTGGCTTCTCCCAGTACGACATACTGCGCATCTGAACGCTTTGCCGTTGTAATCACCTGCTTCATATATTTACCTGTGGGCACAAGCTGCATGATGGGAGCCTTTGGCATAATAAGGTGCAGCGGAATCTCAGGATCTGTTTCAATCTGAAGCCCTTCCATGGTGGGGTCTTCATAGCTCTGCCATACAGTCAGGAATGTTGTTTTCGCTGATTTTACCGGTCCTATAAATGCAGTATTGAACCCACATTTAACCATCTGCATAAATAGTAATATTGCTTCTTCTGGTATAGTATGCCTTGCTGCCTGAGCCTCAAAGGAAGAAACGTTGTTAAGGTAACGCCTGAAAACTATGGTTGGCTGATTGGCCTTTGTCATACCTGAGTCGTAATATATGGTTATACGTTTACCATCTAGTGAGTATATTTCATGGTATGCTTCGGACTTAAGCTTTTTAGGGTCAGCATTTAGAAGTGTGGTTCTTAATTTTTCAAATCTTTCTCGGTCTATAGTCTGTTTTTGCAGCTGCAGCACACCCTCTACGTCATTATAAATTCTCTCCCCTATGATCTTACAGGTTGAGCTTTCAATGAAGTTTCCGTCATCGTCCATCCAATTTGCAAAACCTGCAAAGCCATATCCTTCATGGTATATGGCTTCTGCAAGATTTTTGTACCAATCCGGAAACCATCCCGCTGATAATCTTTTTTCTTCTAAAATCTGCTGTATCTTATTTATGTAATAACTTACTTCTGCTTTATTTCCAAGAAGTGCTTTGTTATGCCTTCTTAGAGCCTCATCTTTTACTGCTTCTAACCCTTCTCTTTCATCCAGTATTTTTCGTACTTTGTCACATAATTCTTTAAAGCTTTCTAAATTCCCTTCTTTAAGGATTGTCTCTAACCCCTTTCTTTTATTTTCTGTATATTTTATAATGTCAAATTCACTCATATCTTTTTCCTCCTAACATTTCCAGACTGGGAAATATACTCTTTCTTCCGTGTTTTAAAATAAAGGGATGATTTTGGCTATCAGCATAAAATATGCTTTCTAAAATTTCCTCTATCTGCTTTTTATATGCCTTATCTAAATGCTCCAAACCATTTCCCTCTTCCTCTGCCTGCATCCCATAATCTGAATACTCAATAACGGAGCATTTGTCAAATTTGTAACTATCTCTTACTACTTTTTCGGATGGAAGAAAATGCTTGGAAATAAATTTATTTATTATCAGATCACTAAACTGTATCCCCAGTGTTTTCAATATATTTTCTTTCTGCATGTGTCTTGTAAAAGCTCTCTGGCTCTGTGTTGTTACCAGAAGATTTCTGCCTCCACAGTTTAAGGCTCCCAATCCCATACCTAAATCCACAGAGCAGCCGGCATCCGCAATGATATAGTCAAACTTTTTTTCTGACAGCTTCATAAGCCTTGTTATGTCCTCCGGCATATATTCTTTTCTCTGTTTCAGGATTCTGCTGCCCTGAAGCATATACAAATTTTTTCTTATGCTGCACATACTCTCCACTTCTTCTATAGTAAGTACATCACTTTTTAGTTTTACCTGGAGATTATCTATTCCGTAATTAAACTCAGTCTCTGCATATTCACCTCCCACGTATCCACTAAGAGAAAGTATCAGAATCTTTTTATCTGGATATTTACGTGCTGCATAATTGGCAGTACTCTGAGCCAGCATGGTACATCCGCATCCTGCATCTGCACCAAAATATACGATTAACATTTGCTTCACCTGCCTTACTCATACATCATTACAAATATTTGTCCTGCTTCTACCGTAGATTTAAGAATTTCATACTTTTCTTCGGATATAACAATTTCTATATTACTTACAGCCGCAGATCCATCCATTCTATCTGGTGTAACATCTATAACTTCTCTGTTGCTGGAATCCTTCACATAGGCAATTTTTGCCGATATAAGGGGCTTATCACTCCCTGCTGCAATAGATTCCATCCCGTCAGCGTTATTTTCCCTCATGGCTTTATCAATACCGTAAAAATAAACTAAATCACCACGCCTGATGGTTTGCGGATAGGAATATATCCACTCCATAGGAATACTTAAAATGTTATTTCCTTCTCCGGTTACAAGTTCTGAATCACTGAAAAACTCTTGGCAGAGCTGAAGCCCTCTTGGAATAAAAGTATTACTGCGCTTGCCAAGGATTAAATCAGGCTTTTGAATAACACCCTTTATCAAACTGCTTTTTTCTATTTTTATTACACCCAGCATATTTTTATCAATTATTGTTCCTTTTTGCACATCCTGTTTAAATACAATGACAGAATCGTAAGTAAAAGCTTCCCTTCCGATACTCTCCCATCCAAAGAAAAAAAGCACTGTAAACAGTATTAAAACTATTCCAGATGCTCCTATCAGCCTTTCTTTATGTACTTTTCGCATTTTACCTTTTCCTCCTAAATATACTCTTTCTTTTTTCTTTTCTTGTGCTAAATCCACTAATGCCAAGTATTCTCTTAAAGCCTTCAGTAAAATCCCGCATTTCATCTCTTCTGTTTATTGGTAATTCATGATAGTCTTCTATTAGATTTTTCTCAGATTCCCCATTACCTGAAGCCAATAAAAACAACTGATTATTAAACAAATCACTCTGAAATAAGTCGTTTTTTAAGAATAGGTTCATCTTGTCGTTGTGCCAGGGTGATGCAAAGCACATACCTACTTTATAATTGCACCGTAGGAAATCACCCAGGAGCTGTTGATTAGCAGATATTAACTCTCCCACCATATTGACCTTGAATAGCCTGCCAAAATCTATAATGATAAATTGATAGGAGTTATCTCCAAATGCCAGCTGCAGTATGGTGTCCTTCTCCTTTATACCAGTACTTATAAGTTCCAGATTTTTAGGTTTCTTTTTTATGCTGCAGAAGTTTTCCTGATCGATTTCCAGGCAGATCACCTGGTACCCGCAGTTTGCAATTTCTTCGGCCAATTTTAAAGAGCTGGTTGTTGCACCTGCTCCATTATCTAAATTAAACACTCCTATACTGATTGTTCCATTTACTACTCTCGTAGCTGTAATATCCGCTTTTGAATTTTTATTGGCTATCATACTTAAATCAAAGTTATCTGGATAATGCTCCATATACCGTCCAACCAGACTAAGTTCATTAAACGTAACAAAAGCATTTACGCCAAGCCCTACAAGCTGCGCCGTCAGCTTCTTATCACTAAGGCTTTCAACTAGTACAATTATTTTAGGCTTTACTTCACTGTCCATACTATTTTCAATATAATCCGCAAGCTTTGCTGTTTTCCTAGCAGATAAAAGTGTATTTACAATGATGTAATCATAGTTTTCATAGGTCAGAATTTCTTCAATTAAATCGATACTGTCAACACTTTCAGCCCTGCTGATATTTGGCATGGCAGATATGGTATCTTCAATTTCGGCATTTCCTACAGCCATAATAACATTAAATATTCTTATCACCCCCACATATTAAAATCAGAGTATTGAGGTAAGATTATTCATATAAATCTTTAACTCATACTCTGATTTTATTGTATAGCTTACTATCTGTATATGTACCCTTAAATGGTTGTCATTATTAGAATTAACGTTAAACTACTTAATTTTTTTCATTTTTTCTCCTCAAATTTTTAAAATAAATTTTTTATAACTATACAAACACAAATAGGTTAAGAACAGCCCTGAGAAATACAAAATTATACAATCAATTAAAATTTCAACAAGTGAAAGTGAAATAGATAAATCTATTTGTGCACCAATAATGGTTAATTTAGAATATACTGCTATCATGGATAGATAATGGTTAATTAATGTTGGATAATAACACCTCATTTTTCTGTCGAAGAAAAATATATAAATACTATAAATATAAAACAAAAGCATCAGCAAAAGTATAAAGCGATTAGTTAAATAACCTATACTTGCTGGAAATTTCATTTGAATATTAATATTTGAATAAATATAACTCCAAACACCTATACTTATAACGAAAAGTATTAATAACAACCAATGATATAAATATAATTTAGATTTACATACATTTTTGTTTTCTACATAAGTTCTATGAGTAATGTTAGATAAAAATAAAAAAAACATAAAAACAATAGTTTCACAAAAAAGTAAGCTAATAAAAGAACTATAAAAATTTAATTCAATTAAATGTAGTATACGCGTATATATGTATGGGCATAAAAGGAAAAAAAATAATAATATAATATTTTTAATCTTGATACTCCTTAATTTCATTTTTCACCTCTTTTTCTTTCATATTACAAATCCAATAGTTATTTTAGTCGCCCTTTATGTATAATTTTATGGTTATATGTAGAAATATGCAATTTAAAGAGTTATATTTCTTCTTACATAAAAGTAGAAAAAACATCAAAATTTGTTCTACTTCGACATATTTCTACATTTTTTGTACATTCTCGGCATTTCCTATAGCCATAATAACGTTAAATATTCTAATCACCTCCACATATTATTTACTATAACAAACTTTTTATTTTAACTGCTAGGCTAAACGCTGGAAATCTCAACATGCAAATAGCTACAAAAACCAAGATAGATAGTAAGATACATATAGTTTCCATTTGTGCATCTTCGTTATCACAATTTAATAACTTCAAAACTTTCTTTACTAAATTTCCTAAATTCATTTCAGAATCAGTGAATATAACATAAGTGATTTTCTGTACTATATTTTCTGTTATAAATTTTCCTGCCGTACTTGAAGTCATATAGCCAAATATAAATGCTGTTATCCATCCTCCAGCTTTTTGCTTATTTTGATACATAATAATTACTCCTTTAATATAATAGAATAATTATATCAAATTTATGGTTGCCTTCAAACTGTATAGCCTGCAAATTTATTATTACCTAGTAAAGAATATTTTCCATAGAACTAATTCTGCACTAGTAATTATAAACATCCTAAACAATATAAATATAATTAGGCTTATCCATTTTACTTCTTTTCTTATATATTTTCTTATTCCTTCTATAACCGCTGGAACAAACAATATTAGAAGAATTATTGAACATATAACAAAAATAAGTTTCAAGATCATCGCCACTGTATTCTCCATACTTCCTCCTTTTACACAATATTTATATACTATTTTATTAGTGGCAGCGGATCTATGAGCACACCGTTATATGTAAGTTCCAGGTGCAGATGCGGCCCAGTTCCTATCCCGCTGTTTCCTACAGCACCTATAACGGTTCCTTTTGTAACCTTCTGCCCCACTGTAGCTTTAGCAGCGGATAAATGCTGGTAACGGGAAACCCATACATCATCACCGATGTTATGCTGCACTCTTACGTTTATGCCACGCTCTCCGCCATTTAGATTGACGGATATGACAACACCATCATCAATAGCGCATACTGGTGAACCCATTGCTCCAGGTCCGCTGATATCCACGCCGTTATGTGCCCTAGTTATACCAAATACCGGGTGTTTTCTTGCAACTGCAAACTTAGAGGTAATATTATGTAATGCTGGAGCAGGCCATCCAAAATATCCGGTTCCCGCAGAATCAATATAATCCGGCAGATCATGCACATCCCCAAACATTTCATCCAATGCCCCTGAAGTCATAAGCATGTCGACCCATTCAATCTGTTCTTCCGTAAACTTTTTCTCAATGATTAAGTCATCCAGTTCTTTCGGACTAAACTGTACAACAAACTCAGGCCTTGCATATTTCCCCGCAGCTTCAAGCACCGCATTTATATCACTATCCTTGGGTATTCTAAGCCATCTCCATATACTCTCAGGAGTGATCAAAGTTCCACTGGATACCAAAGTCCAATACCCCCCATCCTCTGTCTCAACATACTTATATATTTCATAGTACATTTTCATAAAATCTACAGCAGACAAATAGGGGTTTACATCCTCCAAATCATTGTGGAAGCGTACCGTATCATAAACAACTAGTTCCTGCCAGGTGCAGCCTGCCAGCTCTGCTGCTTTTTTATAGTCATCCACCATGCTTACTGCCGCTGACGGCATAAAGCTTGCCAATATCGTAAGCATGGCACTAAAAGCGATGATTATGATAAGAACAGGTATGCCAATAACAATGACCGCCCTTTTAACTATCTTCTTCTTCTTTTTAGGGCGTTTTCTATTGTTTTCCATGCTGTTTATCACCTTTACGTAGTTTTACTGATTCAGGTTGTTTTTTCTGCTTCTGCTCCTCTGATTTTTTTTGAAGCTGCTTTATAACTTCCGCATAGTTTAATTTTTTATCTTTTTCTACTTTTGTTTTACTTATTGTATCCTTACCTTTCTGATTATTCTGCTCCACCGATGGTGAAACAGAATCCACCACTCCTTTCCCGTATTTTTCTACCATGTTATAGTAGAGTTCTTCACCCTTTTCTTCTCCGAAAGTAGTTTTATATTCCTCAAGTTTAACTTTTTTAGGAGTTCTAACCTTACCTGCCAAATCGGCCGCCTTTTCCATAGTTACGCTGCCCAAAGACTGGGGTCGTTTAACCTTTTCTTCTGTTCTAAGTGAAAAATCTTTGCCATCATAAACTATATCATTGGTGCTAAGTCCTTGCTTATTAATACGGTTCATGAGCTGGGTCATCTTGATGATATCTTTCGTATCAAAATTACCTGCCCCTGAAGCTCTTACTTTTTCTGTTCTATTTACAAATGAGTCATAAGCTCCTGCTTTAGACTTTAAATAGCTATATTGATTTTCTAAAACCTCTTTTGATGACACAACATTCTCTTTTACATTCTGTCTAAAATTCCCTGCTTGTTCTACTTTTGAATCTTTAAAGGCTATTAACTGCTCTCCTTTTGTTTTAAGATACTGACCCGGAACTTTTAATTTTTCACCAATCTGATTAAAATCTTGATTTTGAACTTTCTGTTTTGTGGTACGTGCGGCCGACATGATGTTCCAATCAGCCTCAATGCCCTTATTTAGCATTTGAGGCATCTGTCCACCCGTGCTATTGTACATATAAAACAGCTCAAGTATTCTATGGCGTTCCAGCCATAGAGCAACCGTAGCAACAAACATTAAAAACATAATTATAAGCAATCCATATTCATCAACAAATTTGTATATTACATCCATCAAAATAAGGGTTACACTTAGGAAAAATACAATTATTACTCTTGTAAAAGAGATACTTACAATACGCATCCCCCATCTTTGCACTAATATAAGTCCAAAGTTTGGTAATAAAGATGCTAAAAATACAAAAACACCAAGCAGCAAATAAACTAAAAGTAATAATCTAAAACCAATAATTAGTACAGCAAAAATAAGTATTACAGCCATAAGCAAAATATTAAATAAAAACAATATGACTGAAGTTGCCAGTCTAGATAATTGATATCCAAAGCTTTTAGAAAATAATCCTTCCGATTCTGCAAGTTGTTTAATGAGTTCTTTTCTTTCTTCAGAATCTGGTTCCAGTTTAAGTATATCGGCTTCATACTTTTTAGCTGTGCTGATATTTCCAAATTCCAATACCTGCCAGGATTTATGTACAAACAGATTCCAGCAGAGCGATGATGCTTTTCCTTTTGCATCCGATGCATTTCCTCCTACCGTAGTCTTATAGGGGCCTTCCATAACTGCATCAGACACTCCACATGTTACCGTATCCACAGCTTTTAACATCTGAATAGGATAGGCGTAAAATATAAATGCCATAACAACAATCAATACAATCCCAATAAAACTTGATAATGCTTGTATCATTCTTCTCTGCGCCATTTTTAAAAGCAGTAAAAATGCTGCAAAAGCAATTGCATATACGGCTAAGCTATCCCATAAGCTGCTTTTCATGGCAATTATAAAAGGTTCTATAATTTCAGCAAATATTGGTGAAATATCTGCTGAAAGCGAAAATGAAAAGACAGCTATTGTAAGTGTCGCCAGCAGCTTCTGCAGAAAAAAGTTAAAGCTATATAGATTCTTAAATACAACACTTCCTGTATCTTTAAAGATGGACATTTCTTCTGTATCAATCCCGTAATGATCCCTATACTTAATAAAGTAGTCATCTTTGCTCTGCTGGGCAGTCTCCTCTAAGTTTTTATATAAATCATCATCTGCTGCATAAACAGTGACTGCAGATACTGATATAACTATGATTAAAAGCAAGGTTAGTCTCATGATTACTTTTTTATGCATCACATCACTTCCTCACGCTGCGTCCTGATTAGGATTGGTATCAAAAGCTTTAATAAGATGCTCATATACAGCATCGAATTGAAGTATCCCAACCCGTCCATCAAGGTCTTGAAATAAGCATTCTCCATTTCCAAGCTTCATGACTGTATCAATATTTTCATCGGTTTCTTCAAGGTCTAGGAATTTTAATACACGTTTCACCTCGTCAATTTCTGTAGTCTTAAAACAGAATTTGTATGTAATGGCATTTTTGATTCCGTCGCCCTTTAGATCATTTACGCTGTGCCCTATAAAGATACAGCCGGCATTTAATGATCTTCCCATTCTTGCTAAGAAATTCATTAACTTAATGCCCATCTGAGTTGCTGATAACGCCCATGATTCATCAAATAAAACAAGCTTAAATATACGTTTATCTGACATAGCAAACTTCTTAGCAAAACTTGCAATTGGAAGCATCAAAACTGTTGATAGGATTTCTTCCTGAGTATAGTCATCCTTTATGGTCTGAGGATCAGGCATCTGCAGATTTTGGATCTGCAATATGTTCAGCCTGTTATCAAAGCTTAAGCCCTTTTCATCACCTGTTCCAAATAGCAGCTTTGCCATCCCTGATTTTCTTATAATACTAATCTTTCTTGACAGTTTCATGGCCGTTTCCCTCAGGTAATCATTTTCAGGAAAATTATCAAGTCTTTGAGCCAGTGCACACATACATGGTTTGGGATTATTTTTAACCCAGTCTATAGCTTCCAAAAGTGCAATATAATCATCATCTTTAGGTTGAAGTTGAAAAAGTTCACAGATAATGTTCTGTGCAAGTTCACCTGCTTCGTTCATATCATCTTTATAAATAATAAACGGATCAAGTTTTCCTATATCTTCATCATCTGTCCCTAATGTTGTAATGCTTGTTACCTCAGCTAGCTCGGGAATATCTTCTGCCCATTTTCCGCGCTCATCTTTGGGGTCAAAAATCAGTGCAGCACCGCCATAAAGTACATTAAGATAAACTAGAAGGTTTGCATTAAAGGACTTGCCACCTCCAAGAGTCCCTAAAAAACAGGAGGATGCAGATCTGTTTCTAAGGCAGGCAAGAGCCATGCTTAAAAAGACGTTGTGATTTATAAGTCCTGTAGTTCCGATATATGGTCCATCTAAATCCCCTACCATCTTAGTTGCTGCAAACATAGCTCCTGCTATAGTCTGCGGTGGAAGGGGCATTATGTAATCATGTACGTATCTTCCCGCCCCCGGTATGAACTCCATGAAAAGTTTGAATTGGTCGGTAAGTGGCCTTTCTATCATGAAATTCATATCGTCGTACTGCTGCTTTAAAATTTTTGCATTATTGTCCATTTCAAGTTCGTTATCCGCTGCAATACAAAAACTGATTGTTACTTCTGCAAGGGGATCTCGGTTACGCTTTAATTCAGATTCTAGATCATCTGCACTCATAGAGGCCTCATACAGTTCTTCCGGCACATTATCATTCTGCGCAACATGTTCTATCTGGCTTTTAATCTCCTGCCTTTTCCCTGATATCTTTCTCATAGAATCTCTAAATTCTATAATTTTTATATGCAGGCACACCTCTGTAGCAAAAGGATAGTCCTGAAGTAGAAGCAGCCATTCACCACCTGGAAAAGCCAGTCCATCAGGAATATGTGACATGGTAAGAAAAGTCTGGTATGATACTTTTCCATCGCTGTTAGTAATCTTTATGTGGCGGTCTGCCACTTCAACAAGCCCCTCAGTAAGTGTCAGGATATCTCTTTTTAAAGGTCTTACGGCCTTTTCACCATCTTTTATGTTATAGTCCTGTCAGGCTTCCAGTAACCCCCTTTATTGTTTTTTCTAAGCTTAACCGGCTCTGCAATGCCTCTTCTGAACATTCTCCTATAAAGCCACTGGGTGGTTTTCTCATCTGTCTTTTCCATAGCAAGTCTTTTATTCTGTTCTTTATACCATGTACTCTGGGCATTCTGAAAATATTTTATTTCACTCAGTAATATTTCTCTCCGCTCTACTGCAAAGAACTCCTCCAGTACCTTTAACGGTCTTTTAAATAATTCATCAAGCATGTTGGGTAAATTATTTCTTTTTACCATCTTTGCTAATACATATACTTCATAGTTATCACTGTTGCCCTCATGTTTAACCTTTTCAAGCAGATACCCGGCTGTGCCTTTTGCATGGATTACCGCAGATTCATAAAGAGGATCGCTTTCTTTTAATCCTTCAATTAGACTATCATAATGTTCCTTAACATCCTGAACCGCTGGTATTATTAAAATCTTAGCCTCGACACCCAGGTTTGCAATGAACCGGGTAAGTCTGTTCAGCCACGAGATCTGTCTGTCTGTAGAGAGAAAATCATAATTAAAGCCAACCGCCTTATAACATGCCCAGCAGCTGTTAGTCTTTTCATTAAAAATTAAATTTTCCTCATAATATTTTACTGGGAACTGATACATACTACATTCCTCTCTCTCTTTTTTTACTTTTTTTAGTTATCTCGTCCATTATGTTTATCACTTCCTGCCTCCTGTAAACTACCGGCATAAAATACCCTGGCTTGAAGCTTTCAACGGACTTAAATCTTGCAATTTTTTTAGGCAGACCCATATAGTCGATATATCCTATAACAAACTTATGGGGCAGCTTGCCGTCAAACTTTTTCTTGGTTAGAAACTTCATCAGTCCATAAGGTACTGCTAGATAACGCACAATAAAAGGTATTGCATTAAGAAACGGCAGTACCTTAAGTATGGCAATTGTAATTAAAAGTCCTATGACAAAATATACTACTTCGTCTGGGTTAATTGGAATTGGAAGTTTTAAATCATCGATGGCATATATTTTTCGTTCAAACTTCCACATTTTATTGTAGGTTCTAAGAACTTTATGCTCCATCATAAGCCTCCCTTATTTGGTTGCAATTCTATAAATAACTTCTCCTATGGCTGACAATTTGTCCGGATATTTTATAAGGAAAAGTGCGGCCCCGCCTATCAAAACAAACACAATGCAGGGGGTCCATGCCTTCTTAACAATAAATTTCAATACAACAAAGGCAACAACACATAAAGCAAACCACCAGATTTGCTCCATCCCCCAGCCTCCAAGATTCTGTCCTACATTTGATATATCTGCAAATACTGGAATAGTAGTCGCCGTCAGCATAAGCAGCACCATTTCTATTCTTCCTAAAATGGATTTATTTTTTTTATTTAACGTATTCTTCTCCACTTGTCTGTCCTCCTTTTCTTTCCTTAAACTGGTCTTGTATTAATTGATTTGATATAGTAATGTTTCTTAGCATAATCTACCCTTAAAAATAACCTCTGCTGCATAGGCTGTTTGTTATCCAGCACTGTTAATGTGGTATCTACCAGATATTCATTTGTTTCTTCATCTCTGCATACCGTAGCATAATCTAACTTTTCAAAAGTAACCATCCCCGCTGCTACATCTTTTATTTCACTATCAGCCGTTAAATAGTAGGATATTTCGTTGGAAGTACCGCTGTAATATGCAGTAAAAAAGCTATTTAAAGTTTCTTTAATTTTCTGTATTTCCCCTGTTTCTACCTGTCCGCCTTTATAGGTATCTACTGGTTCAATAGCTGCTGCCTTTATCTGGGGGACATATGCTGGCATAGATGAGACCGCATAGTTTCCTTTTTTATCTGCATTGATTGGTACTCTAATATATATATCCTTCTGCTTTTTTTCTGCACCCACTGCCATAGGAACATATGTAACCTGCAGGTGTACATCCACATCAAAATTCGTAGAACTTTCATACGTAATCTCTGTGGCACTTGCAAGATTTACTATTGTCTGATACTGATCCGCAGAAGGGCTTTTTATCTCCAAATTTTTGGCCAGATACCTTTTTACCCGCTGTTCGTAGTCACTGTTGAATTTTCCTGAAAAGGTATAGTATTCATAAGCAAAATCTTCAGCAAAGGCTGCCGCTTCTACCTGGACCGTTTCCCGCAGTTTTGCATCTGCTTGGTAATCTGTTACAATCTGTTCCAGGCGCTGTTCGCTTCCCGGAGCCAGTATGCTTGCAATTCCCCGCAGCAATAAAAAAAGAATGACCGTCCACAAAATGATACGACCAATCTTCATCCACTTATCCGTTTTTATCACTGATATCTTATCTGATTTATGTTCTTTTTCCTTACTGACAGACTCTTTCTTCTTTTTCTCTTTGGTTTTAAAAATCAATCAGATTCCTCCTCTCTCTAAAAGCTCCCTAGCTCTTTAAATTCTTCCTCTGACCAATCGGGTTCATAACCAAGCAAATCCTTTTCCTCATCATAATCTGAGAATTCGGCATTGCATGAAGTTTCTTCATACCCCTGTTCAATAAGCATTGATCCAGTTTGATAGTTTCCCTTTATTAAACTATCTTCAAAAAGAAATGCTTGAAATTCATAGATGTCTGCTCCCACAGTATAAACAAATCTTCCCTTTATATCGGGAAGCCTATGAGCTGCCGTATTGCCTACTACCATTATAGAGGCATGTTCATCAACCATTCTCCCACATATCCTAAGTGTAAGATTGTTTTTAATCTGCCCGGGAATGACGTTTGCATCTGGTCTTTGTGTTGCTAGAAGCATGTTAATTCCCGCTGCACGTCCTAGTCTAGCCAGTGAGTTCATCTCTTTTATTATTTCATTGAAAATTGTCTGCTCCGATTTTGATACCCCCGTTTTGTCAAGCATTTCTGAGACTTCATCACAGGCAATAACAATTCTGCATAAAGGGTTATCTGGATGCAATTCATTATATTCTACAATTTTTAATACTCCATTTTCTCTAAATTTAGCCAGTCGTGCATTCATTTCTCTGGTTAGATTTTTAAGCAGCTCTAATGCCTGCTGCCTTTCTGTTACAACCTCTCCAAATTGTTCATATTTATTTCCAAATTCAACCCCTCCTTTAAAATCTATCATAAACAATTGAGCGCCTTTCTTGATGCACTGCCATATCATACATTTAAGAATTACTGATTTCCCTGATCCCGTAGTTCCAGCAATAAGTGCGTGTGCATTTGTATTCAGATCAATATAAACGTAATTGAGAAGTCCCTTTCCAATACAAAGTTTAAAATCTTTTTCATCAATGAAATCATCTTCCCAACATATTTTGGATTCAAATCCCATCTTTGTTGGTACAACGGTTAATAGGACTACTTGTTTAGATTCTTTTGGATTTTCAATATTTTCTATGTTACAATCTAGGACATTTTCTAATTCCCATTTTCTACTTCGCCATTCATATAAGCTGATTCCATTGGAATAAAAGGTATAAATTATTTTTTTATTATCCTCCTGCTTATTTTTAAGTACTGGATAGCTGCCATTTTTGCTACAGAATTTTATGGTTGCAAATTTTGTTTGAAACTCATCCTCCGTATTCTCCTGCTTTTTACTTCCAAGTTCATACAGAATGATTAAAGGAAATGCTGGTGATAAAAGCAGTACTATCTTCAAAATATGAATTCCTGTATTGGGAACAAGATATTCTGCTATTGAATACCTCAAATAAAAAATCACTCCTGAGATAAGAGTGACTAACACAAACAACAACATTTTGTCTTGTTCTTTAATTATTCTTTTAGTTCCAGCTGCAATTCCTTTAAAAAAAGCTATGATATTATTTCCCACCATTTCCAGTTGCTGATCACCTTTGTCCAGTTTAACCTTGCTCATCTTCTTCACCTCCGTCATCCCACTCATCTCCTAGATACAAATTTGTAATCTTAGGCTTGCTGTGTCCAAGCTCCCTGCTTACCGCAGATCGTGCTTTCCGCTTTCCCTCGCCTTCAGTAATTTCTTCTCTAAACCGCTGCCTTGCATTTATACGCCGGAAATCATGTGTTTCCATATCATGTTCTCCTGCCTGCTTTTTTAAATATGCTACTGTATAAAAAGCTTTTTCACTATTTTCTAGCGGCTCTATTAATGCTTTCAAATGGTCAAATAGATATTCATCGTGCATGACATGGACATCTCTTGCTTTTCTGCCTTTACCATTTCGTACTCTCAGTTTTATGTTCCTATCATTTTCATCAAAAAAAATATCAGATTTAGTTAAATCCGATATTTCAGAAATCCGCAGACCTGATTGCTTCTGCAGCCGTAATGCCAGCTTTAGTTTTACATCTTTTAAAGCATTGATTTTATGGTTGTATATAGTTTCTGTATAAGATAGTTTTTTGCCTTTTAAAGTTGTCTGTTGCTTTTTTCTAAGTCTTATAAGGGGTTCTCCATATAGTAAAAGCTGTGAGCTGTTTAAAACATCTCTTTCATATTTTTTTACTGCTGTGATATATTTGGCCAGCTGTTTATTTCCCAGGCAAAGTTTATTGATTGATTCTTCCAGGATTACCGCAGGTGGTCCATCTCTATTGCCTGCAACTTTTTCTAGCTTCCTAATGCATCTTAAATAGCCATCCATCGTATGAACTGACAGCTCCTTTCTTCTAACTTGCTCACGGAGTATGTCCTCAAACATTCTAATATTAAACATGAAGAAATATCACCTTCCTTTCATTAAGTTTTAGTTTTTATAATTCAGTTTTTATATGGTTTATACTAGTCAGCTAATTTAGCGTTAAAATAAAAAACTACTAACTCATATTGATCGTTAGTAGTTTATTGGTTCATAAATTGTATTAATTGGGTTAAACTTCACGTTTATGCTTGCAGATTTAACGTCTGGCTAGTGGTTGATGTCTCCCCAGCTTTTAAAGCTATGCGAGCTTCATGATATGCATCGTAGTAAGCAAATTTCATACTGTCATAAACTGTCTGCTCCCCTTTTGAAGAACGGGTCTGCCATCCAACTCCAGGGGTAAAGGTAGCAATTTCATCATTATTTTCATCAAATATATGAGCTCCAGTTCCTAATGCTCCAGTTTCAAATTGTGCCTTATACGGTAAGTGAAACAGCATACACAGCAATCTTTCATCTGCTTCACGCATTTCCTTATAACTTTCTATATTTTCATCGCTATTCATCATTGACGTGGCTTTTGCCATTGCTGCTGCTCTATCAGGTGAAACCTTTGCCACCTCACTTTTGAGTAATGACTTATACTGTTTTCCCATATATACAGCATCTTTTGCATCTTCCTGTGCCAATTGTGTTATTTTATCTTTTAAGGAATCCGTTAATTCCCATTTTTCGTTTGATGATAGTTGAGAAGACTTCTGCGTAACCGATGTGTTTAAAAGAGTATTACGATAACCAGTAATTGATATTGACATTATAATTACGCTCCTTTCCTTAAAGTTTTTGGCAGATATAACTAACCATGCCAGTAAATTATATATCGTCAAAGATTCTAAAAATCTTAACGATGCGAAGGAGCGCTTAATCTTCTTTTACACCCTGCAATGAATAGTATATAAATAATCTTCCTCAATTCTTAGTCAAATTCTAATTTGTAGTGGAAAATTAGACCCTACCTAACAGAATTTTAGTTTGTCTGACTAAATTCAACCTATAGTCTGGCAAATTATATCTATACGATAAATAGCACACTGAACAAAAGAATACATAACCAGGCAATAGAGACAATTTTTCCAGCCTTTGCAAAAATATGATTAGGAAATTTATGCCCAACTATAATTGCTGGTATTAAAAATACAATAGCATAAAACATAGTATAGTGTGTACCCATGTTGCCATTAGACCATGATGGTAAATTAACTGAATTCAAAACAATGTCACCTAAACAAAAAATTTTTTTTATACTTGCTGACCATAAAATAGCCAGGATAAACAATACAAGAGATAGGGAACCTATACCAAATTCTTTTTTCAATTTAACGCCTCCTAGTAAAATTTTACTTTTCTTCCTTTATCAGAATACTATATAATTTTCTAACTATCAATGTTTAGTTTTCAACGTACTACCTCGTTGAGACTTTATGTAATATTAAAATGTATGTTTAATCAATTTCCACATTTAATCAGTTATTAAGTATAGTAACTTTAATCAAATGTGTTTGTTATCACAAATTTAATTTTTTATCCTCGGCTTATTGACGTGTTCAAATCATGTGATATAATTACAATATTGTGTAATGTGGTTTTGGTAATTATATTACTGTTTAAAAAACAAAATTATTTTCACATACTTATAGCAAAACTATTGAACGGAGGGTCATATGAAATTAACATCTTTAGTTATAGACGATTTAACTGCTCGTATTCCAATTATACAAGGTGGCATGGGCATTGGAATTTCTCGGTCAAACCTAGCAGCAGCAGTTGCAAATGAAGGTGGTATCGGGATCATTTCCGGCGTACAAATCGGATTCTCAGAACCAGATTTTGAAACGAATACTTTAGAAGCAAATACTAGGGCACTTATCAGAGAAATAAGACGTGCAAGGGAATTAAGTCCTCAGGGAATACTCGGTGTTAATTTTTTGGTAGCCATGAACAACTATGAAAAACTTGCAGAAACAGCAGTGGACGAGGGAATCGATATCATCATCTCCGGTGCAGGACTTCCCACCAGGCTTCCGGCAATCGTACAAGGTTCTAAAACCAAAATAGCACCTATGGCTTCTTCCAGTAGAACTGCCTCTGTCATCTGTAAATTGTGGGATAAAAAATATAATCGGATTCCCGATTTTATTGTTGTGGAAGGCCCGGATGCTGGGGGACATTTGGGTTATAGCATGGAAGAATTAACCTTAGAAATCACGCCGAATCTCGACCATATCATTCCAGAGGTCTTCGAAGTAATTCAACCTTACGAAAAAAAATACGGCAAAAAGATTCCTATCGTAGCCGCAGGAGGTATTTTCACCGGGCAAGACATCGCCAAATATTTAAGCCTTGGAGCTTCAGCAGTTCAAATTGCTACAAGATTCATTGCAACAGAAGAATGTGATGCGCACATCAATTTCAAAAATGCCATTCTAAACGCTAAAGACGGAGATATAAAGCTGATAAAAAGTCCCGTAGGCATGCCAGGGAGAGCATTAAAAAACACCTTCATCGAGCAGTTAGAATCAACCCCTCTAAACATAGAAAGCTGCTCCGGTTGTATGAAGGCTTGTAAAGCTCAGCAGGCCGCTTATTGCATTTCCCAAGCTCTTATTAATGCTGTAAACGGAAACATCGACGAAGGGCTCGTTTTTTCCGGATCAAATGCACACCGAATTGATAAGATTGTTAAAGTAAAAGATTTAATGGGTACCCTTGTCCGGGAAGCAGAAGAAGCCTACTCTTATTCCATTTAATTTGTATTCAAGAGTTTATCTTCTGTAAACTTTTAATCAATTCATCCGATTTATTCTTATACCATACATTTTAATATTACATAAAGTCTCAATTTCCACATTTAATCAGTTGTTAAGTATAGTAACTTTAATTGAAAAGAGTAGGGTTTGTATACCCTACTCCATAATTGCTATCCATTTACTCTAACATATATTTGATATGCCTGGCCATCTAGTTCAGCTTTAACAATAGCTAAACCTTTAATTACCTTTAATTACCTTTAATTACCTTTAATTACCTTTATAGATATATGTTCCTTAAAGCTTGCATCGGTATTCTGCACATATATATCTGCTTTACCTTCAGATACTGCTGTTACTTTACCCTTTGCATCAACAGTGGCAATATCGTCATCAGAAGAACTCCATATATAGTGCTTCGTATTATCTAAATTATACGAGGTGCTACATTGAACAGTTTCTGTAACCTTAAGTAATACCGATAACAATAAGTTGTTTATTTCCGTACTTTCAACTTGTAAAGATTCGATAGTAAAAACCGATCCACTAGCATTAGATCCACCAATTACATATATTTTACTACCCACTACTGAAGAAGTTAAATTACACTTTGCAATAGGCATAGAATTACCCGTAGCCCATGTATCGGTTTCTGGATCATATATTTCCACAGTATTAAGTACTTCTGAACCATATCCACCAATTGCATATATTTTATTACCTACTGCAGATGAAGTTAAGTAACGTCTTGCTGTAGACATGGGCTTTCCCGTAGCCCATGTATCGGTTTTCGGATTATATATTTCTACAGTATTAAGTGCCGCCTCTGGAATGTAACCTCCAATTACATAAATTTTATCTCCTACTACCGAAGATGTTAAGTGACCCCTTGCTGTAGGCATTGATTTGCCTTTAGTCCACATATCGGTTTTCGGATCATATATTTCTACAGTATTAACATAACCTGTTGAACTGCCTCCACCAATTACATATATTTTATTACCCACTACTGATGAAGTTAATCCAAATATTGCTGTAGGTATGGATTTACCAGTAGTCCATGTATCGGTTTGGGTATCGTATATTTCTACAGTATTAACATAACCTGCTGAATTAATTCCTCCAATTACATATATTTTATCTCCTACTACCGAAGCGGTTAAATGGTACCTTGCTGTAGGCATTGATTTGCCTTTAGTCCATGTATTAGTTTTGGTATCATAAATTCGTACGGCATCATCTATAACTGATGAAAATCCTCCAATTAAATAAATTTTATCTTTTACCGCACAAGAGCCTCCGAAATTCATCGCTTTAGGCATGATTGTTTCTCCTCGCCATATATACTCTTCTGATGCCCAAACATTATTACTGGAAATTGCTAACATTAAACACAATGTCATAAAAATTGCTATAAATTGTTTCATACTCCTCCTTTTATTTCATATTTTAATAATATTGTTAGATCTCGTTATTATTTACTCTAACATATATCTGATATGACTTTCCTTCCAATTCACCCTTTATAATTACTAAGCCTTTTTTTACTGCAGTAATCTTGCCATCTGCTGAAATAGTAGCAATGCTTTCATCCATAGAACTCCATTTTACTTTACTTGCATCATCTGTTAAATATAACTTAGCGTTTTCTCCTACCTTTAAATGAACTGCAAGCCGTAATTCATCTGCTACACCTTTAACAACCTTTACAGATATATATTCCTTAAATGTTCCATCTGCATTCTTAACATATATGTCAGCAGTACCTTCTGATACCGCTGTAACTTTACCATTGGTATCCACTGTAGCAATAGCTTCATTTGTAGAACTCCATTTAAGATTTGTGTTGTTGGCTAAATCATATGAAGTACTAAGTTGAACGCTCTCTCCTGTATTTAATAATACAGATTGTCTCACTGGTGAAATATCCGAGAAACCTCTTACTTGTAAAGATGTCATTTCTCCTGTCAAAATATTATTTTTCTCTCCTCCAATTACGTAAATGTTATCTCCTACCGCACAAGAAGACAAAAAACTCCTTCTTGAAGGCGAAGGTTTACATGTAGTCCATGTATTGGTTTTTGTATCATATATTTCTACAATATTACCAGTAAAGTCTACACTAACGCAAATTGCATAAATTTTATCATCTACTACTAATGAACTTAATGTATTACATAATTGAGGCTTACTTTTGCCCATAGTCCATGTATTGGTTTTTGTATCATATATTTCTACTAGATCAGCTAAGCTTCCTGAAGTTTTTCCGCCAATTACATAAATTTTATCTCCTACTGCTGACGAAGGTTTGGCAAATGTTGCTGTAGGCTTTGATTTACCTATAGTCCATGTATTAGTTTTTGTATCATATATATCTACAGTATTAGTTGATTTTTTCGATAAATCAATTCCGCCAATTACATAAATCTTATCCCCTACGGCTGATGATGTTAAATTACCTTTTGCTGTAGGCATAGACTTACCTGTTGTCCATGTATCGGTTTCTGTATCATATATTTCTACAGTACCAACTACTACTCCTGTTGAATTGTATCCTCCAATTGCATAAATTTTATTTCCTACTACTGATGAAGTTAATAAACTCCTTGCTGTGGGCATGGATTTACCTACTGTCCATGTATTGGTTTTTGTATCATATATTTCTACAGTATTAACTCTTCCTACTGAACCGTCTCCTCCAATTGTATAAATTTTATTTCCTACTACCGATGCTGTTAAGGAACCTCTTGCTGTAGGCATTGGTGTTTCTTCATGCCATGTCTCCTCTTCAGCTGCCCATACACTAACACTTGATATTGCTAACATTAAACACAATGTCATAAAAATTGCTATAAATCGTTTCATATTATTTCCTCCATTATTTATTACTTCTATAAAAATATAAGTGAATTTAACCTCCCTCTTTCTTCTAGTGCAAAAATAACTTCCAAAATAAATATTATAATATCAAATATCTAATGTCCATAGTTTCGACACAAGCAGACAATATTAGACAGAATACTGCTAAATGCCACCATTTCACTCTATATTTCCAAGCTTAATCGGTTGTTAAGTATAGTAATTTTAATTGAAAAGAGTAGGGGCATATCAATTCCCTACTCCTTAGTTATTATCCATTTGCTCTATATTACTGTACCACCCGTGTAAGTCAGCTAATTTAACAAAGTATTTAACTTTATTTTATAAAATCCATCTGGGTTATTTTCACCAAGATCCCAGTCGCAAATGTCTTGACCATAAATAGTATTTTCATTAAAGTACCAAAATGATATTGGATGTTTTGTTTCCGAAATCAAAGAAGATATATCAATGTTATAATTTTTATCATGCTCCATATCCAAAAGTCCCAACTTTTTTTCATCCTCAAATGTGTAAAGCAGATCACTCTTATCGGCTTCAGAGTTAACTTCAACTATGCTGTTTATCCCTATACTTTGTATTTCCTTTATGGTATCTGATTCATCCGAATTCCAATAATAAATAGTACTTGTTGGATAAGAAATAACTGCAACCCACTTACCCATAAAATAAGGATTGGAAAAAGCATCTTCTTTATTTTCAGATTGAAGTCGCATGGTATTTTCTCCATTGCCCAAATTATACTCATACAACGTTAGTTTAGTATCTTTAGTACCTGTAAAATATATTTTTTGCTTTTTTTCATTCAAAACGCATTGATCGTAGCTGATACCCTGATCAAGTTTTCCTATAACTTTTGTTTTGGAATCACTTATATCATAAATACAGATTTCATTTTGTTTATTAAGATAATAAATTTGTTTCTCTCCCCAGCCTATCATCTTTTCCTCAAAAATGGTTTCTGAAAGATTTGTTTTAAGGTTTACTTTAACACACTTATTCGGAAGAAGAATATATGCTGTATCTTTGTAAAATAACATATTTTCAATTTCACCTACATTATCCAACAATTTAACCTTAACACTATCTGAAAAGGATCTCCGATATAAACAATTGTCATTTATATTGAAATAATATAAATCCTGTTGATTTACAAAAATAAAAGGTGTTGATAACAAAACATCTTCATCATCAAATTCAGCCAATTTTTGATCTGAAAATTCATTATAGTTTACTCTCATTAACTGAACTTTTGACTGATTCTCATTCTCTTGAAAATAATAATATGTATTACTATTTTCAGGCTCTTTGTTAACATTTGCATAGGTATGAACACCTTTTTCTATGATTTCCTTTAAATCACCCTCAAAATTAAACTTGTAAACTGCCTTTTCTCGATAACCGTCTCCAGTTGGCCCATACCCCAAGCCTAAAAACATTCCTTTATCATCTAATCCTATAATATTGAGGTATACTTTATTTAGTATCTGACAATCAGATAATGAAAGCCTTTCAATATCATCCGACTTGACAGTAATATTTGTTGTTTCTACAATGTCTCGATTACTTACATTTTTTTGATTGTTTGTCGAACGACATGCTGTAGAAAGCAAGATTATAGTCAATAAAAGTATACCATTTTTAAAGTAATGACTTTTTTTCATAATATACACCTCCTTTGTATAATTAATGCAGTCCTTTCTTTAATTGTAGAGGGAAAGTAAACTTTTTCAATAGCTTCGACATTTTTAGTGTTATTTCAACATTTGTGTCTAAAGGCTTGTACAATCAGGACAATATATTTCTTTCATACTCTTTCCTCTGAGAATTTTAGTTTTCTTGCTTTGCGTATAGCTTGTACATTTTACTATTAATGAAAGAAATAATATTACTTCTTTCATTACTTACTATTCAATAGTTGGTGGTATAACAGGTGTAGGTTTTTGTAAATTATATATTAAATAATCCTTAATTCCTTGTGCCATAAAATCACCAATACTAGATGAATAGGATATAAGTCTTTCATATATATTAAAGCTATCTTTATATTTCTTTGATATAAACGAGTTAATCTCATTCAATGTCATGTTAGTAAAGTTGATATTATAGTTTTCCATAGTGTTTTTGTCCCAATATGGGTTTAAGTTTGAAAGAAATTCAGCACTCTCACCCGCATTTTGATATATTTGTTTCACAATTTCATCTGCAACTCTAGAATTACCTTCCACTAGTGCATTGATTAAATCTATAAATAGATTTATGTAATTTGAGAGTAATATAGTATAATCATCAGCAGCTTTATCTCCAAAAAAAGTTCTTATTAAGTCTGTAAAATTTCCTGTAACACTATGTAGTCTATCAATAACCACAGCTTCTAGTTCAGCATCTGCTTTAAGAGTTTTCACAATTAAATATCTATTTAGCCAAGCAGATAAATTTCGCCAAAGAACCCTTCCTCTAAATACTATATTATCTATATCTTGTTGCTTGGTAGATATTGGTTTGCATTTTAGCATTTTCCTCACTTCCTTTGCTATTATTGTATTCAGATGTTTTTATTTAGTTAATCATTCTATATCTAAAATTTGGTCATAAAATTTTTGTATTATCGAGAATCACTAAAACTAACATATACGTCACCTTGCCAATATTCATACCATTGTCGTATCTTTGATTTTGTCATGGCAATCTTTAATTCTAAAGGGTATCGCTGCTTTAAGTGCAGTAATTCTTTGCTCGGCATTTGAACACCTCTATCCTAAACAAATTCTAATTAACCTCAGTATTATTTATTTAACATAAAAATGTTAAACTTCACTCGTTGATTTATCATGCCAATAAAGACAAATAAAATTTACATCAAAAAACACCTTGAATTTTTCCAAGGTGTTACAGTTTGCCTAAATGGGCTTAGGGCAAAATCTCTTTAATTTATGTTTAGTCTTCTTTCTTTTTAGGACTTATAATCATAGTCATAGTTCTACCTTCAAGAGCAGCACCCTTATCGATATCTCCAACTTCCTTTACTGAATCAGCAAATCTCGAAAAAACGTCTAATCCATCTGTTGCATATTTTTGTTGCCTGCCCTTAAACCGAATACTTGCTTTTACTTTATTCCCTTCTAATAAAAATTTATAAGCATTTTTACTTTTGACCTCTAAATCATGCTCTTCTATTTTGGGAGATAACCTTACTTCCTTAAGAGTTACAACCTTTTGGCTTTTCTTTGCTTGTCTCTCTTTTTTAGCCTTTTCATACATGGTTTTATTGTAATCTACTATTTTACATACAGGGGGAATAGCATTCGGAGAAATTTCCACTAAATCCAGGTTGCTTTCTAATGCTTTTTCTAATGCTTCTTCAATTGATACAATTCCTAACATGGCACCGTCTGCATCAATAAGCCTAATTTCCTTATCATTGATTTCACCATTCATACGTGCATTTTTTTTATTAATAATATTAAATACCTCCTATTTAATATTTCATATAAATAAAAGTGGATTATTAAACCCACTTTTATTGCTTAAAATAAATACTATTATTAGTATCTTTTACCATTATTTCTTTGTTGTTTTTTTGCTCTTCTACATTCAGGACATCTTTGTGGTTCGTTTTCGAATCCCTTCTCTTTGTAAAATGCCTGCTCACTTTCAGTAAAAGTGAATTCTGCTCCGCAGTCTTTGCATATAATCGTTTTGTCAGCCATAACACTAACCTCCTTTGTTTTATTTAGGATTTCAAAATTAGAGACATCTCTCTAAATAAATCAAAGAAACGTTGTCAAAAATAAATTAACCCATAACTGATAATATTTTTATCAGTTTTATCATTATAATATAATAATTTCATTTAATCAAGATTATTTCGAATATTTTTAAATTTTAAAAAATATTCGAAGGTTATAAAAAGGTAAAAGAAAAACCACTATTAAGTGTTATGACAACTTTGCCATCTTCCCCAATAGTGATTTCTTCTAAAAACTGCTCTATTATTTCATCATTAATGCCTTCAGTACTTTTCAATTTATTCCCTAGGTAATTTTTGTGGCTCTCGTCGTGGGTGCTGCTAGCAGAATTTATCATTATTGTTAATCTAATCTTGCACCCCTCAAATTTTGATGGTTGCATCTTTTATCCTAAGTCTGCTAAATTTTAATTTATCCCAGTAATTAAAATTCTTATCCATCTATTGATTTCCCAAATAATTACACATATACTGTTATCTATATGGTAGTTTTCTATCAATCAAAAGAAAGGCTAGCTATGAAAAAAATAAAGTACATACTTCTTGGTATTATAGTTTCTATTTTCATCTTAATGTTTTGGGTCTGCAATAATCCCAATCCTATTTTACAAATGATTCTCCCTATAGTTTCTATAGTCCTGTTAATCACCTATTTCATTGTTGCTACTTTAACAAAAGAATACAGTAATGCTAAAGAAAAGCAATTAAATTATTACGGACTTTTTGTCGGTTCTATAGGCCTTTTAGTAATATTGATCATTTATATATTAGACATTTTTAAAATTATACCGCATTATGAACTGACCATACCTTTAGTTTCTTTTATTTTCACTTTAGCCTTAGCAGTATTCACTGTCATATCACTCTCTAAAAAGCTCTAATTCAAGGTAACCGCGGCATAGCCTGTCCTGTTACCTTTATTGTGTAATGCTTGTACACTTTATTTTTAATCAAAGAAATAATAGTACTTCTTTGATTACCTTTTTATTCAATAGTTGGTGGCGGTCCAACAGTTGTAGGTTGTTGTAAATTATATATCAAATAATTCTTAATTCCCTGTGCCAGAAAGTCACCAAGGCTGGTTGAATAAGATAAAATCCTGTCATAAATATCAATACTTTCTTTATACTGTTTTGATATAAAAGCCATTATTTCTCGGATTGTCATGTCAGTAAAGGTAAAAATATAATTTTCCATAGTGTTTTTGTCCCAATATGGATTCATTTCCGTAAGCAATTCAGCCCTTTTACCAGCACTTTCATATATTTGCTTGACAATTTCATCAGCTGCACTTGAATTGCCTTCCACGAGGGCATCAATTAAACTAATTATCAGCATTATGTATTCTGAAAATAAATTAATATAATCATCCGCAGCTTTGTCACCAAAAAACGTCCTCATGAGGCTTCCAAAGTCTTCTACGATTCTAAGCAGCTTATCTTTAATCTGTTCTAATAGTTCAGTATCTCCCTGTAAATTTTTTGCTATTAGATATGTGCTTAGCCATGTAGCTATATCACGCCATATAATTCTTCCTCTATAGACTATATTATCTATATCTTGCTGCATTTTAGTTATTTGGTAGCTCTCTATCATTTTACGCACCCCCTATTGTTATAGTATTCAAATACTTTTATTTGGTTATGGGGTATAATGCCTAATATTTTAAGTTTATTGAGTAAAAACCCATTTCTTTTGTAATTTCAAATAGTTTCTTCCCACAATCAGCACAATACGCATATTTACCTATCCTTTTATAGTCAAGCGAATCATGCATATTATTTGTTGTTATTCTTTTTCAAATCATCATCGACATGTCCCATTTTGTGTCTTTAAAATAGAGTATATTAGCAAAACTAATTCCTCTATTTTAAATAATTATTTCAATGTAATAGGTAATTTAAAAAAGAATTGAACCGCGTCTAAATAATTCATTCAGCAATAGTAAATCAATAAAATCCCGAAATAACCCTCTTCTTCTGAAAAATCTGCGACGTCGCTGTGTACTTTCTACAGTTAATTTCGTAGGACATTGGTTGGCATATTCCTCCAGATCAGGATACATTGTACATACTTTTATGTAAATGTCATCTGCAACCTGGTCTAACATGTTCTGGTTTATTACGGTTTTACATGCTAATATTTGGTCGCATCCAAATATTATAAAAGGTTGCACCTTATAATAGATTTCTGGATAAGCAATATCATCAATGAAATTATCTTTTATAATTTGTGAATCAATACTAGGAAGTAATTCATCATCTTGCATACTATAATAATCTTTCATATGATCCTCCTCTTTACTTTATATAAATCATTATATGTATTAGCCTATCAATGGTGAAAATTAAAAAAAATATTGACATTGCAAAATTTTTTTCCATTTACTGTGCTCCGAAAAATTAAAATTTAGTAGCATAATTAATAACTTTTACATATAATGTTATAGACCAAAGGAGGTCAGTTAATATGTGTGATCGTGTTTTGTCTGATACAACAAACCATAGCAGTAGATGCCGTTCTAATAACGACGTCTTAAGTATTACTAATGAATGCAACAATAATGATATTTTAGGAGTTACTAGCGAATGTAATAATAATGATGTCCTAGGCACTAACACTAATAGAAGACGTTGCTGCTGCCATTGCTGCTGTCATTGCTGCTGTCATTGCTGCAGAACTTGGTTTTAATAAAAACTCATGCGCCCATTAAATATGGGCGCTTTTATATTAATTACTACCTTTTATTTATACTACTAGGATGATAACCCAAGACTTATGTATATTCATTTTGAATCTATTGATAAACCTTTAAGTTTTGCAAGGAAAGTAGCTGACGCATTAAGAGTTTTAAGAAGCTAACTTTCTAAGGGTAATTACAGTATCGCTGCAATTACCCTTAGAACTTTTTTAACCAACTTACAGTCATACGCTCTTCCCTGCTTAATTTTCTTCTCTTTTTAAGTCCAAGGCTCACTTTTACACTTAGGTCCTAGCTGATTTTTAATCTTTGCAATAAAAAAACTACTAACCAATACTGATAGTTAGCAGTATTTAAGTACTTTTATTTTTTTAACTTCTTATTATACTCATTTCTTTCGGTATGCTTCATATCCGCAAATGTATAATCCAATTAACATTACAATCGTAGAAATTCTAAACGGTGCAATATAATCTTCCTCAAATCATAGTCAGTAGTCTACATAAATTTTAAAAATTGAATTTATTTATGAGAAGATAATGTAACTATTGGTTTACCATCATTATCTAAAAGAGGGGTAAGACCACCAGAATTAGCATCTCTGTGCCATAAATAGTTAATTCCTGTTTCCGTATCAACCCATATTTCGGTTACCACCATCGAGCCTTGACTATAAGTTTTTTCAAATCTATTCATTATGAATCTCCCTTCAAACTCCTATTTAGTAGTTTCTTATGCTGTATTTATTTTGTTAAACTTCAGATTATATCCATACCATAGATAGGATACTACCAATTCTACCAACTATCAATATTAAGTTATTAACTTGCTCTACTGTCACCTACCAAATTTTATTGAATAATATGATAACAGTACTTACCTTATTTGAAGGGAGGTATTATCTATGTTTGATTTAACTAATTTAAGTAGATGCTGTTGCTGTCATGGTCACTGTCGTTGCTGTTTCCATTGTCATTGCTGCTGGTGCTCCCATTGCGACCGCTGGAGTCCTTACGACAATTGTGACGACACTTGGTGTTAATTAAAAATTCATGCGCCCATTAAATATGGGCGCCTAATAGTTAGTAGTTTCTTGTCTTCAATCTAATTCATCAACATAGTGTTTCGCTTCTATCAAGGTCATTTGTGTGTGTTCACGAATTTTTTTAATTGCTTCAACTTCTTTTCCACTCTTTTTTAGATGGATTGCAAGTTCTTTTACTTCATCTGCAATCCAGAATGATGATAAATTATCGTTCCCTGTGATTTCAGCTAATTCATTTAATCTTTTTTCTTGGCTCTGAACTCTCTTCTTTAACATTGAGATTTCATTATATGCCAATAATCCTCCGCCTAATAATAATGCAAGCATAGTATAATCCATATGCTTTCCCCCTAACTATTGTATAAATAATCTTACTTAATAATATACTTCATTCTATACGACCTATCAATGTCAATTTCAACATCAGTAAATTTATCAAACCTGTTGTAATTTATTGCAATAAAAAACTACTAACCAATATTGGTAGTTAATAGCTCCTTGCGATATTTTTAATTGTTAAACTTGGGTCTATATTTAAAACATAAGGAAAATTAAAGAAATTATAAGAATACATGCCCCAATAATCGATCCTATCTTTCCTCCTTTTGCATAACGGTGATTAGGAAATTTATATCCTAATATAATTGCTGGTATTAAAAATACAATAGTATAAAAAATAGTAAAGTGTATACCAATCTTCCCATTAGAACATGTTGACCATGCTGGTAAATCCATAAATTTTAAAACAGCATCACCTAAACAAAAACCTTTCAATCCGTTTATATTTACAGACCATAAAATGGTAATTATAAATAGCACAAGAGATATCGAACCCACACCAAATTCCTTTTTCATTTTCCGAATCCCCTTCATAAAATCCATACTTTTCTTGCAGTTCTTCACAATGTTCTGCTCTTCTTAGGTATTGCTCTTTCCGTTCTGTCAAAAATTCTGTTATGTCTTGCATATCACTTACCTCCTCAAATCATAACTTTCCTACTACTGGGTTTTAGTTTTTATTACTACTTTTAAGATATATTCATAAACAGTTCCTTGCTCCATATATTTTACAAGGAGGGCTCTTATGCTACATTTAATTAATGATAAAAAAAAATATATCCTAATATTAATTTTACTATCTTTGATAGCTGCAACTTTAACTTACTGCTTGTATATTAAAAATAAACCATCGGATGTTGAAATGACCGCAAATATGCAAATTTATCAAAGCGAAGTAGAATGTAACAAATTGCTAATTAATACCTATCTATACGATATACAACAGGCAACAAATGTTTTCTATAGCCAATACTATACGATAAATCCAACTGTTTCTTTCTATGTAGTAACAGTCAAAGAAATTAAAACCGAAAAAACGTCAGGAACAGAAAATATATCTTATTTAATTACTTTTATTTCTGAACCTTATATTGGTCCACATGATACCATTGGAAAAGATGAGATTACATTCTCAGCGAATTACACAGGAAATGTAGAAGTAAAAGAGTTTGAGCATTTTTTAAGTTACCATCTACCAGAACACTTAAAGGATTTAGAGAAGAAACCGTTGCCTGGAGAATATGCAAATTAAACGCTAAAAAATAATATTTGGGCCTATATTATTTACACTAACTGACTTATACTTATTAGAAATATTTAAGTTATTAACTCGCTCTACTGTCACCTACCAAATTTTATTGAATAATATGATAACAGTACTTACCTTATTTGAAGGGAGGTATTATCTATGTTTGATTTAACTAATTTAAGTAGATGCTGTTGCTATCGTGGTCACTGTCATTGCTGCTGCCATTGTCATTGTTGCTGGTGCTCCCATTGCGACCGTTGGAGTCCTTACGACAGTTGTGATGAACTTTGGTTTTAATTAAAGATTCATGCGCCCATTAAATATGGGCATTTTTCTATAATAAAAGTTCATAAGGGAGCATCTTTATGTTGATATATACTACTAAAATATGTTGATATCTACTACTAAAAAATGTTATGATTGTTTTAACTATTACCAAAAACAATGAATTGTAGTAAAAAAATAAAAGTTATTTATTATCAAGAATGATAAGGTGGTAGATACGAAAATTGTATCAATTTGGAAAGGATCGTGAAAGTGAAAAAAAGAAATAACCCTCAAAATTTCATCTCAATTGTAGGTTTCTTTAAAAGTGAGGCGACAAGTGGATTACTTCTGATTTTTTGTGCTATTATAGCATTATTAATTGCTAATTCTCATTTTGCAACAACGTATAACCATATACTCCATACTAGTGTTACTATAGGGTATAAACAGGCTTCTTTATCCATGTCAGTTCTTCATTGGGTAAATGATGGATTAATGACTATTTTTTTCTTTGCGGTGGGAATGGAGATTAAACGTGAACTAGTCATAGGGGAACTAAAATCATTAAAGCAAGCGCTTTTACCGATTTCTGCTGCTATGGGAGGGATGGTTGTTCCTGCTGTTATTTTTACACTTTTTAATTATGGAGAACCAACAATTTCAGGTTGGGGAATTCCTATGGCAACAGATATTGCATTTTCTCTAGGAATTTTGTCTTTAGTCGGCAAAAGAGCACCAAGAGGTATAGTTGTTTTTCTTACTGCACTAGCTATTGCTGATGACTTGGGTGCTATCATCGTAATTGCTTTGTTTTATACCCGAAACATTTCATTGGTTTCCCTTACAATAAGTGCATTGGCACTGATCTTCCTTATTTTAGCCAACAAATTAAAAATTACATTTATACCAATATACCTTGTGGGAGGGGTAATACTTTGGCTTAGTTTGTTAGAATCAGGGATACATGCAACCATTGCAGGAGTATTGCTAGGTATGGTATTGCCTATAGGAAAAAATATTGATGAATTTAAAAAGTCTGTTTTGTTTAAGTTGGAACATGTTATAACACCAGTATCTACGTATGTAGTTATGCCCATATTTGCTTTGGCAAATTCAGGTGTTTCCATTAATTTAAAGAGTCTTGCTTCAGATATATTTACTCCTGTTAGTTTAGGGATAATAGTGGGTTTGATTATGGGAAAACAACTGGGAGTATTTGGAGTCTCTTACATATTAATAAAATGCAACTTTGCTAAGCTCCCAGCAGGAGTAACCAAAAAGCATTTATATGGTGCAAGCGTACTTGCAGGTATAGGATTTACAATGTCATTATTTATTTCTTCCCTGTCTTTTTCAGAAGAATTTATAATAGCTACAGCTAAAACCAGTATTATGGTAGCTTCAGTTCTATCAGGGATTTTAGGTGTGATTGTTTTTAAATCAATTAAAGAACCCTTAAATGAAAAATGTATTTAATGTAAAGAAAAATCTTGCATATATCAATTGCCATTATGCAAAATTCTAGTTTGTTTAGGCAATAAAAAACTACTAACCTAATATTAATAGTTAGTAGTTTTTATTATTTTTAATCTTATATTTATAATGTTCAAAAGTAAAATTGTCATTTTCTAGTATGTTGGATATTAAAAAAAGTTATAACACATTTATTAAATATGAGTAATCCACCACTTATTACCGCATCAATTAGCGCCATAATATATATCCACATAGGAAGATTCCCAACCCGACTAATATCAGGAAGCATGAAAATAATTATTCCTATGCTTATAATGCTTCCTGCCACAAATATCCATCTCACCCACCTTACTCCCATAGCTAGAGCAATAGATAGTAAGATTTGGCTAGAAATATTTACAAAGTTAAAATTTCCGAAAGTATTGCCTATAATTGTAAATATAATATTCAGTATAGCTATAGCGATTACAATTACTTTCCCAGTATTATATTGTTCATCTAAAGTTTTTTCTTTTCGTAAAATGTCTACCCTGTCGTTATGCACATTAGGCTCCTTTCAAAATTAGATGATTTAACCTTATTATATACCCGCTTATACTAACTATCAATATTAAGTTTCCAATGTACGATAATCTCACTAAATCCTAATTTTTTAATTCACTAGGTTCTTTTGGAAAAATATTTACTCTGTCAAATTTTAATACTCTATTACTTCTTGTAATATAATTTCTTTTTTCTTGGTTATCCTAATTCTGAGGTGATAAAAATGGATTTGAAAAACCGACCCATCTTGGATGGAGATCTCGATAAGCCCATTCCAGAGGACGTATATCCGGTGATTGACACCGATCTTGCACGGGACAACCTTGAAAACGATATGCCCGAAGCGGATCTGCAAGACTTATGATTTCCCGCCGCCTATTTAGGCGGTGTGGCCACTGACCATTATTAGCTAATTCAGCAGCCATGTTAAAAACTGTTGTTGTTTTTCCAACACCACCCTTTTGATTAATTACAGCATATACTTGTCCCATTTATAATTCCTCCTTAATCAATTTACTCATCACTACTTCTCGCTGTACATTTTGTACTGCATCTAGTAAACCACTGCTTATAATCCCATGATCCGTATAACCCTGTTCTATCATTTCCAGATAATACGGTCCTGGCTTTGCAGGATAATTTTGATATTCATCTGGCATCACATAAACCATTGCTTCCACAATTCTAGTATTAATTTTGACCTTTATTTGTTTTTTTACATAGAGTTTGGGAAAGCTTTCAAAATAATCGAGTGCCTTCTCACACTTCCTTGTAATATTCCAAAGAACAACGGGCACAGTTGCCCCTTCACATTTTTCTATGTTAGCAACGCCTCTGCGTTTTCCTCTGAAAGTTAGTTTGTAATTTTCTAATACTCCAATACCAAGTACTTCTGCAGAAGGACATCTCAAAGCCATCTGACGTAAGTTCATGTTACTTCCATATGCAGCATAAATTTCACATTTTCTTTCCATAAATCTCATCCTTTCCTTTCCCTGCAGATTATAACTCTCTTTAGCATTCATACACACATTCTCCCTTCGTCTATCTCCATATTTAAATTTATTTTGACAAGCAAAAGCAGCTCTGCTATTATATGTGCAAGAGCCGCATTCCTTTGTGGTAAATACGAAAAAAAGGTTTACCAACTCGTCCAAAGTTTTCAGGTAAACCTTTTTATTATTTAATCAATTTATTCAGTTGTGCATTTTCAATGTTTTGGCTGGTTTTTATTCTTTATCTATTTTATCACGTTAACAGAGCCTATTGGTACAGATAAGGATGGTAATGAGATAAACTTTAACGACATATTAGGCTCTGATCCAGATGCAATTTTAGATGATATTCATTTAAAAATGCAAGTTAAATCACTTTATAATGCAATCTCACACATTTTAACAAAACGAGAACAACTAATCATAATGAAGCGTTACGGTATTTCAGGGGAAGAACCTCTTACTCAGCGTGAGCTTGCAAAAGAACTAGGCATAAGTCGTTCTTATGTCAGTCGTATCGAGAAAAAAGCTGTTGGTAAACTGAGAGATTATCTAAAGCCCTAAATAAAAACACTCCTCCAAAAGCATTTGCTTTAATGAGGAGTGTTTTTATTTAGATGCATTTATTATGTTCAAATGTTACTTCTGATCTGAATCTATATATTCCGTATCTAGAGAGTCTTTTATTTGCTGAGCTTTTATATCCTCAGTTCCTGCATATTCACGAAGAAATTGCTTAATTTCAGGGTTTTCCACTTCGTGGGATATATCTCTGAAATCACGTACTCGTTCTTGAGTTTCCATTAGCTGATTTTTTATATAATTTTCTGTATTCGTTGACATATTATTACCTCCACTTAAAGATGTTATTATTAGTGTTTTCAAATACAGTGTAAAAATACTATTTATTTTTCCTTGATTTTATTTGATACATATTGTAATCTGCTTCAGAAATAAGCTCATCAACAGTGGCTTTTTTACCTGAGTCCCAAACAGTATAGCCGATACTTAAAGATAAAGTAAACATTTCAGTTCTACTTAAATTAAAGTTTGTTGTATGTTGTTCTATTAAAGCTATCAGTTTATGTACATTTGACAATTGGCGGGTTTGATAAATAATAGTAAATTCATCGCCACCATAACGTGACAAAAATGCATTTTTATTTTTACATGCTTTTTTTAATATATTTGCAACACAAACCAAGGCTTTATCCCCATTAAGATGTCCAAATGAATCATTAATCTCTTTAAATTTATCTACATCTATCATAATAAGAGCTATAATACTCTGGCTTTCATTGCTCTTTGTTTTAAAAAGAAGATACTTATCAAACTGAAGTCTATTATTCAGTCCTGTTAATGAGTCCGTACTAATTTGTTGATTTTGTATATTAACAAATATCATTAACAGAGAAATAGCAGCACATATCCAAATTAAAGAAATTCCATAGAAAAATATTTGTATAATTGCACCAATAAAAGGTGGTACCGCAAATAGTGCCATTAGGAAACATTGCTTTTTTTCATTAGGTATTTTAGTTATAGATGCTTTATGCAATGCCAATATAGAAGAAAAAGCAAGATACGAAAAAGAAAGCATCACTGGAACTAGTACCCATTTCCCTCGGTGATAAACATTATTTGAATCAATATAAAATACAAACTCATACCATAGATTAGAAACAACTAAGAACATATCTATTAATAACGGAATTAAATATATGAGCAAACGCTTACGCAAATGCTGGATATTATTAGTTAATTTGCAGTCAGAATAAATGGTCCAGATAAAAGGAATAAATCCACAAAATAAATAGTATAACGTAGATACCAAGATATTTAACTCTTTTGAAAATGTAAATATTTTTCCATCTAATAACCACATACTTGTATCCAACGCAAGAATATGCATACATGCAATAATTAGTGTATTAAATAATCGCTGTTGTATCGTTATACCCACTGATCTCTTTTGATTAGAAAGAAGAATAGCCAGTATAATAAAGCCTATTATATTTATTTCAGCATATAAAAATTGTTCCATACACGACTAACTCCTAAAACATATATTATTCAAACTCCATACATAACTCTTAGACCATTCCAATAATATTACATTATACCTTATATTTCCAAAATTGAACAGACTTAAGAGGCAGATGCCATTAATTGCCCTAATCCTTGGTTATTATAAATAACATTTCTTTATTAATTTATAATAATTCAATATGAAATAATTCTACAATCATACTTGCCATATCCTTAGGCTGCTCTTTCATATCACAATCAAGCCACTGTTGTATTACACCAATACAACCCGAAATTATAAAGGGATCATAATACTGCAATTTAATATTGACCACATCATTATCCCAACAAGATTGAGATTTTAATACATTCTTTAACTTTTCTAAAAACGCATAGTCCCCATCAGGTCCAAGTAAAACCTTACACATTTTAGCGTTAAGCTGTACAAATTCAAAAAGGTATGTAAAAAATAATAGTAAATTTTCATATGTAGTGGTACTTTTAAAACATTTATTATATTCTCTCGTAAAGTCATCTAACATTTCTGATTCCACTTTTTCAACCATGTCATAGATGTCTTTATAATAAAGATAAAATGTAGACCGATTCACATCAGCTAAATTAGTAAGCTCTGTAACAGTAATATTATTTATTTTCTTTTTAGACATTAATTTCGTTAGGGCTTCAATAAGAGTTTTTTTAGTTCTCCTTACGCGTCTATCATTTTTTTGTTCTATCATAGTAAATCCTTTATCATTAAATTTTATTTATATATCCCTTATAGTAACCACTTGGCAATTGATATGCAAGCGCTATTCTTTACTTTTTTTAATTCTATTTCATTACTTTATGGATTCTACTCTTTAACTCTTGGATCATGCTATAAATTACTGGTATCACAAATAGTGTTAAAAAAGTTGAAGAAATTAAGCCACCAATAATAGCATACGCCATCGGCGCTCGAGTTTCACCACCAGTGCCATCTCCCATTGCCATTGGTATCATTCCTAGTATCATAGCCAACGTAGTCATGATAATCGGTCTTAATCTGGTCTTTCCTGCTAAAATTAACGCTTCATTACATGGAATACCATTTTTCATTTCGTTACGAGCAAAATCAATAAGTAAAATTGCATTTTTAGTAACTAATCCCATTAACATGATCATTCCAATTAAAGAAATTAAATTGATGTTGCTTCCCATAATCCATAAACCAAATACAGCCCCAATTACCGCCAAAGGAAGGGATAAAATGACCGATAGCGGATCAATATAACTTTCAAACTGAGCTGCCATTATAAAGATGATAAACATGACTGCCATAAGTAATGCAAAGAGCATTGAAGTAATGGACTCATCCATAAGTTCAGTCATATCACCAGATACTATTTCACAGCCTTCTGGAAGTGGTGCTTCTTTGTTCAGTTTTGAAAGAAAAATAGTATTGATTTCACCCGTACTAAATCCCTGGACGTTAGCGGAAATTGAAACACGTTGCTGTTTATCATAGCGAGTTATTATGCTTGGTGAAGGATCAAAAACCTTTTGTGATATAGCAGTTAAAGGAATAAGTTCACCAGAGGTACTGCTTTTCAAATAAATACAATTTAAATTATCAATATTTTCTCTATCACTTTTCTGTAATCGAACCCGAATATCCGATTGCTCTTGACCCTCTTTAAACTGATTCACAACCACTCCATTATATAGTGTATATAACGCATCTACTACCTGAGCCGATTCTACTCCTAAATCTGCTGCCTTTTCTTGATTGATTTTAATACTAGTTTGAGGACTTCCCGGTTTATAACTACTCACTACATCCACTACTCCAGGTAATTCTTCAAGAACTTTCTGTGCTTTTTCACCATACTTCTGAAGTGTTGTGATATCATCTCCAACAATATTAAATTCAATATCCTTTACATCACCAGTGGGCCCAAGTGATACAGGGGTAACGGAGGCTCTTATACCTGGAATTTCTTTTAGACTTCCTCTAATCTCTTGAGAAAGTACTTCCATAGACTTATGTCTCAAATTACGTTCTGTTAACTCAACATACAAATTTGCTGAATCATCTTGTACGGTAGCATATACTTTAGTTACTTCTGCATTTTTTCTGATTGCTTTATCTACAAGCTGAATTTTATTTCCAATAGCCTCCTTGGTCTGACCAGCATCAGGTTCAATTACTATATTCATTTTTGCTAAATCGGATTTTGGTATAAAGTCCGTCCCCATATTTGCTGCTATAAACATGCTGCCAACAAATAACAGAATTGTGCACAAAATGAGTTTTACTTTATGTTTAAAAACTATTTTAAGTAAACTAGAATATCTATCCGATAAATAATCAAACTTCTGATTGAACCAGTTTAATTTTTCTTTTATCCACAAAACCATTTTGATTTTTGGTTTCTTGTCTTCTCCGGTTTCATCTTTTAAATAGCGGGATGATAACATAGGCACCAAAGTAAAAGAAACAAACAAGGAAATCAAAACGCTTCCTACAACGGTTATTCCGAATTGTTTAAAAAATTGACCTACAACCCCGTTAAGCATTCCCACTGGTAAAAATACTGCAACCAGAGCTAAAGTCGTTGCTATAACTGCCAGCCCAATTTCAGAAGTTCCCTCTTTGGTTGCTGTCAAAGCATCTTTACCCATATGCCGATGACGTTCTATATTTTCGATTACTACAATTGCATCATCAATTAAAAGTCCAACACTTAAAGATAATGCAGTCAAAGTCATTGTATTTAGAGTAAAGTTCAATATCTTCATAAGAACAAAGACACCAATTATTGATGTTGGAAGTGCTATGGCACTGATTAAAGTTGTTCTCCAATTCCCTAGGAACAGCAAAACAATAAGAACGGCTAATACAGCACCCTCAACAATAGTCTTCAATACATCATCAACTGAATCCTCTATAATTATTGAATTATCCTTTACTACTTCAAGCTGAATATTGGAAGGTAGATCCTCTTGAATAGATTGGCATTTTTCTAGTATTTGATCTGCCACTTCAATCGTACTTACGCCTGACTGTTTAATAATATCAATACCAATGGCTTCTTTGCCCTGATAATACGCAATGCTATCCTTCTCCTCGGCCCCATCTTCTATTTCTGCTACATCTTGAAGATAAATGGGCTGTCCAGATTGTCTACTTATTACCAACTGGTTAAATTGATCTAATTTAGTTAATAACCCACTGGTTTGTAAGGAAAATTGATTATCCCCTTGTGTGATTTGTCCAGCAGAAGCCTCCATATTTGTACTTTTTAAAGAAGTCACAATTTCGTTGGTAGTCAACCCATAAAGTGCTACTTTATCTCTGTTAAGGTTAATATGTATCTCTCTTTCTTCTGCTCCATATATTTTTACCGAGCCTACACCACTGATTGTTTCTAACTTTGGTTTTATAAGATCATTAACCGTTGTGGTCATTTCTCTTATAGAAGCTTTACCAGTAATAGCCAGAGATACTACAGGTTGTGATGTTGGGTCATAACTGGCAATAATAGGTTCTTCACAATCACTTGGCAGTGAACTTCGAATTGTACCTATTTTATCCCTTACATTTTGCACAGCATCTGCCACAGGGGTCTCTAAAGTGAACTCCGCATAGATTATACTTGCATTTTCCTGGCAGGTGGAGTTAATATGCTTAAGTCCAGCAACTTGCCCAATGGCATCCTCAACTTTCTTGGTGATATTATCTTCTATTTGATCTGGCGAAGCCCCTGGCTGAACAATAGTTACTGTCACATAAGGAAATTCTGCAGGAGGAAATTCATCTGAACCTAGTCCAAAAAAACTGATAACTCCCATAGCCAGTAAGGCAATTATGCAAACTGTAGCTAATACTGGTCTTTTCAAGCTTATATCTGTCAAAAACATAGTTTACCTCACTATTCTTCCTCGGCAATCTGAATAGCATCACCGTCTTTTAATTTATTTACATTACTTATAATTAGTTGTTCTTTTTCTTTTATTCCAGACTTCACTTCAATTTCCTGACCTATTGTATCCCCAAGTTCCACTAACCTTCGTTCCGCCATTTTGCCTTTCACAACATAGACATAATATACGCCATCTTTTCCACTAATTGCAGCCTGTGGTACCATTATTGCCATTTTAGTATTATCAAAATTAATTTGGGCTTGGGCAAACATGCCAGGCTTTAAAAGAAAATCAGCATTATGTACTAGAATCTTAACCTGAAAGCTGCGGCTTGAACTATTTGCTACAGGATTCATGATCTCAACTACCCCTTCAAAATCTGTTCCGGAGAGGCTATCTACTGACACGTTTACCTTTTGACCTATTTTTATCTTAGTTATATCTTCTTGATTAATATTCACCACTAAATATGCAGAAGATAAATTCTGTACAGTCATAAGCGGTGTTCCTACCTCTACCACTTGCCCTTCCTTTATGTCACAATCTGCAACAAAGCCATCAAGTTTATTACTAACTCTGGTATCTTGTAATGCCTCCTGCGCATTGGAGAGTGAGGCCTGAGCCAAACTTACATCGGCTAAGGCTACGTCATATGATAATTTTGAATTATCGTAGTCATTTCTGGAAATTGCTTCTGCTTGGTATAGCGTAGTCATTCGCTCAAAATTTTTCTGAACATAATTTAGATTTGCACGAGCTTTAGCTAGCGTATTTTGTGCTGCTATCAAAGCGTTTTGCTGCTGCGTATCGTCCATTAAAAGCAATATCTGACCGTTATTAGCTTTCATTCCATTTTGTATCAGGATTTCTTTAATCTTTCCGCCGAATTTAGAAGTGACAATAATACTGTCCTTAGCTTCTATTGTCCCGGTTAATTCAAGTGTTTGGTTTTTTTCCTCTTTTATTATTTTTTCTACCTGCACCATTTGAGCCTTTAAAACTGTCTGTGTATCTGCATCGGCTTGATTGTCAAGGAAACTTTTTCCCATGACAATCAAAGCAATAATGATAATAACTACAATCACCCATTTAAATCTCAGTAAATATTTTTTCATTTTTTTATCACCTACTCCTTGCTATTCTTTCTATGTTTAAAAAGTAAAACCTTTTTATAATACATGTGTTTACTATAGAGCAAGTGTCAAATCTCTTCAATCATTAATTCCTAGTCAAAATGTAGGTTATTCAACAGAATTCTTACATGTGTTGTATTTTGTTTAAAATTTTATAAATGCGTTTCTATGCATGGTGCAGGTTCCTCGCAAGTTCAAAGAATTATGATTGCAAAATTAGGTAACTTTGAGCATAAAAAAGGGCTAGCTAAGGATATTTTAAAAAATTAAAGATAGTAATTAGATGTCTACCGGATTTGTCCTCTGGAGATTCAAGTCGAATATACAAACTTTTCGCAATTTACCGACAATTTTCGTGCTTATTGGATTTTTATTGACATAATATGATAAACATAATATAATGCCTTAAAGGCAATATATTATGAGTTCAGTTGAGAAATATTAATATTTCTTTCAAGATGATTTTAAACTTCTGGGGTAGGAAGCTCACTATGTGAGTTTCTCACTCTTTTTTTATAAAATTTAATAAGAACTAGTATTAATTGTTGCTTATACTAAATGGGTTATACAATATTGGCTAATTGATATAATATAAATGCTATACATTTTATATTGTATCCTATTAATTAAGGAGAGCACAATGGAGGCAGTATCAAATCAACTAATTTTATCAGCAGTTATATTTGTTGGTGCGTATGCGTTAATCATATGGGACAAAATTGACAGAACAATCGTTGCATTGGCAGGCGCAGTTCTAATGATTTTGCTAAGAATTTTAAACCAGGAAAGTGCATTTGGATATATTGATTTCAATACAATTGGACTCTTGGTCAGTATGATGCTTATTGTTATGGTTGTAAAGAGAACCGGAGTATTTGAATATCTTGCAGTTAAAACAGTAAAGATAGCAAAGGGCGAGCCTATTAAGATTTTAATACTCTTAGCGCTGATAACAGGAATGCTTTCAGCTTTTCTTGATAATGTTACGACCATACTTCTTATCCTGCCAGTTACACTTAGCATAGCAGAAGATTTAAAGGTAAATCCCATACCTTTTATTATTTCGTCTGTTTTTGCATCAAATGTTGGAGGCACAGCAACACTAATTGGCGATCCACCAAACATTATGATTGGTAGTGAAGTAGGATTGACCTTTGTAGATTTCCTAAAGAATTTAGGTATAATAATATTGCCTTTATTAATTTTAACAACAATTATATTTGCTTTTATTTATAAAGGAGCACTTGTCACTACAGTGGAGTGTAAAACAAAGGTTATGTCCATCAATGAAAAAGAGTGCATTAAAAATAAAGTCCTTCTTAATAAAGGCTTAATCGTATTGGGAATTACAATCATCGGCTTTATGCTGCATGGTATGCTGCATTATGAATCAGCAACCATAGCACTGACTGGTGCCGTTGTTCTATTATTTATTTCAGGGGAAAATATAGAAGAAATTTTCCGTGAAGTTGAATGGAAAACGATATTCTTCTTTGCCGGTCTATTTATGATGGTTGGGGGTATTCAAGAAACTGGTATAATCAAATTGATTGCTGAGAGTGTACTGGATTTGACAAATGGAGATCTTGTGTTGACTACTCTTGCCATTTTATGGGTAGCTGCTATTGCCTCTGCGTTTGTTGACAATATTCCTTTTGTTGCAACGATGATTCCTATGATAAAAGATATGGGCGCGCTTTCTGGTATGACTTTGGCTCCGATTTGGTGGGCTTTAGCTCTAGGAGCATGTTTAGGTGGAAATGGCACGATCATTGGAGCAAGTGCTAATGTTATCGCAACTGGTATGGCAGAAGAAGGCGGATACAAAATTACTTTTGGTCATTATTTTAAATTAGCTTTTCCAGTAATGATCTTAACTATTATAATCTCTACGTTCTATATTTACTTTGTATACTTGGTATAATCAATTACTAAGTGATTGAAGATTATTAACACAGCCCCCTTGGTTAATGTGAAGATGCATTAACCAAGGGGTTTTTTATATTTGGCACTTTTCTTACTACATTTAATTGCTATTTAAAATAATAAAAGTTACAATAAAATTGTAGGCTTTTATTATAATAAATGATACTAGAGGATAAAATGTTATGTTTGAAACTTTAAATCAAATACAAAAAATTATAGATATGTGTGAGGATAATACCGAGATTGTAATTTGCAATAAAGACGGTATTGTAGAATATTGTACATGCCAACACTATACACACCTTCCTTCAATTCTTGTTGGAAAACATATTTTAGATGCGTATCCAAGTTTAAACGAACAAACCAGTACAATAATGAGAACATTAAAAACCGGAAAGCCCATTATTAACGAAAAGCAAATCTTAACAAATAATGAGAATCAACAAATTGCTTTAATTAGTACTTCTATGCCGATTTTCGAAAAAGGTGAGCTGATTGGAATTGTCGATTATTCAAGGTTCTTAAAAGTAAATACCAATCAATTCACCTCCGTTAATACAAATCACCTTTACCAGCTTGATGACATCATAACTAGAAATCAGCAAATGCTATTTCTAAAAGATCAAATAAAAACGATCTCCGATTATAATTCTACTGTCCTTATTTATGGCGAAACAGGAACCGGAAAAGAATTAGTAGCTCAATCAATACATACAACCAGCAAGCGTAACAGCAAGCCATTTGTTTCACAGAATTGTGCTGCCATTCCAAGCAATCTTTTTGAAAGTATTTTTTTTGGTACAGAAAAAGGCAGTTATACAGGAGCTCTAACTCAAAAAGGCTTGTTTGAATTGGCAGATGGCGGTACATTATTTTTAGATGAAATTAATTCAATGGACATTTCAATGCAGGTTAAACTTTTGAAAGTTCTTGAAGATAAAAAAGTACGTCATATTGGAGGACAGAGAGACATTTCGTTTGATGTGCGTATTATTTGTGCTACCAATGAGAAACTTGAAGACTTACTTATTTCTAAACGTTTCAGAGAAGACTTATACTATCGACTCAGTATTGTTAAAATATCTATACCCTCGTTAAGACAACGAAAAGAAGACATCTTGCTGCTCGCTGACTATCTTATACAAAAATATAATAATCAAATGAATAGAAATATAAAAGGTTTAAGTGAAATGGTTAAGAGTATTTTTCAAAATTGGAATTGGCCTGGTAATGTAAGAGAATTGAAAAATATAATAGAAAGTGCATTCAATCAAGCAAAAGGAGAAGAAATACTATTAACAGATGTTCCGGAGCTCATAAAACTGATTGAATATAAAAGTGTAGCAACTATTAATGATTCAGAAGATATTTATTCGGGCGCTATCAATTTACAAAGTGCTGTTGAAAATTATGAAAAAAAGCTAATTCAGAATGCAATCAAAAATACGAACAGCCTGACAGCAGCTGCTTATAAATTATCAATTACCCCACAAAGATTAAATTATAAGCTCGCAAAATATAAATTACGTTAAAAAGAATCTATTCTTTCAAAATTTTTTTATATTTTAAAAAAATTTTTAATAATATTTTTAAAAATCAGCAAGATAAATGCTACTTTATACTATTTACATGAATTATAATCTGGCATACTATTTGCTATATATAACAGTAAGAATAATACTTATAAATTTATATATTTAATAGGAGATTAAACAATGGAACTTTCTGAAAAAATTAAGAATAATTTACAGACCTATCTAAGTGCAATAACACATACTGGAACAGAACTCGAAAGAAATAATGAAGTTTTTTTCAAAAAATGGTTTAATTCATTACCCTATTTAAAAGAAAACCCAGAATATTTCGGGTTTCACGATATAGATAATGACTGCTTACAGAGAAAAATTCCTTGGGCCTTGTTAAAAGGCAACGGTAGTAAGACCATAATTATGCTTCACCATACAGATACGGTGGATATTGATGATTTTGGAAAACATAAAGAATTTGCCTATAAACCATGTGAATTAGAAAAGCTATTCAGAGATGGCAAAGTTGAATTAGATGATGCAGCCAAAAATGATCTAGACTCTGGTGAATGGTTATTTGGCAGAGGTGTCTCCGATATGAAGGGGGGCGGATGTATTCATCTTTCACTTTTTGAAGAATATACAAAGTCGGAAAGCTTTAACGGTAATATCCTTTTAATCGGAGTTCCCGATGAAGAAAACTTATCTGCTGGCATGCGATCAGCCGCTAATTTATTAAAAAAGTTACGAGAAAAGTATGATTTACAATATTCACTACTTTTAAATGTTGAGCCCCATGACAGGATTGATGAAAATAATGTAACAATATATGACGGATCAGTAGGCAAGATTATGCCTATTTTTCTAGTACGAGGTAAACTTGCCCATGTAGGACAAATTTATAAGGGGTTGAATCCTATAAATTTATTATCCGCTATCGTAAGGAAAACTGAATTAAACCCAGCCTTTATTGAAAAAGCCGGAAATACTATTACACCTCCACCCGCTTGGCTGTATTTTAAAGATAGAAAAGAAATATATGATGTATCATTACCTCTTCTGACAGGGGGTTATATGTCAATTTTATCCCTTACCAAATCCCCTAAAGAAATTTTAGATGAACTAAAAACCATTAGTGAGGAAGCCTTTAAGGAAGTAATTTCTGATATAGAGTCAAGCTATGCTATCTATAGCAGTATGACTGATATGAATCAGGTTAAAATAGACTGGAAACCAAATGTAAAATACTATGGGGAAATTTTCAATGAAATTGTAGCAGAAAAGGGAGAATCCTTTAAACTTGAAATTGCAGAATTCCAAAGGCAGTTAGAAGAAAAAATCAATAATAATGAAATTTCAAGAATCGATGGTTCATATCAGTTAATGGAAAAAACGCTTGAATATTATAGTGATTTATCTCCAATTGTAGTTATTGCATTAGCTCCTCCTTATTATCCAAGCACCAATAATTCCATGCTTGCGAATGCTGCTGAAATTAATAACCTAATATTTAAGCTAGATGAATATGCTAGAAAAGAAATTGGTAATGGCATTTACACACAAAATTACTTTACAGGTATATCAGACTTAAGCTATGGCATGTTTACAGCAGATAAAGAAAATATTGATTATATCAGCCATAATATGCTTTTCTGGGGCGATATGTATTATATTCCTTTAGATATTATCAAAGAACAATCCATGCCAGTATTAAATGTGGGTCCTTGGGGCAAGGATTTACATAAATATACAGAAAGAGTCTATAAAAAAGACCTTTACGAGAACATTCCAAAGCTTATTGATTTTATAGTTAAAAGTTTTTTATAAAAAGGCTTAAAGATTGTATAAGGTGGCTTAAAAAACCACCTTATTGTTTATTTACTAAAAAATTTTAGATAACCGTTCCTGGATTCATAATGTTATTGGGATCAAATACTTTTTTGATGCCTCTCATTAAATCCAGTTCCGCAGAAGATTTGTGCAAGATTAAATCCTTTACTCTTATTTTTCCGATTCCATGCTCACCTGTAATTGTTCCACCATAGGAAAAACAAATATCATACATCTTGTTCTTTAATTCTAATGCATACGGAGGAATTGATCCGTCCTTTAGGTATAAAATATCATTGTGTACATTGCCATCTGCGATATGCGCGATGACATTAGTATCCGTTGCATATTCCTTTACCAGCATTTTTAAATCTTTAATAAATGCAGAAACCTCCGAAACAGGTACCGCCATATCAAAAGAGTCACAAATGTTTTCTTTTATATACTCATAATGCTGACTTCGAATCAAAAGTAATTCCTGCTGTTCTTTCTCTTTTCCTGCATATAAGGTCTCATAGGAATGATTTTTTTCACAAATTGAATTAATCTGCCGACAAGCATCATAAAGTTGATTTTCACTTTTTTCAGAAAGAATAATTAGTAAATCCGCCTGTCCTTTTTTCGCCTGCCACTCCAATCCAAGCATTTCCGCAGTTCCTACAAATAGATGTTTATCCATGTACTCAACCGCAAGCGGTAAATTTCCACTTTGTAAAATATCCATCACTGCCTGACATGCATCCTCAAAATTTTCAAATGGTGCAACCATAGTTGCTGAATAACAATCTTTAGGATATATTCTTAGTACGACCTTTGTTACAATGGCAAGAGTACCTTCACTCCCCAGTAAAAGTTGCATTAAATTGTATCCTGCATTATTTTTTACAAGCTTGCCTCCAAGCTCTAATATTTCTCCGCTAGGCAATACAGCTTCCACACCCATAATATGTTTGCGCATGACTCCATGACGAACAGCTCTGGCTCCACCTGCATTGGTGACAGCCATGCCTCCCATTTGTGCACCTTCATCTCCTGGATGAACTGGAAAACTTAAATCATTGTACTTTTCTAATTCTTCCAACAGATCCATAAGCGTTACTCCGGCTTCTAAGACAGCTACCATATTTTTTCTATCAATTTCCAGAATACCATTCATTCTTTCCATAGATAAGATAATACTTTCTTCAATAGGTGTACAGCCTCCGCAAAGTCCTGTTGCACCACCTCGTACAACTACAGATATCTTATTTTTATTGGCTATCTGCATAATTTTTGAGATTTCTTGGGTATTTTTAGGTTTCATTACAATAGAGTCTGTATTTGCTTTAGGACGATAAGCTTCCTCTACTTCATCATAAAGATAAGATATGGTTTGTTCCTTACTCCTTAATACATAATCACTTCCAACAATTGTTTTTAATGCATTAAAAATGCTCTCTTTCATTTTGCCACACCCTCCTTTTTCCATTGTAGGATGAATTGTGGTATTACTTCATACAGGTCACCGACATACCCATAATCCGCAATCTGAAAAATCGGTGCTGATGGGTCACTATTTACTGCAATGATAATTTGGGATTCTTTCATGCCTGCTACATGCTGCGGTGCTCCGGAAATGCCGCAAGCAAAATATACTTTTGGTTTCACGCGATTTCCACTGTATCCCACTTGTGAAGCACTGTCTGCCATTCCAGCATCAACCAGAGCTCGAGATACTCCAACCTTTCCTCCTAATGTCTCTGCCAGTTCCTCCAGCATTGCTAAATCTTCTCTTTTACGAATTCCTCGTCCACCTGCAACAATAACCTCTGCCTCCGTAATATCAAAATCATTCATAGCTACAATTTCATCTACCATAATTTTTGAATTTAAATTATAATAAGCTTTGATTTCTATAACTTTTTTCGTATTTTGTATATTTCTTTCTGCTTCTTTAAATTCTTTATATCTTACTGTAGCCATCTGCGGATTTGTAATAGTCTTGATATGAGCAAATAAATGATCACTAAATGCAGGCCGAATTTGTATCAAGCGTCCTTCTTCATCCAACTGCAAATCGGTACAGTCCGCAGTCAAACCAGTTTGAAGAGCCGCTGCAATTCGAGGAGCCAATGAACGTCCAAAATTAGTAGCACCAATTAAAACAATTTTTGGTTTCTTCTCCCTTATAAAGGCCACAATATTAGATTTATATGTATACTCTTCAGAAATGGCAAACATAGAACCCTTCATGTAGTAAACAGTCTGTGCCCCCCGATAATTAAGTTCTTCTGCACAAATACCTTCTGGTCCTAAGAGAAGACAGTTTAAAGTTGATTTCATTGTTTTTGCCAATTCTTTTCCTTTATTCAATAATTCATAACTGACTTTATGTATTTCTCCTTTATTTTGTTCTGCAATAACAAGAATTCCTTGTTCTTCTTTCATGGTCATACCTTTACACTATTCCTTTCTTCTCTAAGGCTTCATTCACTGACTGCAAAAAGGCAGTAAAGTCTTCACGAAAGACACGGTTGCACTTTTTAACTTCTTTTGGAACTATAATTTTAGAAACCTTTGTTGGCGATCCTTTTAATCCCGTTTCATCTTCCATCAGAAAGTCGCATAGATGCTGCATGGTTATTGTCTGTATCTGCATCTTAAGAGATTCCAATTTTCGATTTACAGTTGGAAGTTTTAGACGACCTATATTTTTGGTCACACTAATTAACGCTGGAAGCTTTATTGTACGAATTTGCTTATCACCACCAATATTTTCAATGCATATCTTTACTACATCTTTACTTAACGTTAATATCTTCTCTACATAATAGGCATGAGGTATATCTAAAAGCTCTGCAACCTCTGCCCCAACCTGTCCAGTATCCCCATCAACTGACTTTTCACCGCAAATAATTAAATCAAAGTTACCTTCTTTTTTTATAGCTGCGGCAAGTGTTTTGGCGGTTGCATAAGTGTCTGCTCCTCCAAATTGGCGATCCGTAAGCAGAACTCCTCTGTCTGCTCCTCTGGCATAGGCATCTCGTAATGTACGTTCTGCTCTTTGCGGCCCCATCGTCATTACAGTCACAGTTGTATTCGCAGTATTTTTTTCTTTTAAATTAATGGCTGCCTGTAGCGCGTTTTCATCAAAGGGATTCATTTCAGCCTCTGCAGAGGACCGATCTACAATTCCCTTATCCCTATCAAATTTTACTTTATCCATATCAGGTACTTCTTTTACTAAAACAAGTATTTTCATGATACTTCCCTCGTTTCTCTTGCATACTCTAATGAAACTGATTCTATGGTCTTACCACTTAAATCATACTACATTTTTTTGTCTAATGCAATTAATATTTAAATTTTCTGATTTTTTCTATAATATTTAAAAAATACTAATGAAAAACATAAGTTAATTTGCAATTTTTTCTTTTTTCCTATAGAATATTTATTAGAGAGATGTACACAATGTTCACATATAAAGGAGTGTGTTGCATGTTTATGGCAATTGAAAATAAAAAGATTTCTCAAATCGTCATTGAGCAGATTCAGGAAATGATTATGAAAGGCGAACTAAAAGCTGGTGACCAACTTCCACCAGAGCGGATTATGACAGAGCAATTTGAAATTGGACGTCCTGCATTACGGGAAGCACTTAAGGCTTTAGAAGTTTTGGGACTTGTGGAACGACGTCATGGTCTAGGAAATTACATCGTTAACAATGTAGAATCCAACTTTTTTAAACCCCTATCGCTTTCATTTAAACTTAATAATGGTAATGTACAAGAAATTTTGCAGCTTCGTTTTTTAATAGAAACCTTTACCGTTCGAGAAGCTGCAAAAATGGCTACTACCGAAGATACTTTCCGTTTGAAGGAAAAGCAGAAAACTATGATAGAAGCTGAGTCCCCACATGAGAAATCGCAGTGTGATAAGGATTTTCACTTTGAAATTGTACGGATTTGCAAAAACGGCCTCATATTATCCACCTTTGAAAATGCTTCTTATCTTCTGGAGAATTTTATCGGTCAAGCAGTTTATCTCTCCTATTTTACAGCAGAAGATTCAATAGATCGCATTTATGAAGAACATCAAAACATTATTAATGCCATTGAAAAAAGAGATGCTGATTTAGCTGCCTCTTTTATGAATATCCATCTTAATAACATTCGTCCTGAACTCTTACATGAAATTTGAATCGAAATAATGCAAAAAAGGCAGAGGAATTCTGCCTTTTTTCTTTTTCAAAGAATAGTCTGATTAAAATGGTAAAAATATCTTTGTGAGTAAAACGATAATCGGTATTGCAATAATTGTCTTCTGTAAGAAAATAATTACCAAATCAACAATATTTACTGGCATTTTAGATGCAAGCATAACCGAACCAACTTCACTCATATAAATAATCTGTACCAGAGACAAAATCCCTATAATAAATCTTGTTTCTATGGATGGTATGTGGGAACAAATGACAGCAGGAATGAACATATCAGCAAAGCCAACTACGGTTCCAGGTGCTGCAGCAAATGCATCATCCACACCTAGTATCTGCAAATAATATCCAAATGGCATAGAAATCCAGTCAAAAATTGGTGTATATGTAGAAAGCACCAAAGCTAATGTCCCAACACACATTGTAATTGGGACAAGTGTAAATATGATTCCCAAGAACATATCAATGCCTTTATATAGCAGTGCGCCAAGATTTGGGCCATCTCCTGCTTTTGTAACTGCCTGCAAATAAGCCCAACGTCGTTTGCTAATGCCCTCTGGTTCTATCTCATTGATTTGCTTTCCTGCTAATGCATAATACTCATCGGGATATTTTTTACCCAAAGGCCAAATACGTGCCATAATGACAACACTGATAATCCCTGTAAAAGTCATAATTAGGTAAAACGGGATAAAGTATTTTTCAACGTTCATCATTGCCGCAATAACTAAACAGAATGGTAGAGACACTGCTGAGAAACACGTTGCAATCAGCACAGATTCTCTTGCGGTATAATAACCCTGCTCATACTGTGTGCTAGTTAAAACAACTCCTACATTGCAATTTCCAATCCAAGATGCACAAAGGTCAATTGCCGCTCTACCAGGTAAACGAAACAGCGGCCATAAAAAATTTCGGATTAATGTACCTGTATAATCCATAATTCCATAATCCATAAGCAATGGAATTAAGAAGGATGCAGCAAAAAACCATGCAATCAATGTACACAGCAACCCCATCATAGTTCCTCCAGTATCTGCCGATGAGATCCAGACCGGACCTACTTGGAAAAATACCATTACTGCAATGACCGCTCCAACGATGCGTATTGCAAGATAAATAGAAGAAGTGACAAATAATTTTGAAAGCATTTTTCCTTCTACAATTGCTTTTGGTCTAAAAACAGTAGTAATAAAAGACATAATTGCTGAAATAACAACAATTCCGAGAATTGCCTGTGTAGCCCATGGTTTAATAAAGTCTGCCACCCATTGAGAAATAACACCTAAAGGAATATTCATATTTCCATTTACCCAAATTGGACAAAGGAACAAAAATACACCAATAGCAGAAGGAATAATGAATTTTGCTTTTTGTTTTCCTGTTGGATGTTCAACTAATCCAGCCAATACTTGCTTTTTTTCTGCCTCATTGTCTACAACATTTACATGCTCTTCCATATAATTGTCCTCCATTATTCTTTAAAGATGGATACATTCTCCAAACGGTCAAATGCTTCCTTTAAAATATTAATATTTACCGTACAAGCCAGTCTAATATACCCTTCTCCTGATTGACCAAATGCACTTCCGGGTATGGACAATACATGTGCTTCACGAAGAATACAATCACTGGCATTGATAGAACTTAATCCAGTTTCTTTAATGTTCACAAATAAATAGAATGTACCTCTTGGCGGATAAACCACAGACATATGAGGAATAGAATTAATCCGTTCGGCCGCATAAAACATACGTTTTTGAAATTCCTCAATCATAGGAGGCTGGATTGCTTTTCGATTGCGTAACGCATGAATTGCACCTCTTTGCGAAACGGATGGGGCTGTAAACACTACATTTTCGTTAATCATCTGAATTGTCTGAATGATGTAGCTAGGTGCAATGATGTTTCCAATACGCCAACCCGTCATCGTAAAGTTCTTTGAAAAGCTGTTAATAATAATTGTTCTCTCTCTCATACCGTCTAATGCTGCAATTGGAATAAATGGATGTTGGTAACTAAAAGCTGTATAAATATCATCTGCAATTACAATCAAATCGTGCTGCTTGACAATCTGAGCTATTTTCTCCATTGTTTCCACGGTCAAACAGCTTCCAGTAGGGTTGCTTGGTGTATTGATTACCAATGCCTTTGTACGTTCGTTAATCAGACTTTCCAGCCTTTCCATGTTGATTTGAAAGTCTTCATCCTCATAAGTTGCCAATTCGATTGGGATACCACGTGCAAGCTCAACTTGTTGTGGATATGGTGTAAAAAACGGAGCCTGTAAAATGACTTCGTCTCCATCATCCAAAATTGCTTCCAATACCAAATACATTGCAAGGCAACCGCTGGCAGCTACAAAAACTTCTTCATCCTGCACATCCATCTGATATTCTTCTTTATAGTAATTAATAATTTCTTGGCGTAGTTCTGGATCACCTCTAAAATCTGTATACTTTGTGTGCCCATTTCTTGCATCATTGAATGCATTGTCAATGATAATTCTATTAGTAATCAAATCAGGATCACCTAAGCTTAAATTTATCACATCCTTAAATCCCTTTGCCAATTCGTCGACCTTCCCCATGGCCGTCGATTTATCTTTCCAATACCTTTTTGAAATAAATCTGTGTTTCAACGAAATTCACCTCCATCATCTTTCTTAAATATTTAATGGTAAGACCTCATGTACAGTTAAGCATATTTTTCTCTTATTTGCAATAATTTTTGTCAGAATTTTTAATTTATTTGTTTTGAATCAATATAATTATTGAAATTACTATGCTATAAATCACTATATGTGCTTAAATCTTAGTGTAAAAATGTTTTATATATTAAATAACATATAGGTTATGTGGAAAGACCAATTACCCCTGTCCCTTATTAGAGCTTAAGCCCTTTTATCCACTGGCACAGCCAGTGGTTTGCCATACAAATTAAAAACACTCCTCCATGAGCATTCGTGCTCATGAAGGAGTGTTTTTAATTTAGTACTAATATTTACAGTTTATGCATAAATAATCCGCTTCCCAGTTTTGGCTCAAACCAGGTTGACTTTGGTGGCATTACCATATCATTATCAGATACCGAAAGTAAGTCTGATATTTCCACTGGATAAATTGCAAAAGCAACTTCCATATCCGTTTTTACTCTTCTCTCTAATTCTTTCAGTCCTCTAATACCTCCAACAAAATCGATTCTTTTGTCTGTCCTTGGATCTTCAATTCCAAGAATTGGTCCAAGTAAATTATTCTGAAGAATTGAAACATCAAGAGAATCTATAACATGGTCAGGTATAATCTCCGATTTAGCAGTAATTGCATACCACTTTCCATCCAGATACATTCCAAAAATATGCTTTCCTTCAGGCTTATATATTTCAATACCCTTTTCTGCAATTTCAAACCCTGCTGCTGTAATCTTATCTAAGAATTGTTCTACAGAATTTCCATTTAGATCTTTTATAACTCTGTTATAATCAAATATTTTTAAATCATTATCTGGAAATATAACAGCCATAAAGAAGTTAAATTCTTCTTCTCCTGTATAATTGGGATTTTCTTCTCTTCTCTTTAATCCCACTTTACATGCAGAAGCACTTCTGTGATGACCGTCAGCAATATATAGAGATGGAATTTCTCCAAAGATTTCAGTTAATGCCTGAATAGTCATATCATCGTCAACAGTCCAAAGTACATGCTCTATCCCATCACCAGTCTTTATATCATAAAGAGGATCATGGTTTGAGAGCCATCCTTCCACAATGCTTCTTATTTTTTTATTATCTCTATAAGTCAAGAAAACAGGTTCTGTATTTGCATTGCAAATATCAAAATGATTAATCCTGTCGATTTCCTTTTCTACTCTTGTAAATTCATGTTTTTTAATAATGTTATTAATATAATCGTCTACAGCAACACATCCTACGATACCCACTTGCGCTCTGCCATCCATCACCTGTTTATATAAATATAATACAGGTTTAGTTTCTTGAACGAATATACCATCCACTAAGTTCTGGTCAATATTTGCTTTAGCCCTTTCATATACACAGGCTTCATAAGGATTCCCCTGTTCAGGCATATCAATCTCTGATCTGCAAATATGCAAAAAGCTATAAGGATTACCATCTGCCATACTTGCTGCTTCTTCTCTGTTCATAACATCATATGGTAATGAAACCACCTTATCTGAATATTTTTTATCTGGTCTTATTGCTTTAAATGCTCTAACAATTGCCACTTTTTCTTACCTCCATTTTAAGTATATATTTAAGGTGTGAAATTATCTTCCACACCTTACTATATCAATTATTTTATCTGTAACTTCTGTGATACCCATACCAGTAGTGTCAAGTTCTATAGCATCGTCCGCTTTTCTAAGAGGGTTTAATTTTCTTGTAGTATCATTATAATCTCTTTGAATGATATCCTGTAACACTTGGTCATAGGTAATATTTTCACCTTTTTGGAAAAGTTCTTTAAATCTTCGCTCTGCTCTTTCTTCTGCAGAAGCTGTCATAAAAATTTTATATTCAGCATCAGTCAGAACATTTGTGCCAATATCTCTTCCATCCATTACAACACTCTTTGTTTGTCCCATTTTTCTTTGAAGGAAAACAAGCTTTTCTCTCACCTCAGGCAATGCGGAACAGATTGAAGCCATTTTTGAAGCCTCCGGTGTACGAATTATGTCATTCACTACAACTCCATCTAAAATGGTATTTCCTCTTCTAAAATCGATCTCTGTATCAGATAGAATCTGATTAAGAGCATTTTTGTCATCTAAATTAATACCATTCTGCCCTAACTTATATCCTATAGCCCTATACATAGCACCTGTATCGATATAATCAATAGATAAGAATTTTGCTACCTCTTTGGCAATAGTGCTTTTACCTGCTCCACTGGGTCCATCAATTGCAATCCTAATTTTTTCATTATTTAATCTGTTTTTCATCGGTCTTATTTCAGCCTCTTCCCATTATCTAGCAATTTTTCTATTTCTGAAACAAACGTATTTACATCTGTAAATTGTCTGTATACAGATGCAAACCTAACATAGGCAACTTCATCTAATTTTTTTAGTTGTTCCATTATAAGCTCGCCTATAAACTCACTCTGAACTTCTTTCTCCATTAAGTTATTTAGGCCTCGTTCAATCTCATTTACCACTTTTTCAATTTCAAGCATTGGAACAGGCCGTTTTTCGCACGCCTTAATAATCCCATTTAAAATTTTGTTTCTATCAAAGACTTCTCTTCCTCCATCTTTTTTAACAACCATAAGAAGCATTTCTTCAACCTTTTCATACGTTGTAAACCGCTTATTACAATTATCACATTCTCTTCTTCTTCTAATAGCATGTCCCTCTTCAGTAGGTCTTGAGTCGATTACTTTTGTATCTGGATTTTCGCAAAATGGACATCTCATAATGTCACCCCCATCATATAAAAACTTATACGTACTATTTTTCCTGCATCCTAAATCAACATAGCCATATTATATATTCTACTATATCTTGTGTATTTTGAAAAGGAATTATTGCATTTTACCGTAATTTCATACTATTTTATTCAATCATAGTTTCAAGATTAACTAAGATTACATCATCACCTATCGTTTTAATATTTTCCCATTTAATCACATAATCTTCTTCACTTCTTCCAAATATATTAAAAAAGTTCTTAGGTGAAGGTATAACAATCCCTTCTATGGTTCCTGTTTCAAGGTTTACCTCTATATCACTTACATATCCCATGCTTCTACCATCAAAGATGTTAATAACCTCTTTGTTCTTAATATCTTCTGTACTTGTCACCTTTATTTCCCCCTCTTTATGTAATTTTAGCCATTAGGCCTGTACTTTTATAATATATGAAAAAGGCTATGGAATTATTCCATAGCCAATTGATGATTTCTTTTAAAATAACTTTTTGTTTCTGCAACTATAACACCATTTAATGCAATTAGAGCAATTAGATTAGGTATAGCCATTAATCCATTTAAGATATCTGCTAAAGTCCATACGGCCTCTAAAGTTAAAAATGGTCCTATTAAAACTGCTACTATGTACAACCATCTATATCCAGTTAAAATATTTTTGTTGCCACCTGTTAAGTATTCCAAGCATCTTTCACTATAATAATCCCAGCCTAAAATAGTTGTAAACGCAAAGAAAATCAAGCACATCATTAATATAAATGAACCAATTTGCGGGTTCCATGGTAAGCCTGTGGAAAATGCATTTGATGTAACCGCTACCCCCTCAAGCCCTATATCCCAAGAGCCTGTAACCATAATAGTTAATCCTGTCATAGTACAAATAACAATTGTATCAATAAAAGTCCCCGTCATTGATACCAAGCCCTGTCGAGCAGGCTCATTTGTCTGTGCAGCCGCAGCCGCAATAGGTGCACTTCCAAGCCCTGCTTCATTTGAAAAGATACCTCTTGCGACACCTTTTTGCATAGCAACCATCATTGCTCCTAATGCTCCACCAGCAGCAGCTCTCAGCCCAAAAGCTCCGGCAAAAACCTCTTGTATTGCTGATGGAATAGCAGCTACATTATATATAAGTATAGTAACACATATTGCAACATATGCCACAGCCATAAATGGTACGATAATGGTGGAAACACTGGAAATTCTTTGTATGCCTCCTATTATAACAAGGGCTGCTGCTACTGATACAACAATTGCTGCTGCTATAGTGGCAACTGAATAACTGTTGCCTAGCATAGAAACCATCATTTCATTATTTGGATCAAAAACTTGTTTTACAGCTGAAGCTATACCATTAACCTGCGTAATCGTGCCTATACCTAACAGCCCTGCACCAACACCAAATGTTGCAAATGCCTTAGCAAGCCAAACCCATTTTCTCCCCATTCCTTTTTCAATATAGTAAAATGGTCCCCCCAGTGAATGTCCCGTATTACTGTCAAGAGTTCTGTATTTTACAGCTAGTAGTCCTTCTGAATATTTAGTAGCCATTCCAAAACAAGCAGCTAAAATCATCCAGAATAGAGCGCCTGGGCCTCCTGTAACAACTGCTGTAGCAACTCCCACAATATTGCCTGTACCTATAGTAGCAGCCAGAGCCGTGCAAAGTGCTCCAAAACTGCTTACTTCACCAATCCCATTCTCTTCATTTTTAACCATAAACTTTAGAGCCATTCCTAAATGCCTGAATTGTAAAACTCCAAGTCTTATGGTAAGGAATATACCGGTACCCATTATAAGTACAATTAGTGGTACACCCCATACAACATTGTCAATGTTGACTAAAATCTGCGTAAATCGTTCTAACATTTTGTTTTCCTCTCCTTTTAAACATAAAATTAAAAAGTAAAATAAAAAAAGTCGATAAAATCGACTTTCTAGAGAGAAACAATAACAATAGCAATTCAATTAAATTAAAATAACTATATGCCCTGTCCTTTTGCCTGAGAGATAAGTAAGCTCATCACACTTACCGTACACCTTCGGCGCTCATAAAGAGGCTCTCCAGAGAATCATAGTTTCATTTCCGCATCATATACAAAATTGGGTTGCATATATGCATGATGATAAACTAATGTATCAATTCTAGCACATAACACAACCCAATGCAAGTTTTTTGTTTAAAATAACAATGTTTTTATTTATTTTTTGTAATTTTTTACTATTTATGCTTTTTTCTCTGCAGGCACTATTTTCGCATTGTCTACTGCAAAATCAAGTACCTTTTCAAGAAGAAAACTCTTCATAAGATTATCTTTTCCTGCATATTCTTCAAAAGATTTTCCATACTGTTTCTCAAAAGCTTTTTCATCTTCAACGCCCTGTTCTTTCATGAACGCTTTTAGTTTTTCTTTATATTCTTTATCAGAGATGCTTATATTTTCAGCTTTGGCAATGGAATACATAACCATTTCCTGAGATACAATTGCTTCTGAGTATTGTTTTAAATAATCTTTATAAGCCTTTTCATCCATTCCAGTATATTGCTTTATAAAAGCCTGAAACTCCATGTTATACTGCTTAGCATAATTTTCATAGTACTCTTGGTTTTTATCTTTACAAGCCTGAAGTTCTGTTTCTGGATATTTTAACACCTTTGAATTATCCATAATGGTAGCCCAAATTTGATTTCTCATTTCTTCTTCAGCCGCAGATTTCTTTTTTTCTTGTAAATCTTTTTTTACACTTTTTTCATAAGCTTTTAGAGTTTTTTCCTTGCTATTAGCTTTTACAAATTCCAAATCATATTTTGGAGTTTCATTAACCATTATAGCACTAAGAGTTACATCAAAAGCCACATCTTTGCCATTTAATTCTTCTTTACCATAATCTGCTGGAAATTTTAAATTAATAGTCTTCTTTTCCCCAACTTTCATGCCAATAACACCATCATCAAATCCAGGAATATATCCGCTGCTTCCTAATGTTATTGTAGTGCCTTCATCACCAGTACTTCCGCCCTCAAATGCTTTTCCATCAATCTTGCCAACATAAGCAATTTTTACGCTGTCACCTGTTGCAGCAGTACCTTCTTTCTTTTCAACCTGCTTGCTGGCAGCTTGAACTCTGCTTTGTATCTCAGTCTGAACATCTTCGTCAGTAACACTAACCTTTGTCTCAGTTGCCTCAACACCTTTGTAATCCCCCAGTTTTACATATTCCGATAAATCGTAATTAGAATATGGCACAACATAATCATCTTTAGCACCACACGCTGCAAGCGACAGACTTAAACATGATACTAGCAGTAAAGCCATAATTTTTGTTTTACCGTTGTTTCCTTTAATCATTTCATCCTTGCCTTTCTTTTTTTCATTATTGACTATAAAACAATAGTCCATATCTAGTAATTATATTACATAATATAGTAAAATAAAAGGTTTTTTAATTTAAAAGCCCGGCATTATAACCGGGCTAATTTAAATTTTATATTTTCTTTACAATTGTATTTTGCATAACTTTAGCAGTTGTATTTATGCTTACCCTATTTAAACATATTTTCTCATATATTTAAGTGCGTTTTTCTCAAGTCTGCTTACTTGTGCCTGGCTTATTGAAATTTCTTCTGCAACTTCCATTTGGGTCTTTCCTTCAAAGAACCTCATAGTTAAGATATGACGTTCCCTTGGCGATAATTTTTTCATTGCTTCTGAAAGTGATAAATTTTCAATCCACCTAGTATCCGTGTTTTTCATATCCTTTACTTGATCCATTACATAAATAGCATCCCCATCATCATGGAATACAGGTTCAAATAATGATATCGGTTCTTGTATGGATTCCAAAGCAAGTACCACATCAGCCCTTTCCATTTCTGTTTCTTTAGCAATTTCAGCTATAGTCGGTTCTCTTTGCAACTCTCTAGAAAGCTTCTCCCTAGCCTGCAGTGCTTTATACGCTGTGTCCCTCAACGATCTAGAAACTCGAATCGGGTTGTTATCACGAAGATATCTTCTGATTTCACCAATTATCATAGGTACTGCATATGTGGAAAATTTTACTCCATGTGAAGTGTCAAAATTCTCTAATGCTTTAATCAACCCTATACACCCTACCTGGAATAAATCATCGGGATTTTCACCTCGATTATTGAATCTCTGTATGACACTAAGCACTAATCTGAGATTCCCTTTTATGAATTCTTCTCTAACCTCTTTATCTCCCCCTTTGACAGCCTCTATCATTCTTTTCATTTCTGCATCTTTGTAAATAGGTAGTTTTGCTGTGTTTACTCCACAGATTTCAACCTTGTTCGCCATAAATAAGGTCCTCCGAATCCCGCTTGCTCCCCTTTAGCAATTAGTTCTATGTCCTAGAAAGGACTATCTGTGACCTATATTATTTATGTGCAAAATTGGATATTTTTATACTGTTTCTTAAAAAAATAACTACTAAAATCTATAATATTTACTTTTAAGCCTTTTTGTTCCAAATAACAATTTTTTTATATTTTTTTATTATTTTTTGTTGACAAGTCACAATTTTGTAGTTATAATAGCCAATAAGTTGATAGAGGTGCGGTTGATAAGAGTACTTTGTGGAGGCAGCAGCCAATGAAGCAAGGGAAAGGAGAAACCGCCGAAGGGCAAGTCAGGCATGACAAGCTGCTGGGCCAGAGTAAAACATATTCTGGACTCCTGTTAGACAATATCTAACAGAGGCGCTATCGATTGCGGCTTAACTTTGTGTTTTTTGAGTTGCATCGATAGAGATGCAACTTTTTTTATTGTCAGATTTTTAATTATAAGTTGAGAGTGGAGAATAAGGAGGAAAAAACATGGCGATTTTTACAGGATGCGGTGTTGCAATTGTAACACCTTTTTTACCCAACGGTAATGTGGACTTTGAATGTTTCAGGGAGCTAATTGAATGGCAGATTTCAGAAGGTATAGATGCAATAGTTGTCTGTGGTACAACTGGAGAAGCTTCTACTCTGGATGATAAAGAGCACATTGAAACAATTAAATTCTGTGTGGATGTAGTTAATAAAAGAATTCCCGTTATTGGAGGTGCAGGCAGTAATGATACAAGACACGGTATTAATTTAGCTAAAGAAATTGAAAAAACTGGAGTAGATGGGCTTTTATTAGTTACCCCTTACTATAACAAATGTTCACAGGCTGGACTTATTGAACATTATATTGCTACAGCCGATGCAGTGAATGTACCTTGTATATTATATTCCGTTCCTGGAAGAACTGGAGTTAATATAGCCCCCCAGACTGTATCACTTCTTGCAGGGCACCCTAATATTGTAGGAATAAAAGAGGCAAGTGGCAACATCTCACAAGTAGCAGAAATTGCACGTCTAGTTCCTGATAATTTTGCTATTTATTCAGGAAACGATGATATGGTTGTTCCTCTTATGGCTTTAGGCGGTATAGGTTACATATCTGTTGTTGCAAATGTTGCACCTGCTGACTCAGTAAGAATGTCAAGAAGTCTCCTTAATGGTGATTTAGAAACAGCCAAAAAGCTGCAACTGAATATGAAAGGCCTTATTGATTCTCTATTTGCAGACGTTAATCCTATCCCGGTAAAGGCAGCATTGCATATGATGAACAAGTGTCCACTAGAATACCGTCTTCCTCTTTGTCCTCCAAGCAATCAGGTTATGGATAGAATTAAGTCTGAAATGTTGTCGTATGGACTTATATAAAGGAGGGGAATTATGATAAATGTTATTTTACACGGTTCAAAAGGGAGAATGGGTTCAACCTTAGAAAAGATTATAACAGAAACAAATGATATGAATATCACAGCAGGAATAGACAACAATATTGATGGGTCAGAACATTATAAAGGTTTCACAGATATAATGGAATGTCCACTGCATACAGATGTAATTATTGATTTTTCAAACCATACTGCATTGCATAAACTACTTTATTATGCCCAGTTACATCATACTCCTATAGTTCTTGCTACAACAGCCTTTACCAAAGAAGAATGTAAAGCCATAATGGATGCCTCTAAAAAAATCCCCATTTTTCATTCTGCAAATATGTCCATAGGTATAAATGGGATTTCAAAAATTCTTGAAACTTTGGTTCCATTATTGGAAAAAGAATTTCATATTGAAATTATAGAGAAACATCACAGCAAAAAGTTAGATGCTCCTAGTGGTACAGCCCTTCTTTTAGCCGATGCTATAAATAGCAGCTGCTCGCAAAAGAAAGAATATGTATATGGAAGGCACGATAACGAAGACTGCTGTGACATAAATCAAATGGGTATACACTCAGTACGTGGCGGAACTATTCCAGGAGAACATTCAATTATTTTTGCGGGACCTGATGAAATCATTGAAATAAAGCACACAGCCCTTTCACGTAATATTTTTGCTTTAGGTGCATTAAGAGCAGCTCGATTTATAGTAGAGCAAAATAATGGTCTATTCTCTATGGCAGATTTAATATAATGTAGGGTTCAAAATATTGCTTAATACAAAATTTAAAATATATATGATAGGAGATATACAAAATGGAAAATTTAAGAATAGGTATTTTAGGATACGGTAACTTAGGACGTGGCGTGGAATTAGCCATCGGTCAAAACTCTGATCTGGAGCTTGCTGGTATATTTACACGTCGTGACCCAGCAGTAATTCATCCTCTTACAGATAATGCAAAGGTATATAATGTTAAAGAAGCCTTAAACCATAAAGAAGAAATTGATGTTATGATTCTTTGTGGTGGCAGTTCTACTGATTTAATGAGTCAAAGCCCTGCCTTCGCTTCACATTTCAATATCGTTGATAGCTTTGACACCCATGCAAGAATTTCAGAACATTTTAATTCAGTAAATAATTCTGCTTTGGAAACTAACCATTGCGCAGTTATATCTGCGGGTTGGGACCCTGGATTATTTTCTATAAACAGAATTTTTGCAGAATCGGTATTACCTGTAGGTAACAGCTATACTTTCTGGGGAAAAGGAGTCAGCCAAGGTCATTCCGATGCATTACGCCGCATCGAAGGAGTTTCTAACGCTATACAATATACTCTTCCTATTGAATCTGCAATAGAAGAAGTAAGAAATGGAACTCATCCTATATATACTGCAAGAGAAATGCATACAAGAGAATGTTTTGTTTCCCTAAAGCCTGGTGCAAATCAGGATAAAGTATATTCTGAAATAGTAAATATGCCAAATTATTTTTCTGATTACAATACTACTGTTCACTTTGTAAGTGATCAGGAACTGACTGAGAATCATAGCGGCATGCCTCATGGAGGGTTTGTTCAAAGAAGTGGAACAACTGGTGTAAATCAAGAAACCAACCATATTTATGAATTTTCTTTAAAGCTTGATTCAAACCCAGAATTTACTTCGAGTGTTTTAGTATGCTATGCAAGAGCTGTTCACAGGCTTTTTTCCGAAGGTATTTATGGTGCAAAAACAGTTTTGGAAATTCCGCCTGCATACTTATCAGCTCAACCAATTGAAAGACTTCGCGCAGAACTGCTATAACAAGAAACTTATAAAATATAGAAAAGTCGAGACTCATATCTTAGGAATACCTAATGTTAAAAGTCTCGACTTTATTTTTCCCTTTATCTTAATTTTATATGCACTTCTCTAAGCTGTATTTCTTCTACTGGGCTTGGTGAATTAAATAACATATCCTGTCCATTTGCTGCAAGTGGGAATGGTATAACCTCTCTTATACTTTCCTCTTCTGCCAGCAGCATAACCATTCTATCAACGCCAGGAGCCATACCAGCATGTGGTGGCGCTCCATATTGAAAGGCCTTATATAATGCTCCAAACTTGTTTTTAACATCTTCTTCTGTATAACCTGCAATCTCAAAAGCCTTCACCATGACCTCCGGTCTATGGTTTCTCACGGCTCCTGAAGAAAGTTCTACACCATTTACAACTATGTCATACTGATAGGCTTTGATATCTAATGGATTTATTTCCATTAAGGCTTTCATCTCTCCCTGTGGCATTGAAAATGGGTTATGGGTAAAGTCAATCTTACCCAGATCCTCATTGTACTCATACATAGGGAAATCAGTAATATAGCAGAACTCAAATTTTCCTCTATTAATTAAATCCAAACGGCTCGCAACTTCAGTTCTGATTAAGCCGGCATATTTTGCAACCACACTCTTTTCATCACTGATGAAATATAAAATATCATCTGGTTGTAACCCCTCTCTATCAGCTAAATTCTTTCTCTGTTCATCGGTAAAAAACTTATCTATAGGGCCTTTATAAGACATATCTTCATTTACGGTAATGTATCCAAGCCCTTTCATACCAATGCTTCTTGCATAAACCTCCATTTTTTCAAAGAAAGATTTAGGCATTTTAGCCTTGTCGGGGACTCTTATAGCTCTTACTATTTTTCCTTTAAAAGGAGCAAAATCTACTGCATTAAAGAAATCGCTTAAGTCTGTAATAATAAGTGGATTTCTTAAATCAGGTTTATCATTTCCGTATTTCAGCATGGATTCTTCAAAAGTTATCTTTCTAAAAGGAGGCTTTGAAACCTCTAGGTTAGAAAATTCTTTAAATGTAGAATAAAGTACCTTTTCTGCTACTTCAAACACATCCTGCTGTGTTGCAAAAGCCATTTCAAAGTCTAACTGATAAAATTCTCCTGGTGATCGGTCTGCTCTGGCATCTTCATCTCTGAAACAAGGTGCAATTTGAAAATATTTATCAAAACCAGAAGCCATAAGCATTTGCTTAAATTGCTGTGGAGCTTGCGGCAGCGCATAGAACGTACCCTTATGCTTTCTGCTTGGTACTAGATAATCTCTTGCACCCTCTGGGGAAGAATTCCCTAATATTGGTGTCTGTATTTCCATAAAATCTAATTCTTCCATTTGCTTTCGCAGATATTTAATAATCTTTGCTCTCAAAACCATCTTATCATGAACTTTAGGATTTCTAAGATCAAGGAATCTATATTTAAGTCTTACGTCTTCTCTTGTATCCAATGAACTATCAATTTCAAAAGGAAGGGTGTTCTGTGCTATTCCAAGAATTCTTATAGCCGATGCTTTCACCTCTACTTCACCAGTAGAAATCTTAGTATTTATTGTATCTTCATCCCTCTTTAAAACAGTACCTGTTACAGAAATAACCGTTTCCTTATTTAGCCTATCTACCATACTTTCAGTAACTACAATCTGTGTCACACCGTAATGATCTCTTAAATCAACAAAGGCAATGCCTCCGTGGTTTCTAATCGTTCTGACCCAGCCAGCCAGCTTAACTTCTCTGCCAACATCTGTCATGGTAAGCTGATTGCAATCTACCGTTCGATAACAGCCGTCAAATTCGCTGTCATCTATGGCAATATCCCATTCCTTAACATCATACTTCTTAGCCTCAGCAGCTTTCTTTTCTTGTTCTTTAGCTTCTGTTTCAACTGCTGCATCAAGTGCAATTTTATCAAGCTTTTCTTTTATCAGCTTATTTACAATTTGAGGGCTGGCTTTTCCTTCAAGTTTTTTCATCGCTTGTCCCACTAAGAATCCAAAGGCCTTTTGCTTTCCCGCCTTAAAATCTTCAATGGATTTAGGATTTTCATCAATAGCGTCCTCCACGGCTTTTTCAATAAGCTGTGTATTTTCAATAGCTAATAAACCTTTTTCTTCTATATATTCTAAAGGGTCCGTATTATTATCAAAAACTTCTTCAATAACTTGTTTGGCAACACTTCTGTTAATCTTACCGTCGGCTGTAAGCTTTACTACGGCTGCAAGTTTCTTCGCATCTATTGAAACCTTTTCTGGTTCAACACTTCTATCCTTAAGAAGCCTTAACACATCCCCGGCTATAAAGTTAGCTGAAAGCTTTGCATCACCAGACTTTTCAGTAGTTGCTTCAAATATTTCTGCTATTTCTTTTGTGGCCGTAATCGTTTTAGCTATGTCCTCAGATAATCCAAATATCTTCTGATACCTTTCCTTTTTTTTCATAGGCAATTCAGGCAAGGCATCTCTTAAGTCAGAAATCCATTGTTCATCTATATGAATAGGAAGTAAATCAGGGTCAGGGAAATATCTATAATCCTGAGCATTTTCCTTAGAACGCATTGCATAACTCTCTCCTGCTTCATCGTCCCATCTTCTGGTTTCCTGTGTTACTATTCCTCCACTTTCCACAAGTTCCATCTGTCTTTTGCTCTCAAACTCAATAGCCCTCTGTATTGCTTTAAAAGAATTTAGATTCTTCATTTCAGTTCGTGTGCCAAAGCTCTCAACACCTTTAGGTCTAATTGATAAATTTACATCGGCACGCATAGAGCCTTCCTGCATCTTACAATCTGATACATCTAAATATTTAAGCATCTGCTGTAAGTTTTCAAGAAATGTAACAATCTGCTGTGCATTTCGAAAGTCAGGATTTGTTACTATTTCTATAAGAGGTATGCCACAACGATTATAATCTACTAATGTACCACCCACATCATGAACTAATTTACCAGCATCCTCTTCCATATGGATTTCACAAAGAGTGATTCTGCTCGTTTCTCCATCTACAGTTACATCCATAAATCCATTCCTGCATATTGGATGATAAAGCTGCGAAATCTGATAATCTTTTGGTAAATCAGGATAAAAATAGTTTTTTCGGTCAAATCTGTTTTCTTTCTGAATATTACAGTTCAATGCAAGCCCTGCTTTTATAGCACGATTTACCACATCCTTATTTAAAACGGGAAGACTTCCTGGTAATCCCAGACACACTGGGCATACATGTGAATTAGGTTCGCCACCAAATTCAGTGCTACATCCACAAAAGATCTTAGTTTTAGTAGATAATTCAACATGGACTTCAAGGCCCATGACTATTTCATAATTCATTACAAGATTCCTCCCCTCTTATGAAAATCTGTTACTTGCTGATAAGCATAAGCCGCTCTTACTAAAGTAGGTTCAGCAAAATTATTACCAATCAGCTGCATGCCAATAGGCATTTTATTTTCATCTGAGACTCCACATGGCAAAGCGATAGCCGGAATCCCTGCCAAATTTATTGAAACCGTATAAATATCTGCCATATACATAGCAATTGGATCTGAAATCTGTTCTCCTATTTTATAGGCAGTAGTTGGACTTACTGGGCTTAAAATCATATCATACTTCTCGAAAGCTTTATTAAAGTTTTCCTTTATCATTGTCCTTACCTGTAGTGCCTTCTTATAATATGCGTCAAAATATCCTGAACTTAAAACAAAAGATCCTAACATGATTCTTCTCTTTACTTCAGAGCCAAAACCTTCACTTCTTGATTTATAATAAGTCTCTTGTAAATCATTGGCGTTCTTTGAAGTGAACCCATATTTTATTCCATCATATCTTGAAAGATTTGAACTTGCTTCCGCACAAGCCACAATGTAATAAGCGGGAACAGCATATTCTATTCCTGGCATTTCAAATTCTTGAATTTCAGCACCAAGGCCTTTAAGTACACCTGCTGCTGCTAAGATTTTTTCACTAACTTCTGTATTTAACCCGTTTCCAAAGTAGTTCTTTGGAATGCCGATTTTAATTCCTTTTAAATCTTCCTCATAGGAATTAGAAAAATCAAAAGGTTTATCCATTATAGCGGTACTGTCTCTTTTATCTAAGCCTGAAATCAGAGCAAGAACTTCTGCACAATCCTGCACATTTTTTCCTATGGGTCCAATTTGGTCTAATGACGATGCATACGCCATAAGCCCATACCGGGAAACACTTCCATAGGTTGGCTTTATCCCAGTTAAATTGCAGAAAGAACAAGGTTGTCTAATGGATCCTCCTGTATCAGAGCCTAACGCATATGGCGACATATTAGCTGCCACAGCCGCCGCTGATCCTCCTGAAGACCCTCCTGGTACATATTGTTTATTCCAAGGATTCTTTGTTATACCAAAACTAGAAGTCTCTGTTGAACCACCCATAGCAAATTCATCCATATTTGCCTTTGCAATAACCACCGCTCCTGCATGTTCTAATTTTTCCATGACACCTGCACTATATGGTGGTATGAAATTTTCAAGCATTTTAGATGCAGCCGTAGTCCTTAGATTTTTCGTACAAATATTATCTTTAATGATTACGGGAACCCCTGCAAGTGGTGAGATATCCTCACCGTTATTGATTCTTTTCTGTATAGATTCTGCAGTTTTAACAGCTTTTTCTCCGTTAACAGCTAAAACCGCATTTATTTCATTATTATTATTATTTATCTCTCCTAAATAATAATTGGTTACTTCTTTACAACTTACTTCTCTATTCTTTATAAGCCTGCCTATTTCAACTGCAGACAAAGTTTTAAGCTCTTTCACTGCCACCTCTACACCTTCTTTCTACTCAACTGTTTTGTGTACTCTGAAATAATCTCCCTTACTATCTGGAGCATTTTGAAGTACTTCTTCACGTTTATCACTATTTGTTACTTCATCTTCTCTAAAGCAATTTTGGTTATCAAATGGTTGTGACATTTCACTGATACCTTTTGTGTCAATCTCATTGAGCTTATCCATGTAATTTAATATATCAGTCAAATCCTTCTTTGCACTTTCTTTTTCCTGTTCCTCCAGTTCAAGTCTGGACAAATCACTGATATAATCAATAAGACTATCTGTTATGATCATAATTTGACCTCATTCTTTCTAAAAAATATACGTTATAGCATATCACTTTTAATTTAACTTTGCAATATTTTTTAGTGGTTCAACCACTATTTTGCCTTTATTTTTTATGAATAAAAACAAAAATGACGCTTTATACGTCATTTTTGTCATCCTACAAATTCGTATATCCCATAAGATATTTGTCTACTTCTCTAGCCACTTCTCTACCTTCTCGTATAGCCCATACAACCAGTGACTGGCCTCTTCGCATATCTCCCGCAGCAAATACTTTATTTCGATTAGTCTTATACAAAGATTCCTGCTGAATGTTCGTCCATACATTAGATCTATCATCTACTTCGACACCAAAGGCTTTAGTAACATCTGTATCGCATCCTAGGAATCCTGCTGCTACTAAAACTAAATCCACTGAAACAATTTTTTCAGATTTAGAAATTTCTTTCATAATCATTTTTCCTGTTTCATTGTCTTTTCCCAATTCTAGTTTAACCAATATGGCCTGTTTTACATTACCTTCTTTGTCACAAATAAATTCTTTTACAGTAGTCTGATATTCTCTGGGATCTTTCCCGAAAATTGCAATTGCTTCTTCTTGTCCATAATCTGTCTTTAAGACCTTAGGCCATTGAGGCCATGGATTGTTTTCAAGTCTGCTTTCTGGTGGCTTTGGCATCATTTCTAGTTGCATTACCGACTTCGCACCATGTCTAATAGCCGTACCTACACAATCATTGCCCGTGTCTCCCCCACCAATTACAATTACATTTTTGTCTTTAGCTGAAATATAAGTTTTTTCTTCTAAAAAATTATCCAACAAAGACTTTGTAGTGGAGGTTAAAAAATCCACCGCAAAATAAATTCCCTTTCCATCTCTGCCGGGTACATTAATATCCCTTGGGTTGGCTGCTCCACAAGCCAAAATAACAGCGTCATAATCCTTTAGTAGTTTTTCCACTTGTTTTTTGCTGGATATTCCCTCATTCATTCTAAATTGAATGCCTTCTGCTTTCATTATGTCAATTCTTCTTTTTATAACCCGTTTTTCCAATTTCATATTAGGTATACCATACATCAGAAGGCCGCCAGCCCTGTCATTCTTTTCATAAACCGTAACATGATGCCCCCTAAAATTTAATTGGTCTGCAGCTGCAAGTCCAGCAGGACCAGAACCAATAACCGCAATTTTTTTATCTGAACGGTTCACTATTTTTCTAGGTTGCATCAACCTGTTATCATATCCTCCCTCAATGATAGCCAGTTCATTCTCTCTAACTGATACACTGTCACCATTTAATGAGCAGGTACATGCCTTTTCACAAAGAGCAGGGCATACCCTAGATGTAAACTCAGGAAAATTATTTTTTTTCAGGAGCCTTTTTAATGCTGCTTTATAATTGCCATAATAGACAAGGTCATTCCATTCAGGTATTAAATTGTTTAAAGGACATCCTGATACCATACCTCCTATCATCTTTCCAGACTGACAAAATGGTACACCACAGTCCATACAACGTGCTCCCTGTTCCATCTGTTCTTCCTTTGATAAAGCAATATGAAACTCATTAAAATTCTTTATTCTTTCCAAAGGCTCCAAGGCCTCGCTTGTGCGCCTCTCATACTTTAAAAAGCCTGTTGACATTCCCATTACTGCATACCTCCTTTTATTTCATAGAAAGCCTTTATCTGTGCAGTTTTTTCATCTACACCCATCTCTTCATATTTTTTAATTATATTAAGCACATTTTTATAATCATAAGGCATTATTTTTTTAAACATAGGCAGATACTCCGTAAATCTCTTAAGTATTTCTTTACCTTTAACAGAATTGGTAGCCTTAACATGTTCCTTTATAAGTTCGTTTAGTTCTAGTACATCTTGGCTCTTGCTTACATTTTCAAGAGAAATAATATCTTTATTTAATTTAGAATACAAATCTCCTTTCTCATCTAAGACATATGCTATTCCGCCAGACATACCAGCTGCTAAGTTGTTTCCTGTTGCTCCCAGAATGACAACTCTGCCACCTGTCATATATTCAAGTCCATGATCTCCTACACCTTCTACTACAGCATCCACTCCAGAATTTCTTACACAAAATCTTTCCCCTGCTACACCACTAAAAAAAGCCTTGCCAGAGGTTGCCCCATATAATGCTACATTACCTATAATAATGTTTTCATCGTGTTTAAATGTTGCCTTCTTATCTGGATAAACAATAATTTTTCCACCGGATAATCCTTTTCCAATATAATCATTACTATCACCCTCTAATTCTAAAGTCAGACCTTTTGGTATAAATGCACCAAAACTTTGTCCGCCGTAGCCCGTACATTTAACATGGAATGTGTCTGCTTCCAACTTGTTTCCACACTTTTTAGTCAATATGGATCCTAGCACAGTTCCAAACGCCCGATCTTGGTTGTCCACCTTAACCTCTATGGATTTTTTCTCCCTCTTATCAATGGAATCTTTTAAACTCTTATATAATACAGTCATGTCTTTGCTCTCACTTAGTCTAAAATCAAAGTCATCACCTACTTTATGGATGCCGTTCAGCAATTCATCTGAAATTCCATTTTTTAGAATGCACTCAATGTCTAGTTTGTGGCCTTCGCCTTCTTTTGTCGTTCTAGGTTTTAACATATCTGTTCTGCCAACCATTTCATCTACTGTTTTAAATCCTAGCAATGCCATGTATTCTCTTAATTCTTCGGCAACAAATCGCATAAAATTCATTACATATTCCGGTTTACCAGAAAATCTTTTTCTAAGTTCTGGGTTCTGCGTTGCAATGCCAACTGGACAAGTGTCCAAATTGCAAACTCTCATCATGACACAGCCCATAGAAATAAGGGGTGCTGTAGCAAAACCAAATTCTTCTGCTCCTAGCAATGCCGCAATAGCAACTTCTCTGCCACTCATTAATTTGCCATCAGTCTCTAAAATAACTCTGCTTCTAAGTCCATTCATAAGCAATGTCTGATGTGCTTCTGCTAATCCAAGCTCCCATGGCAATCCTGCATTATATACAGAATTTTTAGGTGCTGCTCCTGTGCCGCCATCATATCCAGAAATCAAAATTACTTGTGCTCCGGCTTTTGCAACACCTGCTGCAATCGTTCCTACGCCCGCTTCTGAAACTAATTTTACGGAAATTCTCGCCTGAGAATTTGCACATTTACAATCATAAATTAACTGGGCTAAATCCTCAATCGAATAAATGTCATGGTGTGGTGGAGGTGAGATAAGACCGACACCTGTGGTGCTATGTCTTGTTCTGGCAATCCAAGGATACACTTTATCAGAAGGCAGTTGTCCACCTTCACCTGGTTTTGCCCCCTGGGCCAATTTTATCTGAATTTCTTCTGCACTTACTAAGTATTCTGATGTAACACCAAATCTTCCAGATGCAACTTGCTTGATTTTACTGCATTTATCCACCCCATCTGCACCAACCTTAAATCTTTCTGACTCTTCTCCGCCCTCTCCACTATTTGACTTTCCTTTAAGTTTATTCATAGCTATAGCCATAGTTTCATGTGCTTCTTTAGATATAGAACCATAGGACATAGCCCCTGTTTTAAATCTCCTTACAATGGAATCTACACTTTCAACCTGTTCAACAGGAATGGATTGATTATTTAAATTAAAGTCCATTAAATTTCTTAAATGTGTAGCCCCCATTTCTTCATTTATTAGCTTTGTATATTCCTTAAATAGTTTATAATCTCCATTTCTCGTGGCCATTTGAAGTAAATGAATAGTTTGAGGATTATATAAATGTTCCTCTTCTCCACTTCTGACCTTATGGTCTCCTAAGCTGTCAAGAACGTAATCCTGGTTTAAGCCTAATGGGTCGAAAGCTCTTGAATGTCTTGCATTTATTTGCTTCTCCATTTCCTTAAGCGTCATTCCGCCAACCCGGCTTACGGTATTGGTAAAATACTGATCTATGACCTCTTTGCTAATGCCTACTGCCTCAAAAATTTGTGAACCCTGGTATGATTGAATAGTTGAAATACCCATTTTGGAAGCAATTTTTACAATCCCATGAAGAATTCCTTCTGCATAATCATGCACAGCGGCATAATAATCCTTTTCTAAAATATTATCTTCAACCATCTGCTTAATGGTATCTTGTGCCAAATAAGGATTGATAGCACTTGCCCCATAACCTAGCAATGTTGCAAAGTGATGAACTTCTCTAGGTTCTCCACTTTCTAACACTAGGGACAGAGACATACGCTTTCTAGTTCTTACTAAATACTGCTGCACTGCAGATACTGCTAAAAGAGATGGAATTGGTACCCTGTATTCATCTACGTCCCTATCAGATAAAATGATAATATTAGCCCCGTCTTTTAATGCTCTGTCCGTCTGTATAAATATATTATTTATGGCTTTCTCTAAAGAAGTTCCTTTGTAATAATTTATTGAAACAGTAGCCACCTTAAAGCCTTCAACCTTCATATTCTTAATTTTCATGAAGTCAGTATTTGTTAATATGGGATTTCTAACAGAAAGCAGCCTGCAGTTTTCAGGCACATCCTTTAGAAGGTTTCCATCCTTACCTAAATAACTATATGTTGAAGTAACAATTTCCTCTCTGATAGCATCAATAGGTGGATTAGTTACCTGGGCAAAAAGTTGCTTAAAATAGTTAAAAAGCGGTGGATGGGTTTCAGATAATGCGGCTAAAGGTGTATCTGCTCCCATAGCAATAATTGGCTCACTACCGTTTAATGCCATGGGTTTTAAGTAATTTATGACATCTTCATAGGAATACCCAAACGCCTGTTGCATTCTTGTTAAATCTTGATTTCTAAAGAATGGAACTCTTTGATTTGGAATTTGTAGTTCCTTTAAATGTATTAAATTATTTTCTATCCATTCACCATAGGGCTGGTTGCCTGCATAATATTCCTTTAAATCTTTATCATTTATTAATTTACCTACTTTAGTGTCCACAAGAAGCATTCTGCCAGGTCTTAATCTTTCCTTTACTTCAATCTCCTCTGGTGGAATATCTAAAACACCCACTTCTGAAGATAAAATTAAATTTCCATCTTTGGTTATATAATATCTGGAAGGACGCAATCCATTTCTGTCTAATACAGCCCCTACAACATCACCATCACTAAACACTATGGAAGCTGGTCCATCCCAAGGTTCCATCATCGTTCCATGATATAGATAAAAATCTTTCTTTTTCTGACTCATGTTCCTATCATTACACCATGGTTCAGGAATACATAACATGACTGCCTTTGGAAAATCCATTCCTGACATATATAAAAATTCTAAAGTATTATCTAACATAGCAGAGTCAGATCCCCACTTTGGAACGATTGGAAGTACTCTGTATAAATCCTGTCCTAATGTATCCGAATGCATATTTTCTTCTCTGGACAACATTTTATTTACATTTCCACGTATTGTGTTTATTTCACCATTATGTACCATATAGCGATTGGGATGCGCTTTTTCCCACGAAGGCATGGTATTAGTGGAAAATCTAGAATGAACAATAGCAATAGCTGAAATAAAATCTTTTTCCTGAAGATCTAAATAAAATAATCGTAATTGTTTTACTAAAAACATCCCCTTATATACAATTGTCCTACTGGATAAAGAACACACATAAGTCTCATTTGATTCATTGTCATTGCTGTTTTCAAATATTCTTCTGGCAATATATAATTTTCTATCAAATTCTATCCCCGGCTTTAGGTTTCTTGGTCTTCCAATAAATACTTGATAAATAGCAGGTTTACACTCCAGCGCTTTGTTCCCAAGTACATAATCACAAGTAGGAACCTCTCTCCATCCAAGAAAAATCAATCCCTCCTTTTCAACAATGACTTCAAAGCGTTTTTTTATCTGATTTCTAAGTAGTTCCTGCTGGGGAAAGAAAAACATACCTACAGCAAAATCTCCATTTGATGGGAATTCTATATCTTTTACATGCTTAACAAAAAAACTATGGGGAATTTGTGTTAATATTCCAACACCGTCTCCAGTTTCTCCCGTTGAATCTTTACCTGCTCTATGTTCCAATTTCTCAACAATAGTTAATGCATCCTCAACCGTTTTGTGGGACTTAACACCCTTTATGTTTACAACCGCTCCAATACCACAGTTATCATGTTCAAAATTTTTATCATATAAACTTCCTGTTATTCTCATTTGTTGTTGTACTTGTTTCATAGTTACCGCCCTTCCTTGTTTGCATATTATTATTTTTTATAAATATATATACAATTTTGCATTAATTCTTTGTCTGTTTAATTTTCAGACAATTCTTAAAACACTTTGATATTTTATACCCTACAACCAATTTAGTCAAGACTTTTTGTTTTGCAAAACAAATTGCGATATTTTTATGCTTGACATTTGTAACTTTACTGGGTATACTTCGGAATTAAGCAAAGGCGCTGCGGTTTTTTCCCGCAGCGCCTTTTGTATATATAAATAAAATTTTCAAGATGAAATAGGAGGTGTTTTATATGTTTTCATCATTTGACACAATGTGGGTACTAATAGCTGCTGCATTAGTATATTTTATGCAAGCTGGTTTTGCCATGGTAGAAGCAGGTCTTACCAGAGCCAAGAATGCAGGTAACATTATCATGAAAAATCTTATGGACTTTGCTCTAGGGTCCATAGTATTTTGGATAATTGGATTTGGTATTATGTTTGGAGGGTTAAATAAATTTTGGGGAGGATTAGATTTATTTATACAGGGAAATTATGATTCCTCTTTCCCTACAGCTGCATTTGTTATTTTCCAAACTGTATTTTGCGCTACAGCTGCAACTATAGTATCTGGTGCCATGGCAGAACGTACTAAATTTTCAGCATACTGTATCTATAGCCTGATTATAAGTGCAGCTATTTACCCCGTATCAGGTCATTGGATTTGGGGTGGAGGCTGGTTATCCGATTTAGGTTTCCATGATTTTGCTGGTTCAACAGTTGTTCATATGGTAGGTGGTGTAGCTGCTTTAATTGGTGCACTAATTCTTGGACCAAGAATTGGAAAATATACAAACGAGGGGAAAGCAAATGCAATTCCTGGCCACAGCATTACTCTGGCAGCCTTAGGTGTATTTATTCTTTGGTTTGGATGGTTTGGTTTTAACGGTGGTTCAACTGTATGCTTTACAGGTGATGATGCTATTGTTTCAACTTCTTCTATTTTCGTTACAACCAATTTAGCAGCTGCAGTATCAACTACAACTGTTATGATTTTAACTTGGATAGTATATAAAAAGCCTGATATTTCCATGACTCTTAACGGATCTTTAGCTGGGTTAGTTGCAATCACCGCTGGATGTGATACCGTAACTCCTGCTGGTTCTGCAGCAATTGGATTTATTGCAGGACTTGTAGTAGTTTTAGCTATAACTTTTATTGATAAAAGTTTAAAAATTGATGATCCTGTAGGTGCTATTGGTGTACACGGCGTATGTGGATGCTTAGGGACACTATTAGTTGGTGTTTTTTCAACCAATGGCGGGCTCCTTTATGGTGGTGGAGGTTCACTATTAGTTATACAGTCCATTGGAGTTGGAGCCGTTCTAATCTGGGTAGTAATAACTATGACCATAATATTCTTTGCTATAAAGCATACAATAGGTCTTCGTGTATCCAGAGAAGAAGAAATTGAAGGATTAGATATCCACGAGCACGGACTTGTAAACGGGTACGCCGATTTTATGCCATCAACAAACTACTTAGGAATGATTGACAGTAATCTTATGGGAATTTCAGCTTCTGAAACTGATATGACACCTGTTACTTACACTTCAGATGATTCAATTCGTAACAATAAGATTATTTCAACAGTTAAACTAACTAAGCTGACTATTATTATGAATCAGACAAAATTTGAAGAGCTTAAGTATGCAATGAATGAAATTGGTGTTACTGGTATGACTGTTACTCAGGTTTTAGGCTGCGGCATACAAAAAGGCAAGAATCAATATTATCGTGGTATACCTATGACTATGAATCTTCTTCCAAAGATCCAGGTTGATATAGTTGTCAGCAAAATATCACCAGAATTAGTTATATCAACTGCAAAACGTATATTACATACCGGTTATATTGGTGATGGAAAAATATTTGTTTATGATGTAGAAAACGTTATAAAAATCAGAACTGGAGAACAGGGCTATGAGGCGTTGCAGGATGAATCTGATTTAGAATTACTATAAGGTTTCTTGCTTTTGTAATTATTTACAAAAATAAATCAAAAAAGTTATTGACATGTATTAATTTTTTTAGTATACTCACCTCATTGATTAGCAAAGGCGCTATGAGTTATTACTCGTAGTGCCTTTTTTTATAAACTTTGATGATGAAGATAAAGGAGGATATTCATATGAACAAGATTTCAAAAATCTTTGGCAGCTTGGTCTTCAACGATGCCATTATGAGAGAAAAATTACCAAAAGATACTTATAAAGCTCTTCAATCTCATATAGATAAGGGCACGCCTTTGTCCATGGAAACTGCTAATGTTATTGCAAGTGCTATGAAGGATTGGGCTCTGGAACATGGGGCAACACATTTCACTCATTGGTTTCAGCCAATGACAGGTATAACAGCTGAAAAGCATGACAGCTTTATTTCACCTACAGAAGGTGGCGGCATTTTTATGAATTTTTCAGGAAAAGAGTTAATAAAGGGAGAACCTGATGCATCCAGTTTCCCTTCAGGTGGTATTAGGGCTACTTTTGAAGCAAGAGGTTATACTAACTGGGACCCAAGTTCATATGCATTTATTAAAGAAAATACACTTTGCATTCCAACTGCATTCTGTTCCTATGGAGGAGAAGCTTTAGATAAAAAAACTCCACTGCTTCGTTCAATGGAAGCCATTGAAAAGCAGTCAATAAGACTACTTGAACTCCTTGGCAATAGTGTGAAAAAGGTCATAACTACTGTAGGTCCTGAGCAAGAATATTTCCTTGTTTCAAAAGAACTTTATGAAAAGCGTAAAGATTTAATATATTGTGGCAGAACATTGCTTGGTGCAAAACCCCCAAAAAGGCAAGAGCTGGAAGATCATTATTTTGGAGCTATAAAGCCAAAAGTTAATGATTTTATGGCAGAACTTGATGAAGAACTTTGGAAACTGGGTGTTCTTGCAAATACAGAGCATAATGAAGTAGCTCCTGCTCAGCATGAACTTGCACCTATATTTTCTAGTTCAAATGTTGCAGCCGACCATAATCAACTAACAATGGAAATGATGAAAAAAATTGCAAGTAAGCATGGTCTAGTTTGTTTATTACATGAAAAGCCATTTGCAGGAATTAATGGAAGTGGTAAACATATTAACTGGTCACTTGCTACAGATACAGGAGAGAATCTATTAAAACCTGGCAAAACACCTATTGAAAACACACAATTTTTATTATTCTTAAGTGCAGTAATTAAAGCTGTAGATGAATATCAGGATTTACTTAGAATTTCTGTTGCCAGTCCAAGTAACGATCATCGCCTTGGCGGTAACGAAGCACCTCCAGCTATTATTTCTATGTTCCTTGGGGATGATTTAAAAGAAGTACTGGATGCAATTGCTGAAGGAAAATCCGAAGTACCTGTAAGAGATAGAAAAATGGGCATCGGCGTTCAAGTTCTTCCTGATTTTAAAAAGGACACTACAGATAGAAACAGAACTTCTCCGTTTGCATTTACTGGCAGCCGGTTTGAATTCCGTATGCCTGGCTCAACTACTTCAGTTGCATGTCCTTCTTATATGTTAAATACTATTGTAGCAGATGCCTTAATGGAAATCGCTGACAAGCTTGAAGAATCTTCTGATGTAAAAGCAGATGCACTAAATCTGATTAAGGATATATATAAGAAACATAAACGAATTGTTTTTAACGGTAATAACTATTCTGAAGAATGGGTTAAAGAGGCAGAAAATCGAGGTCTCTTAAACTTAAAATCAGCAGTTGAGGCATTTCCCCATTTTACCGATAAAAAGAATCTTGATTTATTTAAAAGGCAGCACATCTTTACTGAAATTGAGACAACTGCAAGGCAAGAAATTTTATTCGAAGAATATTGTAAATTAATTAATATCGAAGCACTTACTATGTTAGATATGATAAATAAAGATATTCTACCTGCAGTATCCACTTACGTAAAGGATTTATCTGATGTTGTAATGAGTAAAAAATCTATTTCAGAGAATTTCCCTTGCGAAATGGAAAAGAATCTGATTGTTAATTTATCATCTGCATGTGATTGCTTATATTCAAAAGCTGGTGCACTTGATCAGTACTTACTTGAAGTAAATACAATTGAAAAAACGAGTGATGCTGCTAACTATTTCTGTGAAAAAGTGCTTCCTGCTATGAATGAATTACGTGCTATAGCAGATGAACTGGAGACAAGCACAGCAGCAAAATATTGGCCTATGCCAACTTATGGTTCGCTTCTCTTTACTTAATATATAACTCAACTTATAAGGAAAGAAGAGTGAAAAAATCTATGCTGATGCATAGGTTTTTTCATTTAATCCTGAAATTTAATTGCTGAAATTTAAAATGTATGCTAAAATGTTTTTTTCCAAAACTACTATTTGAAAGGTGGTGACAGTATTGCAGAAAATATTACTTGTTACAAGAAACACAAAGAGTAAAGATGCTCTTTTACAATATTTAGAAAACGATTTAAACCGAAACGTAGAACTTGCAGATAGTGTTGAATCTGGAAAGCTGAAACTGTCTGAAACTACCTTTGATTTAATTATAGTAAATTATCCATTAGATTCCAATACTGATGCTTCTTTCTCTATATACTGTGCGCAAAGCACCTCTGCAGGAGTTATAGCACTTTTAAAAAGTAAAGAAATAGATGCTCTCTCTGAACGACTAGAGAGATATGGAATAATTGTTATAAATAAACCGATTTTAAAAGTTGTACTTAATCAAGCAATAAAATTTGCTGAACTCTCTAAAAACAGAGTTCTTACCTTAAACGAAGAGAATGTCAAGCTACAGGATGAAATTGCTCAAATCAAACTTGTAAACAGGGCAAAGTGGGTTTTAATCCAATATCTGAATATGACTGAAAATCAAGCTCACAAATATATTGAACAGCAAGCCATGGAAAGACGTATGTCTAAGAAAAAGATTGCAGAAAAAATTCTTAAGATGTATGAACACTAAAAATAAATAAGGCAGGCGTTATACACAGCCTGCCTTTTATTATCCTAATTTTTTAATCTCTCGTCTTAATCTGTTAATAATCTTTTTTTCAAGTCTGGATATATAGGACTGAGAAATACCCATTTTATCTGCCACCTCTTTTTGAGTCATTTCTCTACCGCTTATAAGCCCAAATCTCATTTCCATTATCTGCTTTTCTCTATTATTCAGTTTCTTTAATGCGTATATTAAAAGCTTGCGGTTAACTTCTTCTTCTATATGTCCATATACCACATCATTTTCTGTTCCTAAAATATCTGATAGGAGGAGTTCATTCCCATCCCAATCTACATTCAATGGTTCATCAAAAGACACCTCACTTTTAGTTTTATTATTTCGTCTTATATACATGAGTATTTCATTTTCGATACATCTTGAAGCATATGTAGCTAATTTTATATTCTTATCTGAGTTAAAAGTATTTACTGCTTTTATAAGTCCAATGGTGCCGATTGAAATTAAATCTTCAATATTTATTTTAGAACCTTCAAATTTCTTGGCTATGTAAACTACCAGTCTTAAATTTCTTTCTATAAGGATTGCCCTGGCATCGTGACTTCCTTTAGAAAATTCTTCAAGTAAGTGTTTTTCTTCATCACTATTTAGTGGTGGTGGTAATACCTCACTTCCTCCAATATAGAAAATTTCATCTGTTTCTCCAGATTTTACCCATTTAAAAATTCTAGAAATTTGTTCTAATACCCATTGCTTTATATTCCAGCTCATTACGCTACCCCTCCCATTAAAAAGTCTTTACTTAATAGCATTTGATATTCCTCTTCTTCCCCTAGTTTACAAAATTCTGTATCATATACAGCTACTATAATACTCCCCAGCGATCTGCCGTTCACATATGCATTATCCACTCTATACCCCTCCAAAATACCATTTTTAATACCAATACTGTTATATGGAATTAAACAATATCTTCTATTAAAATCAATATCTTCTATACTTTTTAATTTTGCAGCTGCTGATTTGCTTATTACTGCTACAGCTCTTCCTGTTAAAGGATCTTTTAAAAAATTTCCCGAATCAATCAAAGCTCTGTGCGTTACTGTATGTCCCTCTATTTCTACTGCAATATCTGTAAAGATTCGATCTTTAAGCTGCTTCGCCGTATTTATTTTTGAAAATAGCATTATAATCACATATGATACTACTGCACCAAAAACTACATTCATATAGGATATATCACCTATATATAAAACTGCATTATTGGTCATTCCCCTAATTCTAGTAATGTACAATAATATAATCGTCATTCCTCCCATAAATGCCGAAACTATATAAATAAGTATGGTTCCTTTAAAAACTTTTTTATTAAAAGCTATATAAGCTAAAAGCATAGAAAATACTACCTTAATAAAAATTCCTAACAACATACCGATGTTGGGGATAAGTATTATAAATGAAAAAAAGCCACAGAGTACGCCCCCTATAAATAATCTCCTTTTGCTAGTCTTTAAACTGGCTATTTTACTTGATAAATATAAAATAAGAATACCCATAAGAAAGTTCTCACCAAATAAGTATTCTGCATAAACTTCCACATAAAAAACCCCCTTGCAGCTACATCATAATTGATTATAGACCTCACAAGGGGGAAAAATTGTCATATTCAAATGTCGAATAATAAATTTAATTATTTTACTGCCTTCTTTGCAGTATCACATAGCTGTGCAAATGCAGCTGAATCGTAGATAGCCATTTCAGAAAGCATCTTTCTGTTGATTTCAATACCTGACTTCTTTAAACCATCCATTAATCTGCTGTAAGAAAGATCATTCATTCTTGCACCAGCATTAATTCTAGCGATCCAAAGTCTTCTGTATTCTCTTTTCTTATTCTTTCTACCAACGTAAGCAGAACGTAATGCACGCATAACTGCTGGATTAGCAGCTCTGAATACCTTGCTCTTCTGTCCGTAGAAACCCTTTGCTAATTTTAATATTTTCTTATGTCTTTTATGAGCGTTAACGCCCTTTTTTACTCTTGCCATTATTCAAACCTCCTAATATTATTTATCTAATACAGCTTTAATTCTCTTGTGATCTGCGCTACGAAGAAGAGTTGACTTTCTTAGTCCTCTCTTTCTCTTTGCACACTTCTTAGTAAGAATATGGCTCTTAAATGCCTTGTTTCTCTTTACTTTTCCTGTACCTGTTAATTTAAATCTCTTGCTTGCGCCTCTATGAGACTTCATCTTATTTTTAGCCATGGTAATATTTCCTCCTACGTAAAAATTATTCCTGTTATCTACTATCTACTTATCCATTTTAGGTGCAACAATCATAATCAAACTTCTACCTTCAAATTCAGGCTTCTTTTCAATTGTACCTACAGGGGCTACTAATTCTGCGAACTGGTTCATAACAGCGAGACCCTTACTTGCATAATCTTTTTCTCTGCCTTTGAATCTTAAGCTAACCTTTAGTCTATCTCCATCCTTTAAGAACTTTGTAGCAGTATTAGCTTTAACTTGAATATCATGCGCCTCAATAAACGTACTTAAACGAATTTCCTTCACTGAAGTGATTTTTTGTTTTTTCTTTGCTTCTTTTTCTCTTTTTTGAAGTTCATAACGATACTTACCGTAATCAAGAATCTTGCAAACTGGCGGCTTAGCATTTGGTGAAATACTAACTAAGTCAAGCTTTTTTTCATTAGCTAATGCTAATGCATCTTCTAGACTCATAATTCCAAGCTGCGCTCCATCATTGTCAATAACTCTTAATTCCTTGTCACGAATTTCTTCGTTGATTAGATTTTCCTTGCTAATGTTCTTGCACCTCCTGCAAATAAGAAAAGTGTAAATGATGAAATCATAGATTTCTATTTACACACGCTGATTGTTTGTATTTTGAATTTCAATCAACATGCAATGTGCTTTTCTTGATACTATGAAAACATCAAATTGATATTTCCTTCATAATAAAATAGAGCGGATATTATACCCGCTCCACAAAACACATAAGTGTTACATTTGTTTTATTAACCCTATCAGCTTAACTGTAACCAATAAGGTGAGAAGCGGATAACTTCTTCTTTATCACTCAAATACTATACCATTTATACTTAATCTTGTCAAGTAACGAATTGAAATATATTAAAAATATCGAAATACGCCTTTAACCTTGCCCAGTATTTTTACTTCCTTAACAATAATAGGACTCATACTAGAATTTTCTGGCTGTAATCTAATATGATCTGCTTCCTTGTAAAAAGTTTTTACAGTAGCCTCACTTTCAAATCCATCTATCATGGCTACTACAATTTCCCCATTTTTAGCCGTATTTTGTTGCTCTACCAAGATATAATCACCATCAAATATACCAGCTTCTATCATACTGTCACCTTTTACCGTAAGCATAAAATTGGTTCCTCTGCCTGCAAATCTTGCTGGAATAGGAAAAGATTCCTCTATGTTCTGGTCTGCTAATATAGGTGTGCCTGCCGCTATTCTTCCCACTACTGGAATATCTATTACATCTATCCTTTCTGTATTATTATAAGAATTTGTTCTTAATTCCTGATTTCCAAGCTCCACTCTTGCATGAGAGTCCGGATCCACAATCATTAATGCACGAGGCTTTGATGGATCCTTTTTTAAAAAACCTTTCAATTCTAAGTTTTCAATATCCTTATGAACTGTAGACGTAGATTTTATATTTAAGGCGGAACAAATTTCTCTTACTGTAGGAGGATATCCCTTTTGACTAATTTCTCTTTTCATATACTGAAGTATTCGCTGTTCTCTTTCTTTTAGTTGTTCCATATTCCCGCCTCCATTAAATTATTAAATTAAAGCTTATAAGTAAAATACGATAATAAACTTTACACTAATATTAATAAAGTATAACACACCTACAGCTTTTTGTAAACATGTGTTCAGAAATTATGTTCTAAAAAAGCGACCTTGCCCATAGATCGCTTTTTTGTATACTGCTTTTTACTACTATTATTCTATTTAACCATATTGTCTACTGAATCAAGAACTTTATCCAGTATATTCATGGCAGTTCTTAACTCTGTCTCAGTAATGATTAGAGGAGGTGCAACTATTATCATATTTTCATGAGAATAAGTTGAGAACCCTTCTACCCTAAGCATGCCGATAATTTTATTCATAAGACCTTCTGGGTCAGAATTAAATTGAACGATTGGCTCTTTTGTTTCTTTATCTTTAACCAGTTCAAATGCAGAGAATAAACCGATCTGTCTAAACTCGCCAACACAAGCATGCTTTGATTGTATGTCACTTAATGTTTCATGTAGTATCTTTCCCTGTGCTGCAACATTTGCTTCAATGTTCAATCTCTTATATTCTTTTAATGTAGCCACTGCAGCCGCACATCCCATTGGATGAGCACTATAAGTTAAACCGCAAAGCATTTTATTGTTATCAAAATACTCAGCAACTTTCTTAGAAACAATAACCCCTCCAAGCGGTATATATCCGCAAGTAATACCTTTTGCAAAAGTTACGAGATCTGGCTCAATATTAAACTGCTGCCATGCAAAGCAAGAACCAGTTCTATACCAGCCTGCCATTACCTCATCACAAACCATCAGAATATTGTATCTGTCGCAAAGCTTCCTAATTCCTTCTAAATAGCCTTTTGGCGGAACTAAAACCCCATTAGAACCAACCACCGTTTCAGTAAAGATAGCTGCAATCTGATGCGGTCCTTCATACTTGATTTGATTTTCCAACAGTTCCAGGTAAAATTCTGTTATCTCCTCTTCATTTTCAAACTTACAAGCCTTAGGTGCTCTATAAGCATATGGTCCATCATATTTAATAAATCCTGGCACACCTGGTTCATTTACAAATTTTCTAGGCTCACCTGTCAGCATTCCTGCACCTGCAGATGATCCATGATAACATCTGTACATAGAAAATATTTTCCACTTGCCGGTGTACTGCTTAGCAAATTTTATAGCATTTTCATTGGATTCAGCCCCTGCATTTGTGAAAAATACTTTAGCACCCTCTAAACCTGAAGCCTCAACTACGGCTTTTGCTGCCTCTGATCTAACATCTAAAGCATACCCCGGTCCAATAAAAGGTATTTTTTCAGCCTGTTCCTTTATAGCTGCAACTATGGCTTTATTTCCATGGCCTAAATTCGAATTAACCAACTGTGATGACATATCATAGTATTGCTTTCCATCCTCATCCCAAAAATAAATCCCTTCAGCTTTTGTAACCACCATAGGATTTATTGCTTTCTGTGCACTCCATGAGTGAAGATTATATTTAAGACTCATCTCTTTAATTTCTGACATTTTATATTTCCTCCTTTTGCTTATCTACCTTTTGCTTTATTTCTTCGTCAAACAATTCCTCATCCGTCGGCTGGAAAGAAGGTATAGGTCTTGAAACATAAGTGAAGTTTAATAAATCTTTATATGTAGCATTATGTGAAATACTGTTATGTCCCCATGTACCGCAGCCTAAGGTCATAGAAATTGGGAATCCACAAGTCCATGAGCCAGAATTTGTTAACGACTGAGGTGAGTTGACGCAAACCTTACATACAGGAACGAATTCGCCAAGTTTTGTTACCCTTTCTTTTATATTTGTATGAATGCCGCAGCTATGTCCTTTTCCCTGATATTCTAAAATTTTCATCATTTTTTCCACTGCATCTTCAAAGTCTTTAGCCTTTCTTATGCCTGAAACAGGGGATAACTTCTCTCCCGTAAATGGAAATTCATTACCATACCCACCATTTTCTTCAGCCATAATCATCTTAGTTCCTTCTGGCACCTCAATTCCTGCCGCCTCTGCAATAACTTCTGCAGGCTGTGCGACTATATGTCTGTTAAGATCATGATTTTGGGGAGATTCAGGCCATAGAGTTTTTAAAAGTTTGCTTTTTTCCTCTGAATCTTCCTTTATAAGAACTGCACCATGTCTTTTCATTGCCTCTACAAATGTATCGTAACATTCTTCTAAAACAATAAGGTTATTTTCTGTTGAACATGATGTTGCATTGTCAAAAGCTTTTGATCTAATAATCATATCTGCCACATTATCTAAATCTGTAGTACCATCAACAATGGAAACTACATTTCCTGTTCCTACACCAATTGCAGGATTGCCAGAAGAGTAAGCCTGCCTTACCATTGGAGTTCCACCAGTTGCTAAAATAAAATCAACCTGTTTCATAAGCGCTTGTGAAGCCTCCACTGATACATATTCAGGATCTATCGCCTGTACTAAGTCAACGGGAGCACCTAATTTATCAAGGACTTCTCTAATAGCTTCAGTTACAGCAAAATTTGTTTTTTTTGCTTTTGGATGTGGTGCAAGTATGATTGCATTTCTTGTTTTTAATGCCATAAGTGCCTTCACTACTGGAGTTGCTTCTCCGTTAGTAACCGGAATAATAGCACCAATTACTCCCATAGGTCTCGCATAAGTTTCCATGCCCATTTTTTCATCAACGTCAATCAGACCAACTGATTTCTTATTTTTCATTTGAAAATATGCACCCTTCACTTTTCCGTACATTTTCAGTTGCTTATCACCAGGAACCCCCATATTGGATTCTTCCACAAGCATCTCACCAAACTTTAATGCAGTCTCTGGCTTAGTAAGTGCATACGCTACCGCCCCTGTCAGTTCATCTACCTGCGTCTGCGTAAATTTTTCTGCGACAGCCTGAGCAGCCTTCGCTTTTCCAACCAGGTTTGCAACATATTCCGCATAGTTTATAGCCATTCAAATACCCCCTTTTAATTTAATAACCCTAATCCCAATAGTAATTAAGTTACTATACCTTAATGTATAGCAAGAGTTATGCCAACCTTTAAATTGAGCTTTATTTTATGGAAACACTTACTCCTAAAGCAAATTATTTTTCTGCATAAGTTAAAAGGCAATATAATGATACAAGAATGCATCGCTATATTGCCTTTTTTATTTTATTTATAAATTATTTATACCCTGACAGCCTATAATATGACTGATTCATTTTTGCATCTGTGATACATTTATGAATCATGAGAGTGTACACCATATTTGTTTAACTTTCTAACCACTGATGGCTGGCTTATTCCAAGCTCTTTCGCTACAATCCTGGTGGACTTCATATTGTGGTATGCATTTAATAAAACTTCTCTCTCTTTCTTTTCAAGTGCTTCTTTTAATGTTACTGGTTCTTGTTTAGATCTCTGATTTTTTAATGTATTTTCATGTATGAAAGAAGGCAGGTTTTCAGGCATAATAATATCCCCTTTGGTTGTGATAACCAGCCTTTCAATTATATTTTGAAGTTCTCTTACATTGCCCGGCCACTCATATTTAATCAATATAGCCATGGTATTCGCATCTATTTCCTTATTTGTATTTAATTTTTTATTATACTCCCTAAGGTTATGCTGAATCAGAGGAATGATATCTTCATACCTTTCTTTAAGTGGCGGAATATTAATGGGAACCACATTTAACCTATAATATAAATCTTCCCTAAACTTTTTTTCTTTAACTAGTTCCAGTAAATCTTTGTTTGTGGCTGAAATTATTCTTACATCAATGGAAATACTTTTTATTCCACCCACTTTAGTAATTTCTCGTTCCTGTATAACTTGTAATAGCTTAACCTGGAGATTCAATGGAAGTTCTGAAATCTCATCAAGAAAAATAGTACCATTTTGAGCCGTCTCAAATAGTCCTTTTTTTCCATCAGCTCTTGAACCTGTGAATGCACCCCTCTCATAACCAAATAATTCGGATTCTATCAAATTTTCAGGTATAGCGCCACAATTTATTTTCACAAAAGCTTTATCCCTTCTAGATCCATTTTTATGCAGAAGATTAGCAATAACTCCTTTACCCACACCAGATTCACCGGTTATAAGAACTGTAGAATCTACATCCGATAAACGTTTAGTTAATTGCAAAACGTTAAACATGGCATGGCTGTTAGCGATAACGCCCTCACTATAAAATTTTTCAAAAGCTCTAAGGTCATCTAACGTATTTTTTACGGATTCTAATTGGTTTTTAAGATTAACCAGTTCAGTTATATCTCTGGACGTAGTAATGATTCGTGTGAAGTTATTATCTTTATCAAATATAGGAATTCCAGTAGACAGTATTCTCTTGCCTGATTTGTTTTCATGTATTATGGTTACTTCCTGCTTTTGCTCCATCACCAGGCAAGCCACTGACGGGGTAAAAATTCCAATCCGTTCCAGTTCTTTCACATGTTTCCCCAAAATATCTTTTGGCAAGACTTCATATAGCTCAAAACATGCTTTGTTGCACCAAAGAGATATTCCCTCACTACTATCAATGAAAACCGCATCACTTATACTATCCAATATAGGAAATAGCTCATCCACTTTAAAGGTTTTTAAAAACTCTTCCATAAGATAACCCCTCTATCTCACTAAAAGTCTTTTGATTCCTGCGTCAAGTCCATCTATTGTAAGTTCAAACATAGGAAAGACTTCCTTTACCATTTCTATAGTATAACTTCCGTACACATAATCCCAATCTTCTTTAGGTATTGGATTCAGCCATATTTGTTTTTTATAGCGCCGTTTAAATTTCTTTAGCCAGTCCATCCCTGGTTCCTCATTATATAATCCAATCACAGAATTCCCACCAGCTCTAAGCAATTCTGAAGGAGCCATGGTTCCATCTCCAACAAAAATAACTTTGTACTCACTATCCAGATTGGACAATACCCAGTCAGTATTTACCCACTCACCTTTTCTGCAATAAGGCGTTGTATATAAATGTTCATATATACAGTTATGAAAATAGTACACTTTTAAGTCTTTAAAATGGCTTGATTTACTGACTGCCTGAAAAAGCCGGTTACATAATCTCCCATAAGGCATCATTGAGCCGTCTGAATCAAATAGCAATAATAATTTTATTGTATTCTTTCTTGGCTTATCAAATACCAACTTTAAATTACCTGCATTGTTGCAGGTTTCCTTAATAGTACCTTCCACATCTAGTTCTGTTTTCGCTTCTTCAACTCTGGCAGAAAATTGTCTTAGCTTTCTAAATGCCATTTGAAACTGTCTGATATCTAAAATATTATCCTGCCTAAAATCCTTAAAATTACGTTCTCCCGCGATTTGAACGGCTGATTTGTGTCTGCTTACTCCTCCAGTTCTGATACCCTGATTGTTATATCCTCCATGTCCCATTCTTGAAGTGCCGCCAGTACCAATCCAATAGTTCCCACCATTATGTTGTTCTTTTTGTTCTTCAATCCTTTCGTAGAATCTTTTTAATAGGTCATCCAGCTCCATCAAAGCTTCCTCTGGCATAGGCTTATCGGTTATGTCACGCTCTTTTGTGTCCTGATTAAGCCATTTCCAAAACTCTTTTGGTAAATCCTGCAGACTTTCAATTCCTCTAAAATACTCTGCGAAAACTGCATCAAACTTATCGTAGTCAGCTTCACTTTTTATAAGAATACTTCTACATAAATGGTAAAATCCCAGCAAACTGCATTCTGCCAACCCTAAATTTAAAGCCTCTATCAAAGACAGCCATTCATTTAAGGATATTGCAAGCCCTCTGGCCCTTAATAAATAGAAAAAATCTAAAAACATTTAATTACCACCTTTTTAGTGAATATCCTTTTTGCTTAATTTCATACATTGTATCAATATCCTGATTCTTTTTTAAAAGTACACCAACATAAGGTATTTCATTTGTAATACTGTCAACAGAAATACCACTTTCCATAAGTGCCTGCAGCCAATCCAAAAGTTCAGACGTGCTAGGTTTTTTCTGAATTTCCTTCATCTGCCTTATATTGTAGAAGGCCTCCATGGCAGCATCAACTAATTTTTTATCTATATCCCCGTAATGCACTTTTACAATCTCCTCCATTTTGTCTTTTGTTGGAAACTCTATATAATGAAAAATGCATCTTCTTAAAAACGCATCAGGAAGTTCCTTTTCTGCATTAGAAGTAATAATAACAATTGGCCTATTTTTTGTTTTGATTGTTTCTTTTGTTTCATTAATATAAAATTCCATCTTATCAAGTTCCCATAAAAGGTCATTTGGAAATTCTAAATCAGCTTTATCAATTTCATCAATTAGCAAAACAACCTGCTCCTCTGAATTAAACGCTTCTCCCATTTTCCCTAATTTAATATATTGCTTTATATTTGAAACATCCCCTTCGGCAAACTGGCTATCATAAAGCCTCTGAACTGTATCATATACATAAAGCCCTTCTTGGGCCTTAGTTGTAGATTTGATACCCCAAATCAGAAGTTTCATATTCATAGCCTTGGCAATGGATTCTGCCAGCATGGTTTTGCCAGTTCCCGGTTCACCTTTAATCAATAAAGGTTTTTTAAGCGCAATTGAAACATTTACTGCATTCATAAGTTCTTTTGATACTACATAATCATCGCTGCCTGTGAATTTACTCATTTGACTTCTCATCCTTTTCTCCTTTAGCTATCTGACCCTGTCATAGAATACTATAATCCCATTGATATAAAAAATCCAACCAAAATTGGAACCGCCGTACTCAATACAACACCGATTACAAAAGCATATACGGTTGTATCACTATTTGTAGCTTTTTCTAATACTGGAAGACATACATCCATAGCAGCAGCTCCAGGAACACTACAAGATTCAATATATCCAATGTGCTTTGCTACTATGGGGATTATTATTATTCCTATCATTTCTCTCATCACGTTATGTAAAAAAGATATGGCACTTAACTCTGCAGAGCTTTCTGCCAGCATTACAGGAGCAAGGGTATACCATCCAAAACCAGAGGCAACAGCCATCGTTTCTTTTGCATTCATGGGCAAAAATAAAGAACTTATAGCTGCAAATATAAGACATCCTATGATAGAAGCTATGGGAAATGCTAAAATTCTTATTCCCACTTTTTTAAAATTTTGCACTACTGTCCCTTCTCTTCCTAAATCTAGTCCAACAAAGAACAATAATACACAAAGACCAACAATTAAAAGATTACCTGAAATCTCTGTGATAAAAAAATCTGGTATAAAAAAGTATCCTGAAAGCATTCCCAGGGTTACGAAAGCGATAATAAGTTTAGTCATCTATTTTCACACCCTTTCTATCAATTCGGAATAATTTCCTTACAATAAAACAGGCTGAAATACTACCTGCAAATGCAAAAAAAGTAATAACCGCAGCTTTAATTCCGATAGTTTGTAGAGAACTGATTACCCTTTCATCGGAGCCGATTCTGGCTCCCATAGTAAAGATTAGCACGATTAAACATCCAGTAGTAACCTTATTAGTCCAGCTGTAATCCTTTTCTTTATCTGTATATTTCGCTCCAACCAAATAACCTATTAAAGCCATTCCTAAATATAATATTAATAGTCCCAAAACACACACTCACTTTCTAACTTTTAGTTATTGAAAAGACTCGTTTAATGACTTAATTATTCCCTTTGCTACACCAAGAGCATAATTGTCTGCATAGTCAGCTTTCCTCATCATTTCTAAATCACTTTCATTGGAAAGAAAAGCTCCTTCCACGATTATTGCAGGCATAGAGGTCTTGTTCAGTACTGCCATTTCAGGGCTGCTTTTTATTCCTCTATTGTATGTCCCTAACGACTTTACCATTTCACTTTCCACATTTTTCGCTATATCTTTACTTTGTATCCCATAAAGGTCCATCTCACTTTTGCCCTCAGCATTTAGTTTGCTATTGTACAATACTTCCGTGCCATGAGGAACTGCAGAATCATTTGAATTATTGTGAATGGAAACAAATATAGTTGCCCCTATGTTATTGGCCTTTTGCGCCCTTTCTAACAAGGTATAGTATACATCGGATTCTCTTATCATATAAGTGCTTACCCCTGCACTCTTTAAATACTCATTTAGTTTAAGTCCAATAGGCAAGTTGACATCTTTCTCACAAAGTTGATCTGACTTATCTTTGTGCCCTATAGATCCGCTGTCATGTCCTCCATGCCCCATGTCAATAGCAACAATTTTCCCCTTTGCTGCTTCTTTAAGTTGTTCAAATTGCCAAGTTATATCTGAATTGTTATCTACATAATTGTTTTGATTACTATTTTGATTATTGTTTCCTGTATTTGAATCCACAACAGGAATCTCAATCTTTTTAGGTGATGTAATAAGTACTATCCTGGATGCATCCCATCCCACTCCACAACCTAACGCTTCGGCTGTAAACCTTACGGGAATCATGGTACTTCCATAATAGTCACCATCAGGATCCATAATAAGTGCAGGCACCTCGAGTTCCTTCGTTATACCATTTACTAATGCCTTATTAGAGCCAATAGTAAGAACTACTTCTGTATTGTCATATGTAACATGTACAGTTTGAGTATCATTTTCCCAGGTAACTTTTCCTCCCATCGCTTCAAATAAAGCTCTTGCAGGGATTAAAGTTCTTTCTTTTACAATAACTGGAGGAACATCTTTCTGTGAAAATGCTATTTTATTTCCATCCAATTTTAAACTTACGGGATACTCTTGACAAAATTTTAACCCTTCATTTATATCTGATTGCCCAATATTTGTCCCCGCATAGACTAGTCCTGAAGCCATTGCAATAAGCATTATTATCATTGTCACTGTAACCATTATTTTTTTCATTTTTTCCCCTTTTTCTTGTTTAACTCTTATTTACAGCCAATAACCGACCAAATTTAATTATACTATTTTAAATGTATTTTGAGAACACTAAAACAAAAAGTGGTAAAATAAATATTTACCACTTTTTAGAAATTCTGTTTTATTTTATTAGTATATATAATTTATATTTTCTTTAACTTAAATTTGTCAACTTCTACTTGAAGCAGATTAGCTTGCCCAGATAATTCTTCACTTGCTGCCGCGCTTTCTTCTGCCGTTGCTGAATTGGATTGTACTACAGCGGAAATTTGATCTAATCCCATCGTTACCTGCGTAATGGAATCCGCCTGCTCTGCTGATGCTTTGGCAATTTCCGTTATTGCTGTAACAACTTGCTCTGTATTTTCTACTACCGCCTTTAAAGCCTCAGCAGTCTCTACAGCAATACTAGTTCCCTCTTCTACTGCTCTCACGGTATCTTCAATTAAGGATGTAGTATCTTTAGCCGCCTCTGCAGATTTTCCTGCAAGATTTCTAACTTCATCCGCTACAACAGCAAATCCCTTACCTGCTGCACCAGCTCTAGCTGCTTCTACTGCAGCATTTAGTGCAAGTATATTTGTCTGGAATGCAATGTCTTCAATGGCCTTAATAATTTTACTAATTTCCGTAGATTTTCCTGAGATATCTTCCATAGCTATCATCATTCTATTCATCTGCGCATTGCTTCGTTCTAGTTCTTCTCCAACTCTGGTTGATTGGCCATTTGCACTATTTGCGTTATTTGCATTATCCCTTATTTGATTTGAAATCAAGTTAATAGATGCAGTTAACTCTTCTATAGAACTTGCCTGCTCAACTGAACCTTGTGCCAAGGATTGGGAACCAGAAGATACCTGCTCTGCACCTAAATTTACCTGTTCTGCAGATACTTTTATATTTCCAAGAGTCTGGCTTAATTCAGAAATAATAGCTAACATAGCCTTTTGTAGGTTCTTATATACACCCACATATTCTACACCTGCGCGTACATCAAAGTTCCCTTGGGACATTTCTCCAAGTGCCCTAGTAATATCCGCAATAATTTTCTCAGTAGAAGAAATCATATTCCTCATACTGTCTGCCATTTTTCCGACTTCATCCTTTGATTCATAATTTATGTTTACATCAAAGTTGCCTTGCGAAACCTCGTAAACAGCAGTTTCAATTTCCTTTATTGGTTTTACCAAGTTAGTGGCAAATCTTATCATGATAATCCCTGCGAAAATCAATGCTACTATAGAAATTCCCAGGCAAACAGCCACAGCTTGGTATATTGATTTCATAAATTCACTTTTCTCAACAGATACTCCAAGTACCCAGCCGTCAGTACCCTCGACAGGAGTTAAAAACAAGAGTTTTTTAACTCCTCCGAACTCCATATCGCCAAAACAGTTTTCACCGTTTAATCCCCGTTGTTCAAGACTCGCCAATTTTTTTAATGCTTTATCCTTCTTAGCACCTTCAATGGTATTGTCTTGTGCTTTTACTGATTTATAATCAGTATCAGCTATGGTAGTTCCATGATTATTTATCATGTAACACTGTCCAGTCTTTCCAATCTTTATTTTGTTTGTAATATCTGATAGATAAGAACCATCTAAAGTTACAACAACGGTTCCTACTATTTCAGTATCATATAAACCGTCTTTCCATAAAGGCGCTGCAATATGCATTGTTAACTTTCCCTCTGAATCTATATCAGGATTGTCAACAAAGGTTTCTCCATTTATTGCTTTTTTGAAATATTCCGTATCTGCAAAATTAGTGTTTTCTAATGATGCTCCGTTTAAATCAGTGATAGTCAAATTGACAAAATTAAATGCTTTCATCTTACTGTCTAATATTTGACGTTTACTTTCAACACTACTGTCTGGATTTGACAGTCTATTAATGGTACCTAATTCTTGAATAACATTTTGTATAGAAAGCAATCTGTTTTCTACAGCAATAGAAGAAGTTATAGCTGTTTCCCCCATAATTTCTTTAATTGTATTTAATGTTCCATTGAGACTTAATGCTGTAAAAACCATAGATACTATTGATAACGATACTAATAACAATATTAGAGTTATTGCTAAAACCTTTTTTTTGATGCTATTCATTCTAATATTACTTCCTTTCTTTAACCCCAACTATTTACTATATTATTTTTGTACCCTTATGTATAATGTTATCACATTTGTCTAATTATGGCAATGAATGGAATAATATGCAACATGTATACATTAATTAAATTAAAATCAGTTTGATTTTAACTTGATTATAGTGTATAATATCTTTTGTCAATAAAATATGGGGTACTAGCTCAATGGATAGAGTCGCAGACTTCGAATCTGTCGGTTGGGGGTTCGAGTCCCTCGTGCCTCACCAAAGACCACTGCAAACGCAGTGGTCTTTTATTTACCTTGAAATTTCAGCGTTTATAAGAGCGCTTGATATTTTCTATATTTTTTACCATTTTGCTTTTTTGGTAATATTTTTTACCTCTTTCAATCAAGCCGTTTCAGATTAATTTTTTACAGCCTTAAATATTTATTTTTTTTATATTTACTTTTCATTAATCTTTTCTTGCATTTCGTCTATCTTCTGTTGCATTTCATTCATTTTTTCTAGAATTTCTTTATTTTGTTGTTCGATTTGCTTTGTTCCAAAGTTATTTATCAAAAATTTAAAAACTAATATTATAACTATTACATAAAACAGAATTAAATTAAAAGTTGCTGCAAATCCCATTAAATTTGAATTACCATACAAAATAACAGCAAAATAGAAAAATATCCATATACCTCCTAATAAAATTATTAGCTTACTTTTTCTTATATTTTTCATCTTATCCCCTTTGAATGCTTTAATATTGCGTTTTGCATATATATAACCAATATATGTAACAATAATAACTGGTACATATGTGAGAAAAGCCCTTTTCGGTGTTAACCCTTCTGTAATTGATACTTCTCCCCATTCTAACCAAACTCTTAGAGCAAGACCTGCAAAATTAGAAAATATTATACCTAAAAGAATTATTACATTTTTTCTTACTATCACAGCACCTAATATAACGCCAACCATAAAGTAACAACAAATTATTCCTGCAGTAAATATTGATAATTCGTATTTCAATGGAAATATCCATATTGCTTCAAATATCATAAATAATATAATAACCACTTTTAGTGTACAGATTCTTTTCTGTGACATGGATTGAATCTGTAAAAATATTTCTTTCATGGTACCGCTCTTCCTTTATAAATTATTTAATATTTTTACACATTAATTTATACATTACCCTTTTAATTATTCTATATGGTTTTTATTTAGAGTATGTTATAATCAAGACATAAAAAGTGCTACCGATAGACGGTTAGCCTAATATCGAATTATTAAAAAATAACCGTACTTTGGCGAGGGCGGTTATTTTTGTTTACGTTCCAAATCTATAATTAGCACAATTAAGGTTGTAACTGCAACAATGCAAGTAATCATGATTTTACTGAACGGATAACAATATAGGTGCCATGAATTGAATTCTTGGCACCCTATTTAAGTACGATATCAGCTCGACAAACTGCGATTTATAGAAGATCTTGTCCCATATTTTTTTCAAATCTAAAGAAATAATCACCTTCATCTGCTGGCATTCCTCCTACAGTCTCTGGCACATTTGGATCTCGATGAAGTGGGTTATAAAACTCAACAATGTGAAAGCCACATTTATTGACATAGAAATGAATGTTCCTCTTTTCAAAATACGGCGTACATGTTTCCCATACTTTTGTTTCAGGGTATAAATTTTCTATTGCTTTCCAAAGTGCCTGCCCAACGCCAGTTCCTTGACAACCAACTTTAACAAAAAGAAAATCCAAATGATTATGATATGTTTCGTTATCAACAGTTATGACGGTTCCACCGGAAACCTCACCGTTAACAATTGCCTGATACGCTTCAGCACCATTGCCATTGAGTGAATCATCTATGTCCTTTTCCGGTAAAATCAATTCTTCGGATGACCCACATTCCATTTCGTATCCATATTGAAATGCCTCTTGCATGTCTCGTTTAAACATAGCAATGTTTTCTGTTTTAAGTGGAGCCAGTGTAAGTTTCATTATTCATCACCTCATAAATTTGGGTAAGTGGATATATAACTTTTAAGGTCTATTTTCGTTTACGTGCTTCTTTTTATTATATTGTTTTATCTATTTTCTCTTTTTTGAAAAGTTTTATAAGATATTTAATTAGATCCGAGAATCTAAAGATTCTTGTCCCAATAAATGCTGATAATCTTGAAATAAGAATACCAATTCCAATAAATATTGCAATAGCAATTATAATCTCCATATTAACCCCCTATTTTGCAGCTATAATTCTCCCTTAGCTTTATTATACAAGACAATCTTATAAATTTCAAATATTTAACATAACTATCCACATCCCTATTTCATCCATTTTCATCCCATTATAAATTGCTCTTCTCAAATTATATACAAGAAAACTAAGTTCCAGATTAGCTGGGACTTCTTCTGTTCCCTTGCCTAACACATAATGAACAGCATGCTACCACTTGACTGTGCCAAACAAAAACACCGGGCTATAAAACCCGGCATTAAAGGTGGATTCATTACTATTCTTATTTACTGGAGAAATTTAAGTAATCAAGTATACCTTGTGAATAATAGTCACCTATTGTTGAAGTAAGATTTAAAATTCTATCAAATATGTCTATGTTTTTTCTAAAGTCTTTATTTAAAAATGTGTTTGATTGATCTATTGTCATTTGATTAAATTGATATAATAAATTCTTCCATTCACTTTCTACCCAAAACGGATTTACTTTTGATAGAAAAGCAGCTATTTGGTCTGCATTTTCATACAACTGCTTTGTGTATTCATTTATCGCATTAGTGTCACCATTTATTTGTGCATTAATCAAAGCATCTAAAATATTATTGAAATTGGATAAGAGAGTAACATATTGATCTGCAAATTGCTCTCCAAAGACTAAACTAAAAATATTAGTAGATTTTATTAATAGTTCATCTAATTTCTCCCATATTGCTTCTATATCTCCTAACCCTCCATGTTTGCTGGCTAAATAGGCCCTAAGCCACGTAGCCAAATCTCTCCAAATTGTCCTTGATTGGAATATCAAATTCAGTTGACTTGGTGGAATACAAGCAGTTTGAAGCACATTAACCAATCTCATTCAGCGACCTCCTTTGTTTCTAATAATATAATATATTATTAGAAGCATCTTTTTACTACTTATAATTTGAAAGTTAGATATTTTTTACTTCTATCCGCATTCTCATTATATAGTCTGCGCCATGATTTCATCATGTAATTCTTTTAACTTTACTTTTTAACAAGCCCTTATCTTTTCTCGAATATGTGAATATTTAGAATCATTATTAGTCATTATAATACTAATTTAAAATAAATGGAGGTAATATTATGTCAAAAGATGAATTTGATAAAATCTTTCAAGAAGCATATTTCAAAGTTGTAGCAAATAATTTTTCTAGCGGAGCACTATCTAAAATAACTGGTACATCAAATGGTAAAACAAAAGAAGAATTGCTTCTTGATTTAATCACAACCGTATTTGCTGCAAATGCAGAATTAACAAGTACAGTTCTAATTGACGTACTAGAAATCCAATAATAAGTTTTTAGTTTATTTACAGATCTATCTTATTGACATGCTCAAAATATTTTTTTAAAAAATAAGCTGTTACACTAGTTATTGATTATGCTAATGTAACAGCGCCCCTTCTTTTGTCCTTAAGGTATTTTATTACCCTTTTTTATACTTTCCAAATGCCTTTTCCGTATCCATATGTACATCCTTAAAAAATAATATCAGCCATATTCCCCAAGCTATAATGGCTACATACTGACTAATCATATAAGATAGCAAGGCTCCAATGAAAAATACAATAGACCATGTAAGAAATGCTTTTGCCTGATCTGCACACATTCTTTCTGTATCAAAATTTTTTCTTTCTTCCTTAGACAGCATATTGAATCCACTGACCAACATTGCACCTTTCTCTTTCAATATTACAAATAGAACTAGTAATATAGAAAATACTACTCCCATGGCAATGCAGCCTGCCACCCCAATATTCATAAATACTATTCCTCTCCATCCACGGTATTTTTACTATATTCAATGTTTCTATAACCATTCTTGTCAAAATTTTTCTTTAATGCCTTCTCAACTGGAAATATAGAACCTATTAAAACAATAGTCTGTATTGTTACAATGATGCCGCAAACAATACCCTGCATATCTTCAGTTAAATTAAAAGATACTACTGTTATAATTAATGTAACAATGCCCATAATCAAGCCAGCTTTTTTCCAAAGCATACCGCAGTATTTATGAGCAAATTCCCACGTATCTTGGTTTTTCATGGACATGGATGTCCTATAACCATAAAAATTATTAATTCTTTTGGGTACTTTATTTTCAAATATTTTTCCAAAAATAATCATTATTGCAGGTATTAACATATTACAACCAACCAAAAATATCAAAAACGCCATATCTATCACCTCTATTTCATATAAATTCCTGCTAGAAGCATATTTTCATCGAAGGAAATGGTGTATGTTACGCTTCTGTTTTCATATAGCGCGACAAGCTCAACAACTGCAAACTTCTTTCCAATTTGATCGATTTCTGCAGTATTCTCACTGGTATAAGATTTAAAATTCCCCCAATCCGAGCCTATCTGTTTTTTTGCTTCAGATATTTTACTTTCAGTTATAGCCTCTTTCATTTTGTCATTTGCATACTGTTTCTTTATTGTAGTATAATCATTTTCATTTAAAAGGTTTACAATCATTTCAGCCTGGCTAATTACTGCTTTTTCATTAAAACTACTGTTATTATCCATTACTGTAGTTTTAGGCAGCATCCAATAAATACCAAAAACAATACTGCCCATAAGTACAAGCACAATTATTGATATTTCTATTCTTTTTGCATTTTTTGCAGCTTTTAACTCTGTTTTAGAAAAATTGTCATTAAAATCAGCTGCCACAGAAAGAGGCTCTCCCATTCTTTCTTTAATTTTCTCCCACGGTTCACCATTTTCTAAAGCAATCTGAATATCTACTTCCAATTCTTTTGCAATGTCTTTCCTTTTCTGCCTGGAACATTTTAGTTTCTTGATTATAGATTTTACATATTTATTCTTATCCATTAGACTTCCTCCATAATTGATGTTACATTTTTTGAAAAATTCGACCATAATTCATTCAACTCTGACAAGGTCTGCCTGCCTGTATCAGAAATGGAATAATATTTTCGTGATACTTCCTTGCGTTTTGGTTCACTCCATCTGCTGATAACCAGTCCATCATCCTCGAGTCTGTATAAAATCGGATACAAGGTACCTTCCTTCAAAGAAAACATGCCGTTGCTGTATTTCCCAAGCTCACTAATAAGCTGATAACCATACTTTTCTTCATTCATTAAAAGTTTTAATACCAACATTTCAAGAACTCCTTTTTTTAATTGTTGTTCATATTTCTGATTCAACTTCTCACCTCTATGCTTAGTATTGCTAAGTACATACTAATACAATGCATTATGAATGTCAATACTAATGTTTAGCAATGCTAAGTACTATACCAGTTTTTCTTGACATTTAATTATACGTATGTATAATGTTATCATATGCATAATATTATACAATTACATTATTATAATAGGAGTGAATAAAATGAATAATAAGATAAAACGACTAGGTGATGCAGAATTAGAAATAATGATGATTCTGTGGTGTAGTGCGGAGCCTATTACTTCCAATTGCATATTGGATCAGATTCAGGGAAAACGCAAATGGGTATTGTCAACCTTGATGACCTCTCTTGCAAGGTTAGCAGAAAAAGAATTTGTTCATTGTGATAGAAAAACCCGCACCAATCTATATTCGACATTGATAACTGAAAACGAATATAAGATACAAGAAAGTAAAACCTTTTTAGAAAAACTTTATGGAAATTCACTGCAAAGCCTCATCACAAATTTATATAGTAACAAAGTAATAGATCATGCAGATTTAAAAGAATTACAGGAATATCTTAATCAATTAGAAAGGGAGAAAAAGTGATGTCACACAAATTGTTTCTATCAATAATAGAAATCTCCATTATCACAAGTATACTAATTATGACTGTAAAGATTCTATCCTTCTTTATAAATAAGCATTATGCTGCCAAATGGAAAAAATGCATATGGTTGATAATCGCTGTAAGACTCTTAATACCTATCGACTTCTCGTTTTCTGGTGCGCCAATTCAAGTGAATATGCCTGATATCAACCATCCATTATTCATTTCACTTACTAGTCAGATTAGTCCCGATAAAGGAACCGTACACAGCTCAGAAACAAAAGTATTACCTGTAATGGCTTCTGTTACTAATACGCAAGTAGAAAAGTTTACAGACAATGTGTCAGAAAAAAACAAAAAAGCTATACCATGGATGGATATTACTATTTTGGTTTGGTTTATTGGCTGCTTTGTATTTATAGTGTATCACTTTGTTGGATACTTTTATTTTAGGAAGCAAATTTTGCGCTGGAGCAGAGTTTCGAAAGAGCAGAGATCATATGATATAATCAACGATATTTCTACTAAATTCGATATTAAAAAGCAGGTTGATATTTATGTATGTAATCAAATATCAAGCCCTTTCATTATGGGATTTCTTCATCCTGTTGTGGTCATACCCTCTGGTAATTATTCGGATGAGGAACTAACTTTTATATTTAAACATGAACTTACACATTACAGACGTTATGACCTATGGTATAAAATGCTGCTTCTGCTTTCAAATGCAGTTCACTGGTTTAATCCTTTGATATATCTGCTTCGCTATGAATCAGATGTTGATTTAGAGCTTTCCTGTGATGATGAAGTAATTAAAGAAATGTCAACTGACGCAAAAAAAGCATATGGTGAAACAATTCTTTCTTGCATCAATCAACAGAAAATGCGTACAATCGCATTAACTACAGGTTTTAATGATTCTACTAAAACACTTAAGGAGAGGTTACAAAATATTTTAAGTACAAGAAAAAAGCATAATGGTCTTATTATTATTTTGACTCTCCTTCTTTTAATTGTAAGTACTAGTGTTTCGGTAGCCTTTACTAGTGGCGGGCAAAATCAAAAGAATGCTGATGGTTTCTCATGGTATGGAGCTGTTAATCTTATTTCAGAGAATATAAAACTTCCAGAAAAACTTATAAAAAGCGATGATGATTGGAATACTTTTTTAAAGAGTGACAGTACAATTGCATTAGTAGCTGATATTCCTAAAGAAGCCATTTATGTCTACGGATTAAAGAAAAATGGTACTGAAAAAGGAACATATCACCTGCACGGTTTATGTATAAGACAAGGAAATGCTATTCAGATATTGGATGTAAATTGGGGGGTTTATGGTGAGCTTCCTAAGCTGCAATATGAAGATTATGATCATGATGGAACAAAAGAATTAGCCATGATATCGAAGAGTGCCAATGGAACTGGCATCTCCTTAAATGACTTACATATATTAGAAAAGAGCAATACAAATGGTTGGATAGATTATTCATTCAGTTCTAATGACTGGAGTGATATCATAAATAATAAACTAACATATCAAGTGAATGACGGAGCATTAACCATATCTATTAACGGAGAGACTACTGGAAACAACATAAATTTAAAATCTCTCGAAGAAACATGGGGAGATAAACTTAATTCAGTATATGTTGGAAACTATGGGGAATTTACTTTTAAAGATGGGAAAATCTATCTTCAAGTACTACCTACCGCCTCTGTGACAAACTGGCCGCCGGAGCAGGTGATTACCGAGACCTATATTCAGATGGAGGTACTTTACAAAGGCGGGTTTGAACTTAAGAATGCTTTTACATCAAAACAAAGTAATTAAAATCTAATCATAAAATGAAAAAGAAGGACTGCTTCTTCTCTGCAATCCTTCTTTCTTTATGCATATTATTCAGCTTTATAGTCAGTAGAAAAATCAGCATGAGTAAGGTCAACAATCTTAGTTTTCCTCACTACTTTATAAGCGATATAGAATACAAGGAAAACAATAAAACCTACGTAAGCTGGAAGTGCTCCAATGAAGTTTCCTGCAAGCAAGTCCTTATAGTCCTGACCAAGAATAACAATTGTACAAAGAACAAATGCAATAATTGGGCCAAGTGGGAATAGCTTTGACTTGTACTTTAAATCTTTTAAATCTTTACCCTGCAATACATATGCTTTCCTAAATCTGTAGTGGCTGACTGCAATTCCTAACCATGCAATAAATCCTGCCATACCAGAAGCATTTACAAGCCATAGATAAACCGTATTTTCTCCTACTAAATAACCTAAGAATGCAAGTATAGATACTGCGGTCGTAAAGTATAGGCAATTCATTGGAACGCCTCTTTTATTAACTTTTGCTAAGAATTTTGGAGCTTTTCCTTCATTTGCCATAGCGTATAGCATTCTAGAAGCTGCATAAAGTCCCGAATTCCCACAGGAAAGTACTGATGTTAATATTACAGCATTCATAACAGCAGCAGCTGCTGCAAACCCAGCTCTTTCAAAAATAAGAGTGAATGGGCTCATTGCCATATTGTCAGTTCCTGCTTTAAGCAAGTTTGGATCTGTATAAGGAAGAATAAACCCTATGATTGTTAATGCACCTATATAGAAAATAAGTATTCTCCAAAACACTGTATTTATTGCTTTTGGAACGTTTTTCTCAGGATCTTCAGATTCACCAGCTGCTATACCAACAAGCTCAGTTCCCTGGAATGAGAATCCTGCTATCATTGCTATGGAGAATATTGCTGCAAATCCTCCGCTAAAAGGTGCATCCTCAATTTTCCAGTTATGGAACCCAGGAGCATTTCCTCCCAAGATACCAAATATCATTAGTACACCAACTACAAGAAAGATACCAATTGTAACTACCTTTATGCCAGCAAACCAGAATTCAGCTTCACCATACATACGTGCAGAAATAATATTAAGAACAAATAATATGACTAAGAACATCGCGCTCCAAATTACACCTGGTACATCTGGAAACCAGAATTTCATTACGATTGCTCCAGCAACAAGTTCACAAGCAACAGTAATTGCCCAATTATACCAATAATTCCAACCAAGCGCGAATCCCAAAGCAGGGTCAACGAATCTAGTTGCATAAGTTTCGAAAGAACCAGAAACAGGCATAAAAGTAGCCATTTCACCTAAACTTGTCATAAGAAAATAAACCATAATACCAATCAATGAATAAGCTACCAGTGCTCCTCCTGGACCTGCACCGCTTATTGAAGCTCCAGAAGTTACAAATAAACCAGTTCCAATTGCTCCACCTATGGCAATCATATTTAAATGCCTTGTTTTTAGTGTTCTTTTTAAGCCTTCATTTTTTTCACTCATTAAAAAAACCTCCCCATAATATAAAAAATCGCAAAATGTAATCTAAATTGATGTATCCTCCTCTCTATTTGTCTATCTAAAAAATCAGTTATATTATATCATAAAAGTCGTAAAAATTATGCTCCCACAGAGATTTTTGTAAGAATTACAAATTTTCTTATACTTTTTGTCTTTTTTTGTCGCATTATATTCTCTAAACTAATTTAGAGCTTGATTGATATTTATCTATTTCTTGCAATCGAAGCATTGGCCCACAAACTTGCCTCTTCAATTTTAGTAAAGGCCAGTGATTTTTCTCTGCATTCAGGACATTGACTATCAATTAAAGCTGCAAGTTCCATTGCTTTTGTCCTTATAAGATTATATTTTTCTATTTGTTCTTCCTTCGAATTATAAAATTCAAAATTACCCAATGTATTTTTCTCCTTTGCTATTGTTTTCAATTTAAACATGGACATAACTTTATATTTTTATACTTTATGGAGAATAATAATCATTAATTATTTGATCAGTTATTCACATCCAGAAAATATTTGCATATTATGTTAATACCACAAAAGGAGGTGCTGTTATGTGTCATCCTTGTTGCTGGATTGCCCTATACTTCTTGTATAAAAATTGCAACCAAACTCGATGTAATAGAGGGTGTTGTTATAGACACTAAAAATATATAAAATATGCCCACAATAAGTCTCATCAGACTCATATGTGGGCTCTTTTATTCTTATTATTTAACTTCACTATAAACAAGTAATCCTTCTATAAATTTATCTACGCTGGCTTTTCCTCCATCTTTTCTTTTTCCTCGTAGATAATCCATTTCTACGCGAATGCTTTCAAAATCAAATACAACATAATGATAATTTTGAAAGATTTCATTATAATAGTCTTCTACTCCCATTCCAGCTATATTCGTTAATCCTCTTTTTACTGCTCGACGGATTCTCTGCTTTACCATCTTAGGGTCTTCAGATTTTTGACTACAGTATAACGATATACCCTCCTTAATATTAGAACTATTACTTTGTAATCTTTCTTCACAAATTCCAATAATATCACCGGTTCCACTTTCTCCAAGCATGCCTAATATTCCAAGTAAATACTTTATCTCTTTTAGTCGTTGTTCTTTGTCTTTTGCCTTTACATCTGGTTTTTGCTCATTAGCTCTAGTCTGAATCATTTCACGTATACCGCCTAAAGTGTTTTCTAAATTGACCTTGTCATTAACATTTTTAAGGACACTAATTACTTCAATAAGATTTATAGGTTTATTTATAAAAAACTGAATGCCTTCTTTATACGCACCAGCAACCATTTCTTTATCTGAAACTTGGGAAATCATGATAAAATTAATTTTGGGTTTTACTTCTCGTACTTGCCGTATTAAAGAAATACCATCTTTCTGCGGCATCAGATAATCAACTAAAACAATATCTGGTTCTTCTACAATTATTTCCTTTACAGCTGCCTCTGGATCTGTGGAAACGCCTATAACTTCCCCTATTCCTTGCTCTTCTACAATTCGATTTAAAACTTTAACTACACTCAAAGAGTCATCAATAATATAATATTTCATTCAGTTCCCCTCAAAACAAGTTACAGGTATGAATACGTCAAACTTTGTGTATGCATTCTCCTGTGATTCAACAACAATACTACCTTTAAACTCCTCATGAACCAAGTCTTTAACTAAAGTTAATCCTATTCCTCTATTAATATCTCCTGTAGTTTCATCAAATTTTGTTGAATATCCTGGTGCAAAAATGATATCCATATCTTCTTTTCTTATACCTGAACCATTGTCTGTTATTCTAAACTTATAAAATTCAACGTCCTCATTTTTTTCCTTAAATAACTCTAACTTGATTATACCCTTTTTTTCATTTGGAATAGCATCTATTGCATTTACAACAATATTTCTCAATACTGACATAAGAATATAATGTTCTTTTACTATAAAGTCCTCATGAACCTTTGTAACAAACTCAATCTGCTTATCTTTATGTTTTATTAAATCTTCAACATCCGTTTCCAATATATTAACTAAATCCCGTATACTTAAACTAGTAATTTTTATATCTGAAAGAAAATTATCCTGCAGTCCTTTTATTACACGAATATAACCTTTTTTTATTTCATGAACATCTTTAGCAATATCTAATGTTAATACATGTAATTCTTCCGGAAAATCATCATTATCCATTTTATTATAAAGTAAAAATGCTTTTTTCATGACATCCTCAATTTCAACAATACCTTTTTTCATAAAATAAACTTCACTATCAAAAACAGATGCCATTACCATTAATTTTTTATATCGCAATTCATGTTCTTCTTTTGTTAATAAATACTTATATGAATCCACTGCTAAACATACCATCAAAATCATAACAGCTCTAACCATAGCTATCATAAAAAGCATACCAAGTACAGTAGGATTTACATAGGTTATACCATTCATGAATGTTAGTTCTGTTGCATTTGAGATGGCATCACAAATTACTAAGGTTGTCCAAAATAAAGTGTAATTTTTTTGCAGGTTTTTATAATACATGCAATAAAACATCACACCAAAACAAAAATAAAAAATTATATCTGGCAATGCTGCTTCAGCCGATTCATTCCAATCCCCAGAGTTCAGCCATAGCACAATACACCTAAAAAAAGGTGAACATATTCCTGTCAATATAGATAGCTTAATTGGATTTATTTCATCAAAAATATGAAGACATATACCAAAGATAACCACGGCTAATGCTATAATAAAGTCATCTGAAAAAACATTAATATATAATTGTGATCCAATAGATACGCATCCTGCAGTGATTAAGGCTTGCTTTATCTTTTTCATATATAACCTTTCCTGGTATATATTTTTCGTTTCTTTTACGAATAAGAAATCGTGGAGGGGCTTAGAAACCTCTCCACGATTAATTATACATTTATGTTCTTTAGCTTGCAACATTACCGCCCTTATTCTCCAAAGTTTTTTTCTTTTCTTCTAACAATGCTGAATATCTTCTCTTAACAATGTTGTTCCATAAATCTGCATTCTTTATTCCTAATTTCTCAGGTTCAAATACAGGATTAATTCCTAACTTTTTCTGATCTTCGTAGTCTTTTAGAATCTTAATTACAGGTTTATACAGTAAAATTAATGCAATTAAGTTTACCCATGCCATGAAGCCTACACCTACGTCAGCCATATTCCAAGCTAGCGCTGAGCTTCTAACACTTCCAAATATAATCATTACAATAAGTACAATTTTAATCGCTATTTGTAAGCCTTTAAGATTCTTATTGTTTTTAAATAAAAATGCTACATTACAATCTGCATAAAAACCAAAGGACATAATAGTAGTAAATGCAAAGAAGAAAATTGCAACTGCTATGAATGCTGAACCCATTCCTGGCAGTAAAGTATCAATAGCTGCCTGTGTATAACCTGTCCCAGCAGCTATACCTGGAAGATTTTCAACAATAAAGCTTCCTTCTTGCACACCAGCCACATTGTACATTCCTGTAGATAAAATCATAATTGCTGTTGCTGTACATACAAACAATGTATCTACATAAACAGAGAATGATTGTGCTAAGCCCTGCTTTGCTGGATGGGATACTTCTGCAGCAGCTGAAGCCTGAGAACCAGAACCCATACCTGCTTCACTGGAATATACAGCACGTTTTACACCCCACATGATAGTCTGGCCCCAGATTGCACCATAAACGGCTTCCATATTGAATGCAGATTTAAAGATTACTGCAAACATGCTTGGAACATTTTTAATATTAACAGCTAAAATAACAATCATTAACAGGATATATATAGCTGCCATAATAGGTACTATCTTCTCTGCAACGGAACCAATTCGCTTCATTCCTCCAAATATAACAAAAGCGAATAGTGCAGCTACAACGCATCCTGAAACAATGGCCGGAATTCCAAAAGCATTTTTTACTGAATCAGCAATATTGAAGGCCTGAATAGTTGGTCCAGTGAATGCATTTGCTATAACCCCTGCAATCGCAAATAGGATTGCTAACCATTTAATTCCGGTCCCTTTTAGTATATAATATGCCGGACCGCCTCTGTACTCTCCATCAATTTCTTCTTTCCAGATTTGTGCCAATACAGATTCTGCAAAAGCTGCGCCTGCACCTAAAAAAGCGTAAACCCACATCCAAAATACTGCTCCTGGGCCACCAAAGCATATGGCCGTAGCAACCCCTGCGATATTCCCTACTCCGATTCTTCCGCCCAAAGCCATTGAAAAACCTTGAAATGAAGAGATTCCATTTTCTGAGCTCTGTCCTCCCAAAAGATGTTTTACCATATCTTTAATTAGCCTTATCTGAAAGAAACCTAGCCTAACTGAGAAAAAAATTCCGACTCCCAAACAGAGTCCTATCATTGCAACACTCCATAAATAACTGTTTATAACATTCGTTATTTCTACCAAATTCATAATCTTGTCCTCCTCAAAGTATAAAACTACACAAGATTTAATTAATAATTATTAGTTATGCGAAAGTGATAATTGTGCCAGTCTTTCCCTCTAAAGCCTCTAATGATTTATCAAGAGATGTAATAATTGCTTTTTTGGAAGGGTTTGCTCTTACAAACTTCATTGCTGCCTGTACTTTAGGTAACATGCTACCTGGTGCAAATTGACCTTCCTGTATGTATTGTGATGCCTTCTCTAAATTCATTTGACTAATATTTTCCTGCTGAGGTGTATTAAAGTTAATTGCAACTTTCTCCACTTCAGTAAGAATCATTAAGCAGTCTGCTTCTACTTGTTCAGCTAATAACTCTGCAGCAAAGTCTTTATCAATTACAGCTGCTACCCCTTCTAGTAATCCATTTTCCTTTTCAATAACAGGAATTCCTCCTCCGCCACAAGTAACTACAATAGTAGAATCCCAAAGTTTTTTAACTGCGTCAATCTCTACAATTTTTTTAGGGAGCGGTGATGGCACTACTCTTCTCCATCCTCTTCCCGCATCCTCTTTCATTGTATAGCCTTTTTCTTTTTCAAGTTTTTTTGCTTCCTCTTCATTGTAAAACTGTCCTATTGGCTTTGATGGTTTCTGAAAAGCAGGATCTGCTCCGTCTACAATCATTTGTGTTGCTATTGTTACTACAGGAAGATTCTTATTTCTAAGATTTAATGCATATTTCAACCCCTGTTGAATGTGATATCCTATATATCCCTGCGACATAGCACCACATACGTCAAATGGCATAACAGGTGTAACATCTTTAGCTGTTTCTAATGCTTGTAAAATCCTTCCTACCTGCGGTCCATTTCCATGAACTACTGCAATTTCATAACCTCTGCAGCTTATTTCTGCAATCTGTTCAGAAGTTTTTTTAACTACTTCAAGCTGAGCCTCTGCAGTTGCTGGACCTTTTCCTGATTGCAGCGCATTTCCTCCCAAAGCAATGACTAATTTTGTTGCCTTTTCCATGACGAATTTCTCCTTCTTATCTGCCTATTGTTGCCACTATAACTGCTTTGATAGTATGCATACGGTTTTCTGCTTCATCAAAAACTTTAGAATATTTGCTTCTAAATACTTCATCGGTTACTTCTCTAATGTCATATCCTAATTCTTTCTGTGACTTTGCCATTGTTGTTTCGAAATCGTGAAAAGATGGCAAGCAGTGTAAGAATATAACATCTTCGTTTCCTGTAGCTTCTACCATTTCAGTAGTCACCTTATATGGTGTTAATAATTTTACTTTTTCTGGAATCTGTGCTTCTTCTCCCATTGATGCCCATACATCTGTGTAAAGTACATCTGCTCCCTTTAAGCATTCTGGTGTGCTGCAAAGTTCAATTCTTGCACCAGTTTCCTTGGCAACTTCATTTACTTTTTCTAAAATGTTCTTATCAATTTCATTAAGTAAAGTTTCTGGACCATAAGCTACATAATGCATGCCCATCTTTGCGCAGCCGTACATCCATGCATAGCTCATATTGTTTCTTACATCACCACAGAAAACTACCTTAACTTTATTCAACGGCTTTGCTACATGTTCTTCAATAGTTAAAAGATCCGCTAAAATCTGAGTTGGATGGTCTACATCTGTTAAACCATTCCATACTGGAATACCAGAATATTTTGCCAGGTCTTCTACTAATGACTGTTTAAAGCCTCTGTATTCGATACCATCATAAAACCTTCCAAAAACTTTTGCTGAGTCTTCAACTGATTCTTTTTTACCAAATTGTGAACTGCTTGAGTCAAGAAAAGTAACATGCGCACCCTCATCTAAGCAGGCAACTTCAAAAGCACATCGGGTTCTAGTTGAAGCTTTTTCAAAAAGAAGAACAATATTCTTTCCTTTTAAAGTTGTACCTTCAATACCTGCACGTTTCTTTGCCTTTAAGTCATGTGACAAATCTAGCATATACCTAATTTCTTCAGGGGTAAAATCCATTAGTGTTAAAAAACTTCTTCCTTTAAGATTAACTGCCATTTTTCTTTCTCCTTTGTTTTTAGTTAAGTTTATTTTTCTTAACTATAACTATATGCATCAAAATTCTTCAATTAACTTCACAGAATAGTTTATTTTTTCTGATAATTATAAAAAAAAACGCATCTTTAATCTAAGATACGTTTTCACCTTTTACTTTAGAAACTTTTTTACTACCCTTAACTTTTTTTCGCTAAATGGAGGATATACAAGAGTATTATTAAATCTTGCAGATTTTTTTAATACTCCTTTTTTATGACAGAAAGTAATAAAGCTTTGTTCACCATGGTAACTTCCCATGCCAGCACCACCAACACCGCCAAATGGCAGCTTGTAATTGGCAATATGCATAATTGTATCATTTATGCAGACATTACCAGATGAAGTATCACATAGCAACTTTTCCCCAACCTTGTTCTTCCTTGTGAAAAGATATAAAGCCAAAGGTTTTGGCAACTCCTTAATCTTGTTTATTGCTGCATCTAAATCACTGTATTTTATAATTGGAAGAAGTGGACCAAATATTTCTTCCTGCATTATTATAGTATTAAACGAGTCAATTTTTAAAATTGTAGGCTCAATATATCTGGTTTCCTCATTACTATGTCCACCAAAAATAATATGTTCTTTTTCCTGATCAATCAAATTTGTGATTCGTTCAAAATGTTTTTTATTAATAATGCGACCATAATCATTACTTTTTTCAATATTTTTTCCATAATATTTTTTTAATGCTTTCTTCATTTGTAAAATAAGTTCTTCTTCCACTGATTCATGCACCATCACGTAATCTGGGGCAACGCATGTCTGACCTGCATTTAACGTTTTCCCCCATATTATTCTTCTGGCAGCTTCCTTTATATTTGCACTTTTATCAACTATGACAGGGCTTTTCCCACCAAGTTCAAGGGTCACTGGTACTAGGTTTTTCGCAGCTGCCTCCATTACAATTCTTCCCACTGCTGAACTGCCCGTAAAAAAGATATAATCAAATTTAGCATTTATTAGAGAGCTGTTTGTCTGCATAGTTCCTTCTACACACATTACATAACGTTTTTCAAATGTATCTTCTATCATTTTTCTTATAGCTGATGAGGTATGCACTGCCATTTCTGGAGTTGCTAAGAGTGCCGTGTTTCCTGCGGCTATAGCTCCAATCAAAGGCTCTATAAGAAGCTGAACTGGGTAATTATACGCTCCTAATATAAGAACTGTTCCATAAGGTTCACTTACTACATAGCTTTTTGATGGTAATAGGTATATAGGGGTATGCTTTTTTACTGGTTTAGCCCATTTCTTCAGATTTTTTATCATATAAGAAATACTGCCATATACAAATCCAATCTCCGTTATATAAGACTCATTTTTATGTTTTCCTAAATCCTTATACAGGGCCATAGAAATTTCTTTTTCATGTTTTTTGAGTCCCTTCTTTAACGCCTTTAACTGTCTGATACGGAAATTTATATCTTTTGTAACATTAGTATTAAAATAATTATGCTGATACTCCAAAATTTTCTCTACATCATTTGAATTTAATTCCATGTAATTCATTTCATATCCCCTTTCAAAGGTTTTATTGAATAACTGCTACAACTATTAATATAACTAAGAATAGTAAATTTATAGCTGTAAAAATGACTAAATAACGTTTTTTATCTGAATTCTTTCTTTGAGAATAAATTTTAAAGGATATTAAACTGGCAAGGGAGGCTATTAATGTTCCCAGTCCACCTATGTCCGTTCCTAGAATTAAGGCTTTATGATTTTCAGTAAAAGATGAAAGCATTACAGCTGCAGGAACGTTACTTATAATCTGTGACAAAGCAATAGCAGCGAATAATTCTTTTCCCTGTATTATATGTGAAATTCCTCTTCTTATCATTTCAACTTGTCCTATATTGCCAATAAATATAAAGAAAAATACAAAAGTTATAAGCAAAAAATAATCCACTTCTTTTAGCAAGCCACTATCCAATATTAAAACACCTATAAGCACTATTGTAAGCATGATTCTATAGTCCAGAAGCCCAACCACAGTAAAAATGCAAAGTAAAAAAAGAACTATATATGAAACCATCTTGGTTTTACTTTCTATATTAGCCTCTACATCAAAGACTATATTTAATTTTTGGCCCCTCACCACTAACATCATTATTACAATTAACATAAAGCTCAGAAGGGTTATTGGAAAAGTAATCTTTAAAAATTCTATTACAGTCAAATCAAAATATGAAAACAAATACAAATTTTGTGGATTTCCTACAGGCGTAAGCATGCTCCCTAAATTGGCTGCTATTGTTTCCATTACTACAATAAATATAATTCTTTTCTCACTTAAAAAATCTAAAACAGCCAGCGTAAAGGGTACCATCGTAAGCAATGCCACATCATTTGTTACAAGCATGGCTATAAAAAAACATAAAATCACAAGAATTAAGGAAATGAATCTAACACTGCTTCCTCTTTTTAAAAGTTTTTGAGATAATACTTCAAACGTTCCTATTCTTCGAATCCCTGCAACTACAGTCATAAGAGCAAACAGTAATGCAATTACTTTGAAATCTATGTATTCCTTATATTCTAACGAAGGAGGTACGAAAAGAGCTGACAGCATAGCCGCCAGCCCTGATACAACAAACACTGTTTCCTTTTTTAATATATTAATCATTTTGTCTTTCATTGCTTACTTGTCCTTCAAAAACTCCTGAACATATTCTACATCTGAAGGCGTATCAATATAATTTGTACCTCTCTTTTGTCTCGTTTCTCGGCCTTTACCTGTTACAAGTACTACAGTGTCTCTGTCAGCATCAGCAATGGCCTGCCTGATTGCTTCTTTTCTATCTGTAATAATTGAGCATGTACAATCATGCTTCTCAACATGTTTAGCAATTTCTTCACAAATTTTCATAAGAGGTTCTTCGCCAGCATCTTCCTCTGTAATGAAAACATGATTTGAATACTTACCTGCTAAATCTCCAAGTTCACGTCTTCTTGCAAGAGCCTTCTTTCCAGGGCACCCAAATACTATGGAAATTTTCTTGTTTGGGAATTCTCTCTTCATAGAAGCAAATAAAGATTCAAAGCTCATTTTATTATGAGCATAATCTACTATTACATATAAATCTTTACTAAGATTAGTATAAACTTCCATTCTTCCACTAACCTGAGCCCTTTTCAAGCCTGCATGTATATTTTTTAGAGGAATATTTAACGCATACGAAATAGCAATTGCTGCTAGCGCATTTGACACATTAAACAAACCTGGCATATTAATTTTAAATTCCTCATCAAAACTATCTGAGCGGGCATTAAATGTTATGCTATTTCCACTGGTAGAAATATTGTATCCATAGATACCAGCCTTTTCATTAAGTCCAAAGGTTACAACTTTTTTGCACTGATTAGCCGCATCCATAACTCTTTCTACATGATCACTGTCTAGATTTACACAAGCAGTTTCGCACTGATCAAATAATTTCAACTTAGACTGAAAATAATCTTCGAAATCACAATGCTCCGCATCACTTATATGATCCTCCCCTATATTTAAGAAACATCCCACAGCATATTTAACGCCTAAAGTCCTATGATATTTTAATGCCTGACTGGAAACTTCCATTGTCAAATAATCTATTTCAGATTTTACCGCATTATTAAAATGCTTATGCAGATCTAACGTCTCCGGAGTTGTTAAATGAGATTCTTCATTTAATATTCCATCATAGTTATCAATCCCTGAAAGAACCGCACTTTTAGGCTTCTTGATTTCCTTTAGGTAATCGTCTAAAATAGCCTTCATAAAGTAGGTAGTCGTAGATTTGCCTTTTGTCCCAGTAATACCAATAATATCTAATTCCTTCCAGACCTGATTATAATACATATCTGAAATATAAGCCATTGCCTTCCTTATATCATTTACAATAATATAAGGTATATTTCGTTCTGTTTTTATCTCTGATAGGTCATACTTTTGTTCACTTATATATGCAAGAGCTCCTTCTTTAATAGCACTCTTCAAATACTCTACCGAAAAATGTGTTCCTTTACAAATAAACAATGTTCCAAACTTTACATCCATGGAATTGTAAGATATATATCTTACAAACTCTTTCAGTTCTGATTCTTCTGCATTTGTTTCTACTAATATATTCTTTTCTTTTAATAACTCTATATACTCTCTTAAATTCTGTACTCTATTTGACACTTACCTGCCTCAGCTTTCCACTTTTTAATCATTTTATTTTAGTTTTTTATCACACAATACGATAGCCCTTTCTGCCAGGACTTCCATTGCATCTACATAAAAATCAGATAGTTTATTCATTTCTTTAAAGCAGGAAAGCTCTGTACATGCCATAAGTACACATTTGCAGCCTTCCTCTTTCATCTCTTTCTCAATTTCATAAAAATCCTTCATATCAATAGGATTTCCATCTTTTATACCATCATAAATTATTTTCATGACTCTTGCTTGATTTTCTTCTGATGGCACCACTGCAGTTATACCTAACGCTTTGCATTCATTTTGATATAGCTTCGTTTTAATGGTTCCATCCGTAGCCAAAATTCCAAGTTTGAAATTCTCACCATACCTGCAATATACTGACATAGCGGCTTCCTTAATCATATTGACAATAGGAATGTTTAGATTTCTTTGCAGCCTGTCCACTAAAAGGTGGGATGTATTACAAGGTATTGCTATGTAGTCTGCTCCACCTACTTCTAAAAATTTCGCATCATGTAAAAGCTTATGATACAGTTCTTCCACATCTCCACTTTTTATTGCTGTTGTACGGTCCGGTATGCTTGCATGGTTTAAAATAATCATATTCAAGTGATCTTGATCACAATGGGCTTCCGTTTTATCTATGACCATTTTATAAAAAAGCTGTGTCGCAAGAGGCCCCATTCCACCTATTACACCTAAAACTTTTTGTCCTTTTTCCCTCATTAATAAATTCTCCTAAAGTTTCTGCCTACCTATTTTCCAAGATATTTTTTAAACTTAACGTAATGTCCCATCTGTGATTTGAATAATTTAAATCTTCTTCCTAAATTATTATCTGGTGCATAGAATAGAGGATTTACCCATTTTCCTGCTGCAAATAACTCTCTCATTTCTCTCTTATATTCTTCAGGTTTAATATAAGTGAATGCTACTTTTTTAGGAACAACCAACCATAAATTCTTGTTTCTAACGAAGTTCTCTTTAAGTGTTTTGTTCTCAATATAATCTTCTACTAAACACTTTGCCACATTTGCACCAGCACCTGTAACATAGAAATTGCTTCTGCCTTGTCTTGTGTTTATTTCGAATACTTTATATTTACCGTCTCTAGTATCATATTTAATATCAAAGTTTGAGAATCCTATATAATTCATGCTTTCTAAAAGCTGCTTAAACTGTGCTTCTACAATCTCGTTATGTTCTGTTATAATGACTGCATGGTTACCTATTCCATGAGGTGTATGCTCTTCTAAGAGAACATGTCCCAAACACATCATCTTCACTTTACCATTCTTATCTGAATAGTTAGTAAGAACCCGCATAAAAGTATCATCTCCAGGAATAAAGTCCTGAATAATAATAGAATCCTTATAACCAGCATCATAAATATCATCTAAAATAGCATCTAATTCTTGTCTTGAATCAGCCTTATATACCTTTTTCTGAGTAGCAAAAGGATGTCTCCAATATTCAATTCCATTAGCAGGCTTTATAATAAAAGGTGCTTTGAAAGGCAGCTCAAAATTATGACCTAATTCTTTTTTGTGAACAAATGTATTAGGATAATCTACACCAATTTTTTCACACATTTCGTAGAACTTTTCTTTATGGATTAAATTATTCATCATATCAATATGAATATATGGTGCGATAACATTCTCAGGGAGCTTGTCTTTATTTGCACTAATCAGTTGTACATAGCTGTCACCACAACCGATTAAAAGAATCTGCTTATCTTTATGTTCTTCTGCAAATCCAAGAACAAGTTCCAGGAAAGTATCCTGTTCATCTGCTTTTGGATTTGCATTATAATTCATTATTTTACTTTTGAAGCATGGGCCTGTTGGGTATTTACCATATACAAATGGTTTTATACTGTATTCCTCATGAAAAGCTCTTGCTACACTATATACATTAATATCCCCTGCAAAAAGCAATGGAATAAATTTGTTACTCATCTTTTGTTCTCCTTAATTGCTTGTGTATATCAAAAAGTATGTTACCCTTAATTATACATCTTATTACCCTATTTTAGCAATAATTTCATTCCTTAATTCATCTATTTTTTTAAAATCCATGTTTGGAATATAAAAACTTTCAAGATAATCATGCTCTTGCTTCGCCAGTTTTAAACACTCAATTCCATCGGAAATCAGTTTATCCATGCTATCAGAATTATTTTTAATTAGCTTCTCTAATTTTTCTAACTTTCTTCTTTCAATCATCTCATTCATATCTATATGAACGATTTCCGGATTATTTTTTCCTTCTTCATCTGTAGCAATTTCCCACGGTTCAAGGTCATGATATTTGTTCACACTTATAAATGCAACTCCAATTTCAGGTACTAACAGATGCTCAATTTTGCTTTCAGGCCGCATAGGACAGTAATACAGTTCTACGTCAAACCCTCTATATATAACACTTTCTGAAAATACATTAAGCAAGCTGGTTGCACAAAGGCCTACAGGACTGCTTATTATATATATCTTTTTATATCCATTAATCAGACTTTTTATGTAATGGGTAATTCCCATTGGTGTAATGGCACTAGCAAAAAATTTCTTAACATTACCTGGATTTAAACAGAGTTCTTTATGCGCAAGTTCATTTCCTACAATTGTAGCTGTCATCTTATAGACTTCAGCTCTTTCTATGGCAGTATCATACATGGCTGCAATGTTTTCATAAAGCTTTCCTGCTGCTGCAAAATAGTTGTATGCATATTGGAACATGCTCTTGATTCTTTCATTAGTTTCTATTACTGCCATCTTGTTTTCTCTAATTCCTCTTTCGTTCCAATAGTCGCCTAAATGTATAATTTGATCTACTGCCCCTGGATTCACAGGATCTACCACATGAGGACTTGTCGCATCTATGAGCGCTATCCTTCTATTTTTTAAGACCACACCATCTAGAGAATTGTTATCTGAAGAGCAATGCATGAAATCTACATCTTCTCCTCTTTCCAGATAAGTCTCACCTATTTTTTTCATAAATGTAGACTTACCTACTCCTGGACCTCCCTTTATGCAAATAATCCGATTTGCCTCGCGCTGACCTAATATGTAATTATAATAAGAATAAAAACCTTCAGTTGTATTATTTCCCGGATAAATATGCCTTTCTACAGCCACAAAAAACCGCCCCTTTCAAATTACTACTCTCGCTATAATATGAAAGAAACGGTTTAAATGTTCCGAATTTGTATTTGCTATGTTTGTTCAATATTTTAAAACTGCTGCATAAGATTGACCATTTCAATTGCCCCAAGTGCACAATCGTATCCCTTATTGCCAGCCTTTGTACCTGCACGTTCTATAGCTTGTTCTATATTCTCTGTAGTAATAACACCAAACATTACAGGAATACCAGACTCAAGCCCCACATGAGCAACGCCCTTTGATACTTCATTACAAACATAATCATAATGAGTAGTCGTACCTCTAATAACTGCTCCTAAACATATCACTGAATCATATCTTCCTGACTTAGCCATTTTAGCTGCCATAAGAGGAATTTCAAAGGCTCCTGGCACCCACGCCACTTCAATATTATCTTCTTCCACATTATGCCTTGTCAGTCCATCTACCGCACCCGATAGCAGCTTAGAAACAATAAATTCATTAAACCTTGCAGCGACAATTCCAACTTTAATGTCTTTAGCTACTAATTTTCCTTCAAATACTTTCATTTTTATTCTCCTTTTGCGTTGTAATTTAACATATCTTTAACTAATAAAATTCTTAGTGGTAACTCAATATATGCCCCATTTTTTCCTGTTTCGTCTTCAAATAAAACCTATCATACGGATTTGCCTCAATCTCAATGGGAACTCTTTCAGAAATATTTACACCATATTTTGAAAGTTGCTTAACTTTATCCGGATTATTTGTCATTAGTTTTACATCCTTTACTCCTAAATCCTTCAAAATCTGAGCTGCTATAGAATAATCCCTCAAATCTTCTTCAAATCCAAGTGCAAGATTCGCCTCTACTGTGTCCATTCCTTTATCTTGAAGTGCATATGCTTTTAGTTTATTTATAAGCCCGATGCCTCTGCCCTCTTGTCTCATATAAAGCATCACTCCGCAGCCTTCCTTTTCTAATTTCTTCATAGCAGCATCATACTGTTCTCCACAATCACATTTAATAGAACCTAGCGCATCTCCTGTTAAACATTCAGAGTGAACTCTGCAAAGCACAGATTCTCCGTCTTCTATATTCCCCTTTACAAGAGCCACATGATGCTCTCCATTAATTTTATTTTCATATCCATAAGCTATAAACTCACCATATTTCGTAGGCAATTTAGTGGCTACAACTCTTTCCACAATTTTCTCTGTGCATTTTCTGTATTCTTTCAGTGCTTCTATGGTTACGAATACAAGTCCATGCTCCTGCGCAAATTCCTTTAATTCAGTAGTTCGCATCATTGTTCCATCTTCTCTCATAATTTCGCAGCATAATCCACACTCTTTTAGACCTGCAAGTTTTATTAAATCAATGGTGGCTTCCGTATGTCCCTGTCTTTCCAAAACACCATAAGTTTTAGCCAATAATGGGAACATATGACCAGGCCTTCTGAAATCTTCTGGACATGCGTTTTCTTCCACTGCTTTCATAGCCGTAATTGATCTTTCAACCGCTGATATTCCTGTAGTAGTATCAATATGATCTATTGATACTGTAAAAGCAGTTTCATGATTGTCAGTATTCTTTGAAACCATTTGGTGTAAACCTAGTTTACCAACCATATCTTTGCTCATAGGCATGCAGATTAATCCTTTTGCATGAATTGCCATAAAATTAACATTCTCTGTAGTGGCAAATTCAGCTGCACAAATTAAATCTCCCTCATTTTCCCTGTCTTCAGCATCTGTTACAACAATCATTTTCCCTTGTCTAAGAGCTTCTAACGCTTCCTCAATTGTATTATATTTAAACATTTGTCTATCCTCCATTATTAAAAATAAGTATTAAAATCCGTTCTTTTCAAGAAATCCCATATTTATTCGACTTTCATTTTTCTGATTTGGATTCTTTGTTACTAAGAATTTTTCAATATATTTTCCAATTATATCGTTTTCAAGATTGACTACATCTCCAACTCTCTTGCTCAGTAATGTGGTTTCTTTTCCTGTGTGTGGTATTAGTGAGACTTGAAAACTATCATTACTTACTGTTGCTACCGTCAGACTTACACCGTCTATTGCTATTGAGCCTTTTTCAACAATATATTTCATAATCTCAGGTGCGGTAGAAATCTTTATCCAGGTAGCTATTTCATCTGGTATTAAACTTACAATAGTTCCCGTTCCATCTATATGTCCAGAAACTATATGACCTCCAAACCTGCCATCTGCAGCCATGGCTCTCTCTAAATTAACTATGCTTCCCGATTTTAAATTTCCCAGAGAGCTTCGTGAAAGGGTCTCTCCCATTACATCTGCTTCAAATGTATTGCCACTAAAACTACAGACTGTAAGGCAGACCCCATTAACTGCTACACTATCTCCAAGATGTATTTGATTAAAAATTTCATCTCCTTCAACAATAAGTCTGGATGAATTTCTTCCTTTTAAAATTGACTTAATCATTCCCTTTTCTTCGACTATCCCTGTAAACATTTATTCACCCCTTTAAAAACTTCATGCTCAATCAATATATCTTCTCCCAAAATAGTAATTTTTCTATTTTTCAGCATAATTGCAGTTTCCGGGCTTTCCACACCCATACCTTCCACTGCAGTTATAGCATCTTTTCCTCCGAAAATCTTAGGTGCCACATATGCAAATATATAGTCCACAATACCCTTACTTAAGGCTTCATAATTTAATGTTCCTCCACCTTCAAGAAGTATACTGTCTATTCCTTTTTTCCCAAGCATTTGCATAAGAATATTTAGATCAATATGATCTCCGCTTCTAGGGATTTGCAATACAATACAGCCAGCCTCAGTAAGTTTTTTAGTTTTTTCATTATCTAATGTTGCTGTAGCTATATATGTTTCTATATCCTTTGCAGTATTCACTATCTGACATTCCAAAGGAATTCTTAGATTCGTATCACAAATTATTCTTTTAGGATTTTTAGTATTTGGAAGTCTGCAATCCAGCCTAGGATTATCTTTTAGCACTGTTCCTATACCAACCATAATAGCCATATATTTATGCCGTAACTTATGCACATGCTCTCTGGCCGTTTCTCCTGTAATCCATTTTGACTTTCCTGTATAGGCTGCAATTTTGCCATCCATTGTCATAGCATACTTCATAGCCACAAATGGCTTTTTTTCTCCTATGTAATGAAGGAAAATTTTATTTATTTCATTGCATTCTTTTTCCAAAACTCCTGTGGTAACCTGAATGCCTGCCTGCTTTAGAATTTCTATACCTTTTCCCGCCACAAGAATATTTGGATCTTTAGAACCCACTACTACTCTTGAGATTTTATTTTCCATAATAGCTTCTGTGCATGGTGGTGTTTTTCCATAATGACAGCATGGTTCTAAAGTAACATATATAGTTGCTCCCTCAGGTGATTCGCTGCAATTTGCAATTGCATTTCTTTCTGCATGCAGCTGTCCATATTTTTCATGAAAGCCTTGTCCAATTATATTTCCATTTTTTACAACTATTGCTCCCACCATAGGATTTGGATTTGTCCACCCTTCTGCTTTTCTGGCCAGCTCTAAAGCCATCTGCATATATTTTTCATCTGTCAATCAATTCATCTCCCTGATTTATCATTGTTATATCCTATTCAAAAAAAATGCCTTGGATAAAACTCCAAGGCATTTTTATTATGCTTATATCTTAATAACATATACTCATAATTTATTTGCAAGCTTAATAAATATTTTATATTGATTTCTAAATAATAAAAAACTCTGAAATGATAACATTTCAGAGCATAATAATCAAACGCAATATAAAACTTGCACTTATCTTCTTTCATCCAGACTATACTGTCGGCTTCGGAATCACACCGAATCTGCCTTGCGGCTCGTGGGCTTTACCACCGGTAGGGAATCACACCCTGCCCTGAAGACATATTATTTAATTTTCCACTTCATATTAACATAGTAATTTTTTAATGTCAATATTAATTTTCTCTAGTTTCTTCTGTAGTATGTACTTCTCCCTCAGTGTTATATGGTACTTCACTAAGCTTAGAAGTTTCTCCATCAAAACTCATTGGACTAGCTTCAATAACTCCTGGCAGTAAATTGCCATTAGCAAGTTCGTAGAATGCAACTCCAGCAAGACACATATAAGGCATTAACCAGAAATATGCTATACTTCCAATTAACGACCCCATGCTTTTTAATGAAGGCGCTGCAAAAGTAAATATTGTTGATAAAATTCCTGTAGGTATAGCTGCTAAAATTGCCCATCCAATAAAACTGAACTCCATGCAGAAAAACTTCAACTTGTTTCCAATCATTATTCGTTTACTTTCAGATATACATTGCATAATCCCATATTCAGGATGATCTGCCATAATTAAGAATGATTGACTATACCTATAAGCAGCTATAATTGCAGGAATACCAAGTGGAAGTATTAGGAGAAAAAATATTTTTTTCTGTGTAATTAATGCTGCTATTATTGGAGCTATAATCCATAGGCCTATAAATACACACATAACTATATAAAGTCCAATCACCTTAAAAAACTTTTCAAATCCATAGAAAACCTGTGCAACTTCACATTCTTTTCTTCGGAATAAATTTAAGCAGAATATGGAATATCCTACCGTGAATGGTGCTGTAACTAAAAATGTGTACAAGCCAGACAAAAGTGATACACCATCTTCCCCACCAAAAATAATATCTAAAATAGTTGCTGGTACCATAAGTGCAATCATATACACTGCAGTTGCTATAACCGCTAATTTCCATTTTCCTTGTAGCGACACGCGCGCTAAAGCCCTGATATTTTTACTAGTTTCTGTTACAATATTTTGATTCATAAACTCTTCCCTTCTCCTCTTTTATTTCTATATTAGTTGTATCCATCATACCCTCGATTTTCCATTATACAATTTGCCAGTGATCTTTTCAAGACTTTTCCATAGTAAAATCTGTATTTTATATTTTGGGCACACAAAAATGGCCAGAATTCAAGTTTTTCTGGCCATTTTAATATCAATTTGTATTTTAATATAAATTAGCAAAGATTTCTCTAATTTCTTCATCAGTTAAGAAAACATAGTTATTACCAAGTAATCTCTGTTGATTTTCAACGGTCATCTTTGTAAATTCGCCAATCTGAAGTTCCGACATCCCATATTCTCTTAGGGGCTTCTTGGCAATTAACTGATTTAAGAATTTCTCTAATTCGTCATAAACATTCTTAACATCACATCCAAGTATATCTGCAAAGATTTGATTTGCTTTGGCAATCTTTCCATCAGGTGCTTTCCTCATATACATTTTAAAGACTTCTGTAAAGAACTGATAATTAGCTTCTCCATGTGGTACATGAAATGCTCCGCCAATTGAATAAGATAATGCATGTACAGCTGCACATCCAGCATTACCAAATGCAATCCCTGCATAATTGGAAGCAAGAAGAAAGTCTTTTAAGTAAGGTTTTCTTGCATCAGCCGTGTTTCCTGCTGCAAGAACTTTCTTATATCCTTCCATAATCATTTCTATGGCTTTCAAAGAATACATTTCTGTGAAATCTGAAGCCTTAGGTGATAAGTATGATTCTATTGCATGAATAAGTGCATCAATCGAACTTGTTGCAAATACCTTATCTGGAAGTCCCTGTAAACTTTCAGGAACTAAAGCAGCCATATCAGCATAGGTTTCTTCAACCGCAATCCCCTTCTTTGTCTGTAGGGATTTCAATTCCGCTATAGCTACATTGGTTACCTCAGATCCAGTGCCACAAGTAGTTGGAACTACAATTAACTGTTTAATTTTTTTAGGAGTAACTTTTCCTGTAAAAAGATCAACTGATTTTTTAGGAACATCAAGTGATAAAACCTTGCAGATATCAACAATGGTTCCTCCACCAAATGCAATAATTCGATCATAGTCATATTTTTGCATTTCGTTGGCCATTGCATCGATCATTTCATCAGATGGTTCTCCCATCCCATACTTTTCTTGGTAAATAACATTCGTATCTAAACCAAGCGGTGCAACATATGGATTATACATCCATTCATTGGTTACTAAAACATCTCTTTTACCAATTTTAAACTCTTCATTAAACTCCTTAAAAGTATCAAAATAAAATACTTTAGGTACTACTCTTAAAGCCTGCATAAGATTACCTCCTTAGCTAACTCTTTGTATGGCATGTCAGTATTAGTTTAGAACTGTGCGTTAAATCTCTTTTCAAATTCTTCTTTTAGTTCATCTCTAAATTCGGGATGAGCAATGTTTATAAGCGCTCTAGCTCTATCTTGAAGGCTTCTGCCTTTCATTTCTGCAATACCATATTCAGTTACAATATAATCCACATCATGTCTATTTGTTGTAACAGCTGCCCCATGATCAATAAACGGAACAATTTTAGAAATCATAGTTCCATCCTTCTTCTTAACAATTGATGGCATAGCAATGATAGCTTTTCCCTTTCCGTCAAGAGACATAGCTGCACCTCTAACGAAGTCCACCTGACCACCTACACCAGAGAACTGTTTTGTTCCAATACTGTCAGATACCACCTGTCCCATAAAGTCTACCTGTAAACAAGCATTAATGCAAACCATTTTCGAACATTGGGATACTACAACAGGACTATTTACATAGTCAACAGGCCGCATTTCCAGCATAGGATTATTAGCTGCAAAATCATACAGCTTCTTGGTTCCCATTAAGAAAGTTACTATCATCTTTCCCTTATCAATAGATTTTTGTGAGCAGTCAATAACCCCCGCTTCATAAAGATCTACAACACCATCAGAAATCATTTCCGAATGTATACCTAAATGTTTTTTATCTTTAAGTTGTGACAATACAGCATCAGGAATAGCCCCTATACCAAGTTGTAATGTGGAACCATCTTCAATAAGCGAAGCGCAATATTTACCGATTTTAGTTTCAACATCACAAATATTAGGCAGTACCATCTCAGGTAGAGGGTGTGAGGTTTCAACAAAAGCATCGATTTCACTAATATGTACAAACGTTTCCCCATAAACAACTGGAACTTGATCGTTGACTTCAGCCAATACTATTTTAGCAGATTTTATAGCCTGCATCGTATAGTCACAAGAAACGCCTACTGAGCAAAAACCATTACGGTCAGGTGCTGATACCGCCACCATAACTACATCAATTGGGAATATACCCTTTCTTATGTAGTTAGGAACTTCATGGAAATAGACCGGTACAAATTGTCCATGCCCTTCCGCTATGGAACCTCTCGTACTTGCACTAGAAAACCATCCTTCGAATTTAAAATGTCCCTTATATTCAGGTTTTGTATATTGACCTTTGCCAAGCGTAACCATATGAGATATTGTTACATCCTCATAGTTTTCTGCATTTGCTACCATTGCATCTACCAATATTGTTGGCTCTGCTACGCAATGGGCAAATACTACTCTATCACCGTTTTTAATTCTCTGTACTGCTTCATCAGCAGTACATTTTCTACTTTCATAAATTTCTTTCCAGTTCATCTTTGGGATACCTCCATCTTTTTCATCTTTTTAAAACTCTAATTCTTTAATTACATTTGCGATTTTTTCAATATGTGTTTCTTCCCACATTTTTATAACGCCTTCTTTTGTTTTAAATTGTTCATAAGAAGCACAGCAATTTGTGCAGCCCCCAATTACAAGTAATAAATCATACAAAACATTTTCTTCTGCTATAACAAAATCAACTTCACCTTTAAACTTTTCCTCTAGAGTTGCCAGTGCCTTACCTCTGTCATATCTTGGATTGCAACCCCCGCAAAATCGAATGCCACACTTCAAATTGTCTACCTCCATGAATAATTATCTATTATTTTTTAAAATAAGCCGCACATAAAAAGACTGGGCGACTTACTAAAAAACTAGTTATTTGTTGCAAACTTAAGTCTGCTTATTTAATTCCTGCAATTGCTTTAGCAAGTTCTTTCTTGGCATTAATATTGCCCTGACGGGAAATCATGATTCTCTGAGCCTGTGGTGATCCTGCTCCATGCATGGACTCAGTTCTATAGCCTACTGCTGATGAACCAAGACAGATGTTTTCTAAGAATCTTAAGACTCTCATTCTTTCTTCTGTTGTGCATGTTGGTGCTGCTGCAAAGTACTTATTGCATACATCCCCTATGGTTTCTCCATTCTTCCCTACTACTGTCTCTGACTTAAAGTCTGCTTCTGCTGGCATAGTTACCATCAGTCCTCCAGCAATATCTTCTGCCAGTCTTACGATTTCATATGGGAATCTTGTTACGTTCTGCTTACATACGTTGGCAAGCAGTAAGTCAATCTGATAGTTTCCTGCTGCTGTTGGATAGCCTTCTGCTGAACATGCTATGCCGCAGCAGTATAATGTTTCATTCAGATGAGTCATTTCTATCAGTTTATCTTTTACATGTGATGCTTTCTGTGCTCCGTTGTAATCTGCTGCCAATGCCGCTGCTCCGATTACTACATCGCCTACCCCAACCTTACAGCCTCCATATGACTGTCTGTGGTATCCTGCAAATCTTTCTACCATCATTCCTGCAAAATCATATTCTCCGCAAAGGAAGATTCTGTCCTTTGGAATAAATACATCATCAAACACTACTAATGCTTCCTGTCCTCCGAACTGCTTGTTTCCAAGGTCTACATCTGCCCCTT